>JBFIYM010000185.1:0-8102 GCA_041605395.1 Myxococcota bacterium | reverse complement strand
GCTCGCGCCGGTCCAGCGACAGCGTGCCCATCTCACCGGGCTTCAGGCGCCGGGGGTCCTGGCGCTCGAGGGTCTTCTTGAGCCCGCCGACCTCTTCGGCGGTGGGCGCCGCCATCGCCGGTACCCGCGGCCTCGTGTCCAGGGCGAGGAAGAGCGCCCCGGCGGCGGCCAGGGCCGCCGCGGCGAGCGCCGCGAGCGCCAGGCCCGCGAGGAACCGGAAGCGGGAGCGCGCGCGCGCAGCCGCGTCGAGCTGTCCTGCCTCCACCCGCATCCCCCGCGGAAAGGTATCGGAAGGAGCCTCTCGCCTCCCGTGCGGGACGGGGGGCTGACGGGTACATTGCCGGCCCCCGAACGGGGTCGCGCGCCCTCGCGGCGCGCGGAGAGCCGGGCGCCGGGCCCCGGCTCGGCCCGGGATGGCCCGGGCTGACCCGGGGTGGCCCGGAGCGCAAACCGGAATCCAGGAACCGGGTCGTACGCCGCCCGCAGCCCCTGCGGTGCGAGACGAAGGAGGCAGGACATGGCGGTGCCGGTCGGCATCAACGGCTTCGGGCGCATCGGGCGCCTCGCCTTCCGCGCGATGATGGAGCAGGACATCCGCGTGGTGGGCATCAACGACGTCGTGTCCCCCGACGTGCTGGCCCATCTGCTCAAGTACGACTCGGTCCACGGCGGCTTCCCCGGCAGCGTGGCGGCGGACGGCGACGCGCTCGTGGTGAACGACCAGCGCATCCCGGTCTCCGCCGAACGCGATCCGGCCCAGATCCCGTGGAAGAAGTGGGGCGCGGAGATCGCCGTTGAATCGACCGGCCTGTTCACCGCGCGCGAGAAGGCGCAGGCGCATCTCAGCGCCGGTGCCAAGCGCGTGATCATCAGCGCGCCGGCCGAGAACCCCGACGTCACCCTGGTGCTCGGCGTCAACAACGACGCCTACGACGCCAGCAAGCACCACATCGTCTCGAACGCCTCGTGCACGACGAACTGTCTGGCGCCCGTCGCCCAGGTGCTGCACCAGACCTTCGGCATCGAGCGCGGCCTGATGGTCACGATCCACGCCTACACCGCCGACCAGAAGCTCGTCGACTCCCCGCACAAGGACCTGCGCCGGGCGCGCGCCGGCGCGCTCTCGATGATCCCGACCAGCACCGGCGCCGCGCGCGCGATCGGCCTGGTGATGCCCGAGCTCAAGGGCAAGCTCGACGGCTATGCGATGCGGGTGCCGACGCCGGACGTCTCGGTCGTCGACCTCACCGTCCAGCTCAAGAAGGCCGCCAGCGCCAGCAGCATCAACGAGGCGATGCAGAAGGCGGCGGAAGGGCCGCTCGAGGGCATCCTCCAGTACGTGGAGGAGCCGCTGGTCTCGGCCGACTTCATCGGCAACCGCCACTCCTCGATCTTCGACGCCCCGAGCACCAAGGTGCTCGAGGGGGACTTCGCCAAGATCCTGACCTGGTACGACAACGAGATGGGCTACGCGACCCGCGTCGCCGACCTCGCCGTCTTCATGGGTCGATAGGCGCGACGACGCGTGGGCGCAGTGACCCGGTCGCGAGAGATCGCCCTCGCAAGCGAAGCGCGCAGTGAGCCGTAGGCGAACGAAGTCCCAGGCCGGCGCGATCGAGACCCTCGACGATCTCCTGGCCGACGGCGGGCTGCGCGGCCAGCGCGTGCTGGTGCGCGCCGACCTCAACGTGCCGATCCGCGAGGGACGCGTGGGCGACGAAACGCGCATCCAGGCCGCGACCGGGACCCTGCGCCGTCTGCTCGCCTCGGGCGCACGCGTCGTGCTCTGCTCCCACCTCGGGCGGCCCAAGGGCAAGCCCACGCCCGCGCTCTCGCTGCGGCCCGTGGCGGAGCGCCTGGCCGAGGCGCTCGGGCGGCCGGTGGCCTTCTGCGAGGCGTCGGTCGGCCCCGAGGCCGCCGCCGCGGTCGCGAAGCTCGGCGACGGGGAGCTGGTGCTGCTCGAGAACCTGCGCTTCCACGCCGAGGAGGAGAAGAACGATCCCGCCTTCGCACGCGAGCTGGCCGCCCTCGCCGACGTCTTCGTGAACGACGCCTTCGGCACCGCGCACCGCGCCCATGCCTCGACGGCCGGCGTGGTTCCCTTCGTGAAGCGCGCGGTGGCGGGCGACCTGCTGCGGGCGGAGCTCGAGCACCTCCGGATCGTGCGCGAGCCCGAACGGCCCCTGGTGTGCTTCCTCGGCGGAGCGAAGGTCTCCGACAAGCTCAGCGTCCTCGCCGCGCTCGCGCCGCACACCGACGTGCTCGCCGTCGGCGGGGCCATGGCCTACACGTTCCTGCTCGCCCAGGGACAGGAGACCGGGGCGTCGCTCGTGGAGCCGGAGCGTGTGGACGACGCCCGAGCCGTGGTCGAGGCGGCGCGCGCGGCGGGGCGTGAGCTGCTGCTGCCGACCGACCACGTCGTTGCGGAGCGCCTCGAGGCCGGGGCCCCGACCCGCGTCGTGAAGGAGATCCCGCCGGGCTGGCTCGGCGTCGACATCGGGCCGGAGACGGCCGCACGCTACGGGACGGCGGCCGCCGAGGCCCGAACCGTGTTCTGGAACGGTCCGATGGGCGTCTTCGAGATCGACGCCTTCGCGAAGGGCACCGAGGCCGTGGCCCACGCCATCGCCGACTCGGACGCTCGCTCGGTCGTCGGCGGCGGCGACTCGCTGGCCGCCATCAACAAGCTCGGGCTCGGCCCGCGCATCGGCCATCTCTCGACGGGCGGCGGCGCCTCGCTCGAATACGTTCAGGGCCTCGCGCTGCCGGGCGTGGTCGCGCTGGAGAAGTCATGAGACGCCCCGTCGTGGCCGCCAACTGGAAGATGCACAAGACCCCCAGCGAGGCGGAGGCCTTCGTCGCGGCCTTCCTGCCGCTCGTGGCCGGGCTCGCCCGGGTCGACGTCGTGATCGCCCCGCCCTTCCCGGCGCTCCCCGCCGTGGCCCGCGCGCTCTCGGGGAGCGCGGTGGCGCTCGCGGCCCAGAACGTCCACCCCGAGCCAAAGGGCGCCTTCACGGGCGAGGTCTCGCCGGCCATGCTCCGCGATCTCGGCTGCCAGTACGCCATCGTCGGGCACAGCGAGCGGCGCACGCTGTTCGGCGAGAACGACGCCTTCGTGGCCCAGAAGGCCGCCGCCCTGCTCGCCGAGGGCATCCGCCCGATCGTCTGCGTCGGCGAGAGCCTCGAGCAGCGCGAGCAGGGCCGGACCTCCTCGGTGGTCGAGGGACAGCTCCGCGGGAGCCTCGCCGCGGTCCCCGCCGAGCGGGCCGCGGAGGTCGTGGTCGCCTACGAGCCGATCTGGGCGATCGGCACCGGCAAGACCGCGACGCCGGAGATGGCCCAGGAGGTGCACGCCGTGATCCGCGCTGCGCTCGGCAAGCACTTCGGCCCGACGGGCGACGCGATCCGGATCCAGTACGGCGGCTCCGTCAAGCCCGACAACGCGGGCACGCTGCTCGCCCAACCCGACATCGACGGCGCGCTCGTCGGTGGCGCCAGCCTCGAGCCCGAGAGCTTCGCCGCCATCGCGCGCGCGGGGGAAGAAACCTGACGCCGGGGGAGAACACATGACCCTGTTCCTGACCGTGCTCCACGTGGTCGCCTGCTTCTTTCTCATCGTGGTGGTGCTGCTCCAGCGCGGTAAGGGCGCCGAGGTCGGCGCGGTGTTCGGCGGCGGCGCCGGCGCCACCGTCTTCGGCAGCCGCGGTGCGGGCAACTTCCTGACCCGGCTCACGACCGCGGCGGCCGTCACCTTCATGGTCACCAGCCTGTCGCTCGCCTACCTGGCGCAGGACCGCGGCGCCGACTCGCTGTTCGAGGGCGAGGAGACGTTGCCGGCGGCCCCGGAGTCGCCGTTCGGCGAGGCGCCCGCTGCGCCCGGCGGCTTCGAGGAGATCCCCGCGCCGGCTCCGGCGCCCGCGGCGCCCGCCCCCGCGGCCGAGGCGCCGGAAGCGCCGCCCGCGGACCCGGCGCCGTAGCGCGAACAGGCCCCTCCGGTATGCTGCGCGGCTCGGTGCGGCAGTGGCGGAACTGGCAGACGCACCAGCTTGAGGGGCTGGCGGGAGCAATCCCGTGGAGGTTCGAATCCTCTCTGCCGCACCAACCGGGACCCCGCTCGGCATCGCCTCGCTGCTGGATCTGACCGGAGGCCCGGAAGCCGAGCGTCGAGGCGACGTTCACGATCGTACCTCGTCGGCCTCGAGGCATGCCGCGCTGGAAGCGTGGGGCGCAGGGATCCACTGCGATCTCTGGGGCTTCGCGCCGCAAGAGGGAGGGGCCCTGCGCCCCTCGCGGTGCGAGCGCGACGCGCTCGATTGCAAGCGGGCCCGGCACACGACATGCATCGGCAATGACCTGGAGGAGGAGTCCTCATGAGCGCGAAACGCCGTGGCTCGGGCTCCGAAGCCGTCCGGCTCGTCTCACGTCTCCGGCGAACGGTCGATCGGGGTGCCGATGCGGCCGAGTCGGTCCACAAGCGGGTGGCTCGGCTGCCGCTAGCGGCCTTCGAGGGCGTAGAGGGGCTTGAGGGCGCGCTGAACGACGTCCGGCGCATCCAGGACCGCTCGATCGGGGCCGTCTACGATCTGGTACGCGACGTGAACCAAGAGCTGAGTCGCCTGGCGGAGGGCTGGCTCGGGACCGGTGGTGGGCGGCCGAGGCGCCGCGTCGCGCGCAAACGGGCTCGCGCCAGGGCGGCGTCGCGGCGGGCGTCGAACGCGTCGGGCGGCTAGCCCGGAGCGTTCGGCGGTTCCGGTTCCCGGTCGAGATCATGCAGCGCGTGCTCTTCGCGAACCTCGTGGCGCCGGAAGCTCTCGGCAAGCGCTTCGAAGGCACGGACCGCGGCGGCCAGCTCTTCCCGATCCGTGCAGCCTTTGAGCTCGAGCAGCTGCGCGCCAAGTACCTCGTGCTCCACGAGGCATCGCTCGAGCGGCTCCCGCAGCGCCGGCCGCAGCGCCCACAGCGCCGGGTAGTAGAGCGCCTCTTCCTGCCCGAAGTGCACATCGAGAACCTGCTGCAGGCGTTCGATCTCCCTGCAGAGATCCGCCACCGCGCACTCGCCGACGAAGCCCTCGCGCACGGCGGCGAACTGCACGTCGATCCTCCTGTGTTCCTCGATCACGTCGCGTTCGATGGGGTTCCGCGTCATGGCATGCCGTCCTTCGCTCCCGGGAATGATCGGCCGTGGCGTGGCTTCGGGCCATGACGGCGATCATACGAGGACACGGGAGTCAGGCGTCGCCTGAAGGAGGCGCGGTGGCGCTGGCGCAGACTGAGCTCTTCCGCGCGCTCTCGCCCGCAGGCATGGCGCGCGTGCGACCGCAGCTCGTCGAGCGCAGCTTCCCGCGGCAGCGGGCGCTCTATCTGGAGGGAACACCCGCGGACCGACTCTGGATCTTGCGCCAGGGGCGCGTGCGCCTCTACAAGAGCTCGCGACGCGGGCAGGTGCTCACCCTCGACGTGCTGGGTCCCGGAGAGGTATTCGGCGCCATCTCGGCGCTCGAGCAGCCGAGCCACGCGTCGAGCGCGGAGGCGATCGAGGTGGGCAGCGCCTGGGTGCTCCCGCGAGAGGCGTTCCTGCGTCTGCTCGAGAGCGAGCCCCGACTCGCCCTGGACCTGCTGCTCGTGGTCGGGCGCCGCCTGCGCGGTGCCGAGGATCGCCTGCGCTCGGCATCCCAGGATCCTGCGCCCGCACGGCTGGCGAACGCGCTGCTGGGCGCGGCGCGAGGCGGTGCGGCGCGGGTCACGCGTCGCAGCCTGGCGGAGACCGCCGGGACCACGGTGGAGACGGCGATCCGCGTCCTGCGGCGCTTCGAGCACGACGGCTGGGTGCGGGGCGAAGTGGGGGCCATCCACGTGCTCGACGAAGCGGCGCTGCGCCGGATCGCCGGAAGGCGTTGAGAAGCGTCGCCGCGATGCAGTGGCGCCATCCCCTTCGCCAGCGTCGCGCGCTCGGTCGGCAGTCGGTCTCTCGGAGCCGGAGGCGGCAGCCCGGCCGGTGTGATGTCGACGCGCCCCGAATCGCTGGCTAGGCGACCTTGCGCGACGGCGAGACCGGGTAGCTCGTCTCAACGCGGGCGGCGCCGTCGAAGAACCGCTGAAGCGTCTCGTTGTAGCGGTAGAAGGCGTCGGTCTCGAGTTGATCCGGTCCACTCACGCGGAGCGGATCGTCGGCAAGAGTCAGCGTGTTCAGCGTGTGCTCGAGATCGGCACCGTTCCGGGCGTGGATGTTGTCCAGCATGTCGCGCCAGGCCTCGAGCGGGCCCGCAATCACGAAGTGGCTGTCCGGGGCCTGCTCCAGCCGGTCGAGCTCTCGGACTGAGTGCACACCGAAGCCGCGAAAGATCACCTCGTGTAGTGTGCTTCGTCCCCCCTCCAGATCCACGTTCACGATCATCGCACAGTCCACCGGCCCGAGCGCGCGGAAGCGGGGCTCGTCGCCACGCATCTGCTCGGCCATGCACTCGAACCACGCCTGCGAGGGAAAGCTGAGAGTGCCAGACATGATTCTCCTCCCGTAGCTAGGCTGCCAGCTCGAGCGATGGCAGCTCCTGTGGAATCTTGAGCCGCGGCACGCGGTCGAGACCCGCGATGCGGAGCCGGTGCAGGTACTCCCGCACCTGCTTGTTGTACAAGAAGGCGAGCTTCGACATACCGAGCTGGATGTTCGCGACACCCTTGCCGGCCAGGATGGCACGTGGCTCGAGCGTCTGTGGCTCGAGTGTCAGCCGGAAGATGGCCTCCTCGCCCAGGTCGAGGATGTGGTGGATCTCTTCGGTCCGTTCCGGGTGCCGCGCGAGGAAGTACTCGAGGTGCTTCACGCCGTAGGCGACGTGGCGCGCCTCGTCCTGCATGCAGAGGCGGAAGATCGTCTTCTCTACCTCCGTCGGCGCCAGGAACTCGCCCGTCCGGAAGAGGGTGAGCACGAAGCCCTCGCCGAAGATGTGCATGAGGGCGCTCGCGGTCGTGTAGTTGGGCGCCTGCAGAATCGCCGCCAGTAGCGCCTCGTTCCCGGGCGACGCCATCAAGAGCCCGCCGCCGTTCGCGAGCGCGCGCTTGCGAAACACGTCGAGGTGGCGCGCCTCGTCCATGATCTGCGTCGCGAGGAAGAGCTTGACTTCATGGAAGTCGTGGTTGATGCGACACATCCACCTCGCCGGCATGTCCCCAGCGACGAACTCGACCTCCGTCAGGTTCGTGCACATCTGGCAGACCGCCTTCTCGATGTCGTCGGGGAGCTTCTCGAGCTTGTGCCAGGGCACGTCCGTTACCGAGTTCCATTGCCGGGTGACGGCTTCGTCGTAGAGGAGAGCAGCATTGTCGGACCACACCTCGGAGCGGTCGTTGAGGTCGTACATGTCGAGGGAGGGCGTCTCGGCCGGCACGAAGCTGCCGCGTGGCGCCATGCTGCCGTGGCTGGAGCCGTGCTCGGGCACGCGTGCATAGTGACCGGTCTCGACGTCCCGCAGGCCGAGACCCACGGGTCCAGGCTCTGCCTCGTGCCCCCAGCCGACCGGGTTGGAATCCATCCAGCCGAGATCGAAACGCCCTCGCGTCATCTCGAACATGCGCTCGAGGCCCTGTTGAACGGTCGGGCTGTACTGCGCCATGACTCCCTCCTTCGGGCGATCGCAAAAGGCTGTCGTCGAAGCGATACCGGGAAACGAGGCCGCCCGGTATGACGTCGGTCATGACGCACGGGCCCGCCCCTCCTGCGCCCCCGCCGATATGACGACGGTCATGGGCCGTCTCCACTCGCGTCGCGACGCTTTCTTCGCGTGGCGACACGGGATCGCAAGTTGGAGCAGCGCGCCCCGAGGAGGCCCCGATGAGGAGGATGCGCACCGGGACCCGGATCGCCGTGACCCTCGTCGCGCTCGCGCTCGCTGCCTGCTCGGGTTCCGGCCCCAGCGTGGTCGGCGAAGCCCCCGACGCGCGCGCGGTGCCGGCGCTCGAGGTTGAGACGACCCTCGTGCGCCGCGGTGCGATCCAGCAGCAGATCGCGGCACCCGCCACCCTCGACGCGCGGCGCGAGAGCCGGATCGGCCCGGAGGTGCAGGGAACCCTGCTCCGCGTTCTGGTCGACGAGGGCGATCGCGTCGAGG
>JBFIYM010000184.1:0-8166 GCA_041605395.1 Myxococcota bacterium | reverse complement strand
CCGCCGGCTCCGCCGTGCTCCCCCGCGAGGCGCCGCCCCGCGGTGAGGCGCCCCCGCGCGCGGGCGGCGTTCGCCCCGGCGGCGCACCGCCCCCGGGCCCGCCGCCGGGTGTCCCCGCCAGCGTGCGCTCGAGCTGGTCGATGCGCGCCAGCAGCTCCTCCACCCGGTCGCCCGGCGCGAGCGTCGCGCAGCGCACCACCGCCATCTCGAGCACGGCGAAGGCGTCCGGTGCCCAGGCCAGATCCTCCTGCTCGCGCAGCAGCGCGCGGAACATGCGCCGGAGCCTGGCCTCCTCGGCGCGCCCCGCCAGCGCGGTGAGCGCCTCGAGCTCGGCGTCGGCGCCCTCGACCAGGCCGCGGTCCGGCGCGATGCGCAGCACCACGAGGTCGCGGAAGGCGCCGAGCAGCGCCTCGCCGAGGCGCTTCGCGTCCACGCCCCGCTCCCAGGCGCGGCGGCAGGCCTCGAGCGCGGCCGCCGCGTCGCCGTCGATGCAGGCCTCGGCGATCGCGGTGAGCAGCGCGCGATCGATCAGGTCGAGCACCTCGGCCACGCGCGCGTCGTCCACCGCGCCGCCGCCGAAGGCGACCAGCTGATCGAGCAGCGTGAGCGCGTCACGCATCGAGCCGTCGCCGGCGCGCGCCACTGCGGCGAGGCTCGCGTCCGAGACCTTCACCTTCTCGGCCTTCGCGATCGCCTTGAGCCGCGCACTCACCTCCGCCGTCGGGATGCGCCGGAGGTCGTAGCGCTGGCAACGCGACTGCACCGTGTAGGGGACCTTGTCGGGGTCCGTGGTACAGAACACGAAGAGGCTCTTGGGCGGCGGCTCCTCCAGTGTCTTGAGCAGCGCATTGAAGGCCGCCGTCGAGAGCATGTGGACCTCGTCCACGATGAAGATGCGCCACTTGCCGGGCGAGGCCGCGTAGCGGATCGACTCGATGATCTCGCGCACGTCGTCCACGCCCGTGCGGCTCGCCGCGTCCATCTCCTGGACGTCCGTCGAGGTGCCGTTCTGGATCGCGCGGACGTTCGGGTCGTCCGCATCCGGGCTCTCGGTCGGGCCCTTCTCGGCGTTCAGGCAGCTCGCGAAGATGCGGGCGAGCGTGGTCTTGCCGGTGCCGCGCGGCCCCGTCAGCAGGATCGCGTGCGGGATCCGCTCCGAGCGGATCGCGTTGCGGAGGGGCGTCGTGACGTGGCTCTGCCCCGTGACCTCGTCGAAGGTCTGGGGCCGCCACTTGCGTGCGAGGACCTGGTAGCTCATTGGGGGTGGTGGGTGCCGCGAGGCGTGTGGCTGGACCGGTGGGTGCGGCGAGGGAAGACCGCAGGGCGCCCCCGACCACCGCCGGAGCCGCGCTGCCGCTGCTTCCTTCCGGACCTGACGGGGTTCACGTAGCACCGACCCGGCCAGGACCCTGCGGTCCTCGCTCGCCGCCGCGCGAGGCTAGCAGACCCGAGCCGCCGCGAAGCGTTGAGCCGCCGCGAAGCGGCGAGCGATCCTCTGGCCGGGCGAAGCCCCATCCAAAGAACCCCCGCCCCCGACCCGTCGAGCGGCCATGCCTCACCCCAGCCCCCGCAGCACCTCCACCGCCGCCTCGATCTCCTCCTCGTCGTTCATCAGCCCGGGCGCCATGCGCACCACCGGGCCCGCGTCGCGGTCCGCGGCGCTCACCACGACGCGGTTCTCCCGCATGATCTCCTCGACCTCCTCGGCCGACTTCCCGCGCACGCGGAAGAACGTGAAGCCCGCCGAGAAGCGCGAGCCGAGCGGCGTCACGAGCTCGACGCCGGGGAGCGCCTCGAGCTGCTCCTTCAGCTGGTCGTTCAGGGCATGGATGCGTTTCTCGACGCGCTCCTTCCCGATCGCGAGGTGGAAATCGAACGCCTTCCCGACGGAGGCGCGGTGCTCGAAGCTGTGGAAGCCGCCGGGCGTCATCTGGGCGCCGAAGCTCTCGTCGCCGCGGAAGCCGAAGGGCGGGATCGTGGGCGTGACGTCCGTGAGTGCCGGGTCGCGGCTGCACATGATCCCGGTTCCGCTCGGGCCGAACATCCACTTGTGGGTGCCGGCCACGAAGAAGTCGCAGCCGAACGCGTCGAACGGCGTGTTCTCGACGCCGAAGCCGTGGACCCCGTCGATGCAGAACAGGATGCGATCGTCGGCGTCGCGCCCCTGGTTGAGCTCGCGAACCAGCTGGCCGACCTCGGCCGCGGGCAGCTTGATGCTGCTGCCGGAGTGGACCCAGGTGAGGGCCAGGACCCGGGTCCTGCTCGTCACGTGCTTCCGGATCCGGCCGAGGATCCCATCCACGGTGGCGCTCCGCGGCTCGTCGTAGAGCCGGATCGTGTGGACGCGGAAGCCGTCCCGCTTCGCGCGGTACTCGAGCGACGTGCGGCACGAGTAGTGCTCGTGCTCCGTGGTGAGGACCTCCTGGCCCGGTGCGATGCGGAGGTGGTTGTAGAGCGTCGCGAGCCCCATCGTGGTATTGCCGGTCATCGAGATCTGCTTCGCGTCGACGCCCAGGTACGCGGCCGCGCGCGCGCGCCCCTCGGCTTCGAGTCGATAGACCTCGGGCAGGTACTCCGGCGCATTGCGGTTCAGCTCGGCGCGGTGGCGCTCGATCGCCTCCTCGACCATGCGGGGCCGCGACGCCAGCAGGAAGCCGGCGAAGTTGCGCCAGCGGAAGTCCTGGGTGAACTCGCCGCGGAGCTGGCTCCAGCCCTCGAACCGGAACTCGCGCTCGACCGCCGGCGCGGCGCGGGCGGCCACCCGCGCCGCCGACAGCGGCGCGAGGCCGGCGAGGAGGCCGGCGCCCTGAAGGAATCGACGACGATGGATCCGCATGCTCTCCCCCGGGTCCGGAAGCGCCCGACCGGAGCGTACCGCGCCGCAGCGAAGCCCCGGGCGGAGCGCGGAAACGCGCCCGCGAACCCGCTATCCCCTCGGCGTGGCCCTCGCCGATCGCATCCTCGCCTCCGAACGAACGCTGTGCCGCGCGCTCGCGCCGCTTCGCTTCGGCGCCCCGGTCACGCACGTCTACAACCCGCTCGAGTACGCCCGCCGCCCGCACGCGGTCTACGTCCGGCGCTACGCCCGCACGCCCGTCCGCGTGCTCTTCTTCGGCATGAACCCGGGGCCCTACGGGATGGCGCAGACGGGCGTTCCCTTCGGCGAGATCGCCCACGTGCGCGACTGGCTCGGCGTCTCGGGCCGGGTCGGGAAGCCGGAGCGCGAGCATCCGAAGCGCCCCGTCGAGGGCTTCGCCTGCGCGCGCAGCGAGGTGTCGGGCGCGCGGCTCTGGGGCGCGCTCCGGGACCACTACGAGAAGCCCGAGCGCTTCTTCCGGAGCGCGTTCGTCGCCAACTACTGCCCGCTCGTGTTCATGGAGGCGAGCGGGCGGAACCTGACGCCCGACAAGCTGCCGGCGCGCGTGCGCGCGCCCCTCTACGCGGCGTGCAACGAGAGCCTGCGGCGCCTGGTGGCGCTGCTCCAGCCCGAGTGGGTGGTCGGCATCGGCGGGTTCGCCGAAGCGCGGGCGCGCGAGGCGCTCGAAGGGGAGGGCGCCCGCATCGGACGCGTGCCGCACCCGAGCCCGGCGAGCCCCGCGGCGAACCGCGGCTGGGCGGCCCAGGCGCGGCACGCGCTCGCCGAGCTGGGGCTGTGCAGCGGGGCCCCCGGGCGGTGAAGCTCCGCGTGCTGGTGATGATGCACCGCGACCTCGTGCCGCCGCCCTCCATCAAGGAGCTGAGCGACCGCGCGGAGAGCCGCATCAAGACCGAGATCGACGTGACCGCGGCGCTCGACGAGCTCGGTCACGAGTTCCGCGAGGTCGGCGTCCACGACGAGCTGCGCCCGCTGCGCGAGGCGGTGGAGACGTTCGAGCCCGACATCGTGTTCAACCTGCTCGAGGAGTTCCAGCACCGCTTCGAGTACGAGCCGCACCTGGCCGCCTACCTCGAGCTGCTCCGCGTGCCCTACACGGGCTGCAACCCGCGCGGCCTGACCCTGGCGCACGACAAGGCCACGCCGAAGCTGATCGCCGCCCACCACGGCGTCCGCGTGCCGCGCTTCGAGGTCTTCCCGATGGGGCGGCCGGTGCGGCGCCCGGCGCGTCTGGCGTTCCCCCTGATCGTGAAGTCGCTCACCGCGGAGGCCTCGGAGGGCATCTCGCGGGCCTCGCTCGTGCGCGACGACTGGGCGCTCGCCGAGCGCGTCCACTTCGTACACCGCAAGCTCGCCACCGACGCCATCGCGGAGGAGTTCATCTCCGGGCGCGAGCTCTACGTCTCGATCCTCGGGAACGAGCGCCTGACCGTGCTGCCCCCCCGCGAGCTCACCATGCTGCGGCGGCCCGGCGAGGAGCTGATCGCGACCGAGAAGGTCAAGCACAGCTTCGACTATCAGGTGAAGCGCAGGATCGAGTCGCGAAAGGTGCGGCTCCCGAAGGCGCTCGACGCCCGCATCCGGCGGCTCAGCCGGCGCCTCTATCGGGCGATCGGGCTCGACGGCTACGCGCGCATCGACTGGCGCCTGCGCGCCGACGGCGAGCTGTTCTTCCTGGAGGCGAACCCGAACCCCGAGATCGCCGCCTTCGAGGAGTTCGCGGAGGCCGCACGGACGGCGGGCATCCCCTACAACCGCCTCATCCAGCGCATCCTCCGGCTCGGTCTCGAGCGCTTCGAGCGGGACGACGCGTAGCCGCGGGCCAGCTCCCGGGTCAGGCGGAGCCGAGTGAGGACAGCCCCTCGAAGTACATCTGGATCTCCGGGGGCACCGCGGTGAAGCGGACGTGCGCGAGGCCGCTGGCCGCATCGATCGCGACGACCTTGCCGTAGAGGTCGAGCCGGCGCAGGTGCTCGCTCCCGTCGGCGAGGTTCAGGCGCAGGTCCTCCAGCACCTCGAGATCGCCCAGCTCCGCGAGCTCGATCGACGACTTCGAGAAGCGCACGACCCGCGCGCCCCGATCTCCCCCTTCCCCGTGCTTGCCCGCCAGGCGGACCCAGTGCACCCGCATCGGCTTCGCCGGCGTCACCAGCGCGTCCTGCTCGCGCCAGAGCGCCACGCGATAGGGCCCGCCGATGCCGCCGATCTCGAAGATGTCGAGCGGTGCGCTCGCGCCCTTGGGCCGGATCTGACGCTCGTCGTCGATGCGCAGGATGTCCCCGACGGCGTCGACCACCGATCGCGACGCCAGCACCTGACCGCCCACCGCGTAGGAGCCGATCCGGTTGGTCAGGTTCACGCCGCTGCCGACGATCCCGTACTTGCTGCGCCGCTCCGAGCCGATGTTGCCGACGACGACCTCCGCGGTGTTGAGCGCGATGCCCATCTCGAGCTCCGGCTGGCCCGCGCGCGCATTGCGCTCGTTCACGCCGTGCATGGCGTTCTGCATCTCGATCGCGCAGGCGACGGCTGCAGCCGCGTGATCCTCCATCTCCTGTGGCGCGCCGAACGTGACGAGCAGCGCATCCCCGGCGATCTCGTTGATCGTGCCGGAGAAGCGCAGACAGACGTCGATCATGGCCTCGAAGTAGTCGTTCAACATGGTGATGACGCGCTCCGGCGGGTGGCGCTCGGACAGCGCCGTGAAGCCCCGCAGGTCCGTCATCAGGATCGTGACGGTGCGCCGCTCGCCTCCGAGGTCGAGCGCGCCGGGGTCCTCGAGCAACGTCCGCGTCACCTCGGCCGACATGTAGCGCCCGAACATCCGGCGCAGCACCTGGGTCATCTCGGCGAGCCGCTCGCTCTGCTGCCGGGCCCGGCGCAGGATGGTGGCGAAGATCGCGAAGCACACGAGCGACACCAGGGGCGGCCAGGTGATGCTCGAGATCACCCACGCGTTCGCCAGGCGGCCATCGATCTCGGGCCACTGCGAGAAGTAGGGGCCGTACGGGATCAGGCCCAGGCGTTCCGCAAGCGTCGTCGCCACGATCGCCACGAACGCCGTCGCCATCCCGGTCACCGCGACCGGGAGGTCGAAGAGCAGCAGACAGAAGACGCCGAGCAGGATGTAGATGACCCAGACGGGGCTCGTCGCCAACCCGATCAGGTACGCGAACCACGCGTACAGCAGCCACCAGCTCAGCGTCGCGACGTACGCGTAGGCACGCGCGCCCCGCCCCGTGCGCCGCAGCCACAGTCCGGCGGCGACCAGGAGCAGCGCGAAGACCAGGTACCCGGCGGTCACGCGCACCAGGTGGGAGAGCACCGCCGTGCTCACGTAGGGCTCGACCTCGGGATGCTCGACCATGTAGGCGGCGCGCAGCAGCCCCACCCCCGCGCTGGGGATCAGGACGCCCAGGACGATCAGCACCTTCTGGACGTCGTCCCACTCGAGGGGGTTGCCGAGGCGCTCCCAGAGCGCGGCAGGGGCACCCAGGGCGGTGGGGCCTTCCTTCCTCACGATCCGCCTATCGTACGCGGCTTCGCCCGGCGTCGCCCCGGCGTCCGGGTTCGCTGCCGCGACGGCGCGTCGGCGACGCGCCGCCTGCGACGATCCGCGCCCGAGCGGCTACCCTCGGGGCCCTCCGCGCGGAGAGGTGCCGGAGTCCGGTTGAACGGGCCTGACTCGAAATCAGGAGTACTCGCAAGGGTACCGGGGGTTCGAATCCCTCCCTCTCCGCCAGCCTGGGTCGCCGCGCTACGGGCTCTCGGAGCGCTGGCGCCCCCGCCTCAAGACCGCGCGTAGGGCCGCCGACGCGTCCCCTATGCCCTGGCGCCGCCTCGTCGCCGTCGCGCTCGCTCCCTACGCCGTCTGGCTGACGTTCGCCTACGGCTACCACTTCCTCGACGGCGTGAACCTCGCCTTCCACGAGGCGGGGCACCTGTTCCTGCTGCCCTTCGGCCAGACCCTGCACTTCCTCGGCGGAACCCTGGGCCAGCTCGCCGTGCCCGCCGCGGCGGCGCTGCACTTCCGTGCGCGGGGTGACCGCTTCGCCGCGGCCGTGTGCTGGCTCTGGCTCGGCGAGAGCGCGATGAACGTCGCCGTCTACATGGCCGACGCGCGCGCGCAGGCGTTGCCGCTGGTCGGGGGGCACGTGCACGACTGGCTGTGGCTGCTCTCGAAGGCGGGGCTGTTGGCGCACTGCGAGACCCTCGGGAGCCTGCTCCACCTGGGCGCGAGCGGCGTGGTCGGGGTCGCCTGGTGGAGCGCGATGCGATCCGCGTTCGGGCCCGAGACGTCGCCGCCCGAGCCCGCGCTCCTCGACGGAGCCTCCTAGCCGGGGGTGGAGCACACTCCTGGCCGGGGGGGAGCACACCGATGCGAGGCTAGTCTCCGACGGCACGACCGGAGGAGCAAGGATGCGAGGCCTCCTCAACGGGATCTGCGCCTTCCTGGCCCTGGGCGGGATCGGCGCGTCGATCGGCTACTTCCTGCGCGAGCCCTACAACACGGGCTTCCTGGAGCACCCGGTCGTCGTCGGGTCCCACGTGGTGCTCGGCGCCGGGTATCTCGTCTTCGCGCCCTTCCAGTTCGTGGCCGGCGTCCGCCGGCGTTGGCCCGCCTACCACCGGGCCGTCGGCCGTGGCCTCGTGGCCTGCGGCATCGCCCTCGGCGCGAGCGCCTTCTTCATCGCGACCGTGATTCCCTACTCCGGCTGGCCCGAGCGCGTGGTGAACGGCTTCTTCGCGCTCTACTTCACGCTCTCTCTCGTGCTGGCCTTCGGCCATGCGCGCGCGAGGCGCATCGAGCGCCACCGCGAGTGGATGATCCGCGCGTTCTCGATCGGGCTCGCGATCTCGACGATGCGCCTGATCTTCGTTCCCGCCCTGTTCGCCTTCGGGCCCGCGAGCCCCGAGCTGGCCGCGGACCTGTCGATCCTCTCCTTCACGATCGCGTTCGGGGTGCACGCCGCGGCCGCGGAGTGGTGGATCCGGCGAACCCGGCGCGGCGCGTGGGCGCCGCCGCACGCGGCCACGCACCCCGCCTAGGCTGGAGCGCGGGGGCTCACGCGACGTACCCCTCCGATTCACGCACCCACTCGAGGGCCTCGGCGTAGGCCTCGGGGATCCGTGTGACGCCGCGGGGCAGCTGGGTCGTGATGCGGTCCAGCGCGGCCCAGTCGCCGCGCTCGCACGCGAGCACGCAGGCGAAGGCAGGCGCGAGCGGCCCCGACTCGTTGCGCAGGGCCGCGACGACCTCCCGGCCGAGCGGGATCTCGCGCAGCACCTGG
>JBFIYM010000183.1:0-8243 GCA_041605395.1 Myxococcota bacterium | reverse complement strand
GCGCGGCTCGCGCGCAAGGATCGCAAGGACTTCTACGACGTGATCCGGCGCACGGGCGTCGACCCCTCCGCCTTCCGGTCCTGACGCCTCCGTTCGGCTTCGCCTCACTGCGCGCGGGCTGCGCCCGCTTGCGCCCCCCTAGCGCGCCAGCAGCACGGCCACCGGCGAGGTGCGGGCCACGGCGGCGGCGTTGCTGCCGATGAAGTACTCGCTGATCCGGTTGCGGCCGTAGGCCCCGAGCACGATCAGGCCCGCCCGCGCGCTGCGCGCGACGTCCACGATCTTGGCATCCGGGCGCCCGAGCGTGGACGAGCTCTCGCGAACCGGAACCGAGAGCGGGCCGAGCAGTCGCCGCACCTCGTCGAAGCGCGCGGTGGCGCGACCCTTGTCCTTCGAGTCGACGAACACGTAGAGCGGCTGCTCCAACCGGCTCGCCAGCTCGACCGCGAGCTTGGCGGCGACCCGCGAGCCGGGGGAGCCGTCGAAGGCCAGCACGATCGGCCCTCCGAACTCGGCGCCCGTCGGCACCACCAGCGACGACTTGGCCGTCTTGCGGAGGGTGCCGTCCACCGTCGAGCCGATCAACACGCTGCGGCCGGCGGCATGCTCCCCATCCCGCCCGAGCACCACGAGGTCGACGCCCTGGGAGCGCTCGACGATGCGGTCGTCGGCGATTCCGCGAACGGATTCCGGGGCGCACTCCACCCCCTGAGCCCGGGCGAGCTCGGCGAGTCGCCGGCAGGTGGCGTCGGCCCGGACCTTGAGGAACGTCTCGACGGCATCGAGGGGGCCCGCGGGGATTCCGAGGGAGTCGGCGCGTAGGCCGAGGGCCACGCGCTCCTCGATCACGGTGAGCCCGTAGCAACGCAGCCGCAGCCGGGCGGCGAGCGCCACACCCCACCGTTCGGCCACGTGGGACGGGTCGGACCCGTCCGCGGCGATCAGGATCGATTCGATCATTCCCCTCTCCGCACTCCTTGCCCTACGACAGCAGGCGCCCGAGCGGCGTGCCCCACACCCAGCGCGTCAGGCGACGGAGCCATCGCCCCTTGCGCCGCGTGTAGGGGAACCAGATGAACTCCCGCTTGGCTCCGAAGCGGTCGATCACGATGGACTGCGCGTGGCAGTAGCTCTTGAGACCGGCCTCCCCGTTCACCTGGCCGATGCCGGAATCGCCGCGGCCGCCGAAGGGCGACTCCGGGATTGCGTACGTGACCAGGCAATCGTTCACGACGGCGCTGCCGGCGCGAACCGACTTGGCGAGCTCGATCCCGCGGCGCTTGTCGCGCGTCCACACCGTCGCGTTCAGGCCGAACCTCGTGTCGTTGGCGAGCTGGAGCGCCTCCGCTTCGTCGCGCACGCGCATGATCGGGAGCACGGGGCCGAAGGTCTCCTCCCGCATGATCTGCATGTCGTGATTCACGTCGGTGAGCACCGTCGGCTCGAAGTAGAGACCGGGCCAGTTGGGATTGCGGCGTCCGCCGGTCAGCACCTTGGCCCCGCGGCGCCTGGCGTCGGCCAGGTGCTCTTCGACCACGTCCAGCTGCGGGGCGTGGATCATGGCGCCGACGTCCGACTCTCCCTCGGGCCCCTGCCGCAGCGCCGCCGTCTGCTCCAGCACCTTGCGCGTGAACTCGTCGGCCACCTCGTCCACCACGTAGACACGCTCGGTGGAGATGCAGATCTGGCCCGAGTTCGCGAAGGCACCGAACACGGCGCCGGCGGCCGAGCGCTCGAGGTCGGCATCGCGGCACACGATCATGGGATCCTTGCCGCCCAGCTCGAGGGTGCAGGGCACGAGCTGACGCGCGCAAGCCTCGGCGACCCGCCGCCCCGTCGCGACGCTGCCGGTGAAGGAGATCTTGTCCACGCCGGCTTCGACCAGCGCGGCGCCGGTCTCCCCGTCCCCCAGCAGGAGCTGGAACACGCCCTCCGGACAGCCCGCGTCGCGCAGCAGGCGTTCGACCAGCTGGCCCGAGAACGGCGTGACCTCGCTCGGCTTGAGCAGCACCGCGTTGCCGGCGACCAGCGCCTGGATGGTCGGATTCAGGGCGAGCAGGAACGGGAAGTTCCAGGGCGTGATGATTCCGACCACGCCGAGCGGCCGGTAGCTCAGGCGCAGCTGTTTGCTCTTCATCAGGTGAAGGGGGACGGTGCGATCCGCCAGGATCCGCTGCGCACGCTTGGCGTAGAACTGGAGCGCGTCGCAGGCGCCCAGGATCTCCGTCGCCTGCGCCTCCTCGAGCGGCTTGCCGGTCTCGTCCGTGATCACCTTCAGGTAGTCGTCCTGCTGCTCGACCAGCAGCCGTACCGCGCGCTCGAGCAGGCGCCGCCGCTCCCGGAAGCTCGTCGCGCCCCACTCCGGCTGCACCTTCCGCGCGCGTTGGACGGCCTGCGCCACGTCGGCGGCGGTCGCGACCTCGATCTCGCCGAGCGGCGCGAGCGTGGCCGGATTCGAAAGGCGCAAGCGGCGCACTCCGGCGCCCGCTTCCGCGATGGGCTCGACGACGGCCAAGCTCTGCCTCCCAGGGGCGCCCGGCCGCCTGGGCCGAGTGCGGGGTCGAGGGTACGGGAGCCCCGCGGGAAAAGTCAAACGAATTGCCGGCCTCGGAGGCGCGGAAATCGCCCTAGCCGTGGACCCCCGCCACCCAGCGGAGCACGTCGGTCTCCGTGACCATGCCGACCAGCGCTTCCCCGGCCACGACGGGGAGGCAGCCGATCTTCTTGTCGGCCATGAGCAGGGCCGCGTCCTCGATCGTGGCCTCGGGGTCGATCACGACCGGCGGTGCGGACATGACCCGTGAGATCTCGACCACGTGGAGAAAGGCGCGCCGCTCCGCGTCCCGGTGCTCCGAGAGCACGGAGAGGGACGCTCGCAGCAGGTCGCGCTCCGACACCACGCCGACCAGCCGGCCGCTCTGGACCACCGGCATGTGCCGCACGCGTCCGAGCGTCATGATATCTTCGACCATGGAAAGCCGTTCGCTGGCCGAGATCGTGACCAGCTTGGTCTGCATGATGTCCCTTACCCGATCCGGCATTCTCGGATCATTCTAATACGCGGACGGGAGCGAATGGCATCAGAAGGCGCCGAGAGAAGGAAGAAACGGGCGCCCCCCGAGCGCCCCGGCGGGACCGAGCCGAGCGGCTTCTTTCCGGAGCTGCTGCGAAGGGGCCTCACCCTCGGCTTCACGGGCTTCTTCCTGACCGAGGAAGCCCTGCGGAAGGCACTGGGGGAGTCGGTGCCCCGGGACGTGCTCGAGTTCATGCTCGACCAGAGCCAGCGGATGCGGAGCGAGTTCCTCGATCGCATCTCGAACGAGTTCGGCCGGGTGCTGGAGCGCGTCGACCCCGTCGAGCTAGCGCGCCGCCTGCTCGAAGGGGGGACGGTGGAGGTCACGGCCCGGTTCCAGCTGGTTCCGAAGGAGCAGCTCCGGAACGAGAGGAAGAAGAAGGCCGGAGCCGAGGAGTGACGCAGCTGTTGCCGGGCCCTGCACGCGGTGCCGGCCGCCTCGCCGCCGGACTCACGCTCGGGACCCTCGTCTGGGCGGGCCTCGTACACCACGGGATCGGCCCGGCATTCCGGGGCAGCTCCTGGCTCGAGCCCTCGTCGTTCCTGCTGGGCGACGTGCCCGACACGCTGTTGCCGGCCCTGGCGTTGCTGGTGCTTCCTCCCCTCGCGCTCACCGTCGCGATCTACTTCCTCACCCGCTCGTCCCTGACGCGAACGCTCGCCGGCACCGCGACGCTGGCGAGCGCCTGCTTCGTCTTCTACGGGGTGGAAGCCTCCGGTGTCTGGCGCTTCTTCCACTGGCGCTGGTCCGCCTCCATCGTGCTCTTCGCGGCGGTCGTGGGCGCTGCGCTCCACGCCCCGTTGTTGGCGGCCGCGTGGCAGCGCCTCGGCTGGCCGCTCCGGCTCGCGAGCTACCTCCCCGTGTTCGCGTTCCTGGTCGGCTACGAGACGCACGTAACCGGCACCAACCCGGACCTGACCCTCGCGCTCTCACCGTGGCCGGTCGTCCAGATGTTGGGCCTCGAGTTCGCCGCCAGCTGGCTCGCGGCACTCTGGGTCGGGGTCGGCCTCGGCCTGCTCGGATTCGCCCGCGGTGCACGACTCGCGGCACTCGGCGCGCTCGCCGCGGGCAGCCTGCAGCTCATCGCCTTGGCGTCCGCCGCGGAGAGCGGCGTGCTCCTGTTCCGACCCACGGCCGATCACTACGGAGCGGCCGCCCTCCTCGGCTTCCTGGCGCTCGCCGTGAGCGTCGCCTGGCCGCCGCGGGATGCGGCGACACGCGCGGCGCGGGGACGGAACGTGCTGCTCGGCGGCGCGCTGCTCGCGGTCCCGCTCGTGACGGGGCAGACGCTCACCCTCCTCGACTATACCGAGACGCGGGACCGTCGTGCCCAGCAGATCATCGACGCCCTGGCCGCCTACGACGAGCAGCATGCGGCCTATCCGGCCGACCTCCAGCAGCTCGTGGCGGCTGGGATCCTCGACGAGGTTCCGGTACCGCGCATCGGGCTCTTCTCCGCGCAGGAGTTCGTCTACCAGGACTTCGGCGACAGCTACCTGCTCGAGTTCTCCGCGCCGCGCTGGATCCAGTGCGCCTACAACCCGCCCTGGCGTCTCGAGCCGGGCGAGGTGCTCGATCCCGAGGACGCCGAAGCGCTCTCCGGCGCCTGGAGCTGCCCGCGCAAGCCCCCGGAGATCTGGTGACGACGCGCGTCCAGGCGACGCTCGGTTCGGCCGAGCCGACGCTCTCGCTCGCGACGCGCGCACGCCGCGCCCGGCGCATCGGCGGGACCGTCGGTCGCGCCTGGCTCGGGCTACGAACCCAGCGCTGGATCGAGCGTACGCTGGCACCGCCCGACATGGAGGCGCGCTGGCGCGAGCAGCACCGGCGCAACGCCGAGGACCTCTACGAGGCGGCGGTGGAGCTCCAGGGACTGATCCTGAAGGGGGCACAGCTGCTGGGCTCGCGGCCGGACGTGCTTCCGCCGGACACCGTGTCGGTGCTCTCGCGGCTCCAAGACCGCGTCCCCGCCCGCCCCTACGCGGTCGTGCGTCGTGCCGTCGAGCGCGAGCTCCGCCGCCCGCTGACCGCGGTATTCCGGCGCTTCGCGAAGGCGCCGGTTGCGAGTGCTTCGCTCGCGCAGGTGCACGAAGCGGAGCTCCTCGACGGCCGTCGGGTCGCGGTGAAGGTCCAGTACCCGGGGATCGCTGCCCTGGTCCGAAGCGACCTGGGCAGTCTTCGCTTCATGCTCGGCGCGCTCGCGCGAGTCGAGCGCGACTTCGACTGGCAGCCGCTGCTCGACGAGCTGGGCGAGGCGGTCCCGCGCGAGCTCGACTTCGTGCGCGAAGGGCGGAGCGCAGAGCGGGTGGCGCGCGATCTGGCGGCACGCCCCGACCTCCGCGTTCCGGGCGTCGTCTGGGAGCTCACCACGCGGCGCGTGCTGGTGATGGAGTTCATGGACGGCATCCGCATCGCCGACCGCACCGCGCTGCGCGCGGCGGGCGTCGACGTCGAGCGGCTCGCCCGCTCGCTGCTCGAGATCTTCTGTGAGCAGATCCTCGAGCACGGGTTCTTCCACGCCGATCCCCACCCGGGCAACCTGTTGGTCGAGCCGACCGGCCCGCGGCTCGTGCTGCTCGACTTCGGCCTCAGCAAGGAGCTGCCGGCGGGGTTCCGGCGCGGGGTCGTCGAGTTCGCGGGCGCCCTGCTCGGGGGACGCACCGAAGGACTGGGCGAGGCGCTCGTCCGGCTCGGCTTCGAGACGCGACAGGGCCGGGGCGACTCGCTCCAGGCGATCGTCGAGCTGCTGCGTTGGGCCGGGGAGGAGGTCCGCTCCCGCGGCCGGCTCGACCCCGACACCCTCGAGCGCCTGCGCCTCGAGATCCCCGAGCGCATCCGCCGGGATCCCATCATCCGCATTCCGCACCACCTCGTCCTGGTGGGGCGTGCAGTCGGCCTGCTTTCGGGCCAGGTGTCGGCGCTCGGTGTGCGCGTCGACCTGTTGCGGCTGCTCGCGCCCCATCTCGCCCGAGCCGCACAGCGCGCGCCGTGAGTGCGCCGCCGGGCGCGCTGCGCGTCGGGGTGTCCCTTGCCGCCCCCGACGATCCGCGCGGCTGGCAACGTCTCTTCGCGCTGGCGGAACGCGCCGACAGCCTCGGCTTCCATTCGCTCTGGATGCCGGAGAACCACTTCCAACGCGGCGCCACGCCGTCTCCCCTGCTGGCGCTCGCCTCCATCGCCGCGCGCACGCGACGCCTCCGGCTCGCCACCACCTCGCTCCTGCTCCCGCTCCATCACCCGATGCGCATCGCAGCGGAGACCAGCACCCTCGACGCCCTCTCGGGGGGCCGCGTGCTGCTCGGCCTCGGGCGCGGCTTTCGCGCCCCCGTGTTCGAGGGCTTCCAGGTGGAGGCGTCGACCAAGCGCGACCGCTTCGACGAGGCGCTCGATGCGCTGCTCGCGGTCTGGTCGGGCGAAGCCGTGGCCCTCGGCGGCGCCCACTTCGGGGCGCTCGACGGCGAGGCGATCCGGCTCGGGCTGCGGCCGCAGCAGCGGCCGCATCCTCCGCTCGTCGTGGCCGCCTTCGGGCCGAAGGGGCTGCTCCAGGCGGCGCGCCGGGGGCTCGCCTACCTGGCGTCGCCGCTCGAGAGCCTGGCCACGCTCGCCGAGAACTACGCGCTCTGGGCCGAGAACCGGGTGGGCGGGCCGCCCGGCTTCCCGCGCGTCCCGGTGATGCGAACCGTCTTCGTGGCGGGGGACGACGCCGAGGCGGAGCGGGTGCGCCGCGCGCTCGACGGCGAGGCGCGGCGGACTCTCGGCCGGGCGCCGCGGGCGCTCGCGCGCGCGGCGAGCGGCCCCCTCGAGGCACGCGTGCTGGTCGGAACGACCCACGAAGTCCACGACGGCATCGCTCGCTACCGCGAGCGCCTCGGCATGGACCTCCTGGTGGGACGGATCGAGGTGCCCGGGGTCCCGGAGGCGGCACGCGACGCCTCCCTCGAACGCCTCGCCGAGCTCGCCGATCAGCGCACGTAGCCGAGTGCGCGCAGGCGTTCCAGCTCTTCGTCGTCGGGCTCGAGCAGCTCGGCGCTGCCCCACGAGTCGCTTCCGCGCGCCTCCTCCCAGGCCCGCAACGCGCTGCGAAGCGCCTCGGCCTCCGGATGCGTGGCCACGAGGTCGACCCGCTCGTCCGGATCGGCGCTGCGGTCGAAGAGTGTGAAGCGGTCGGCCACCAGATCGTGCACCAGCTTCAGGTCGCCACGGATCAGCGCCGTCAGGAAGACGGTCTGCTCCTCGTAGACGTCGGGCCGCGGGGCCTCGAACGACACCTCGGCGTGGAGGTCGCGCTCCGGCGGTGGCGCGGCCCCCGTCAGGAACGGGAGCAGGGAGATCCCCTGGGCCCGGGGGTCGGGCGCGGCCCCCGCCACCTCGAGCAGCGTCGGGGCCACGTCCAGCGCAGACACCGGCACCTCGACCTCGCGGCCGGCTTCCGCCCCCGGGACCCGGATCAGGAGGGGCACGCGGAGCAGCTCGTCGTAGAGGGTCCGCGTGTGGCCGATCCAGCCGTGGCGCATGAACTCTTCGCCGTGGTCGGCGACCAGGGCGATCACCGTGTTCTCGCCGAGCCCGATTGCGTCGAGGTGGCGGAACAGGCGGCCCAGGTGTCGGTCGGTGAAGGCGATCTCCTCGCGATACAGACCGACCAGGTAGTCGACGTCTTCCGGGGTCAGCTGCGGCCGCAGGTTGCGAAGCTTCCAGATGTCCATGCCGGGCTCGAGCGGGCCTTCGTAGCCCGAGGTGAGGTCGTGTTCGGCGTGGTGCTGGTAGACGAAGTGTGGATCGAAGTAGTGCACGAACAGGAAGAACGGGGCGCCGGTCTCCCGGGTGTCGAGCCACGCGAGGACGGAGTCGGTCAACTTCGCCGACGTGATCGCCCCGTGGCCCCCCACGTGATCCTGGCTCCAGTGATCGAAGCCCTGGGCGTACCCGAGCTTGCGCTGGAGCAGGTCGTGGGTGACGAAGCCGGCCGTCTGGTAGCCGGCCTCGCCCAGCCGCTCTGCCAGCGTCACGGCCTCGGACGAGAGGACGTGGCGCAGCCGCAGCACGCCGTGTGAAGACGGCATGCGCGAGGTGAAGACGGACGCGATGGCCGGCTGCGTCCACGGCGCCGTCGAGAAGGCGCGGCGGAAGACCACCCCCTCGGCCCCCAGCCGGTCCATGTTGGGCGTG
>JBFIYM010000182.1:0-8307 GCA_041605395.1 Myxococcota bacterium | reverse complement strand
GGCGAAGCCTAAGCAGGGGCGGCCGGTGGTCAAGCCGGAGCGCCCCGCGGGCGCCCCCGCTCCGGCGGCGTGGCCCTGGTGCCCGGGACTGGAGTCGAACCAGCACGTCCTTGCGGACACAAGATCCTGAATCTTGCGCGTCTGCCAATTCCGCCACCCGGGCGTGGGAGCGGGCAGGGCGCGGAGACTAAGCTGCGGGGCCGAGCCCGTCAACGCGGCATAGGGGCCCGCCAACGCGGCACAGGGGGAGCGGTGAAGCGACGGTCGATCGGCGGCGGGGGACGACGACGTCGCAGCGCCAGCAGCGTGAGCGGCGGGCGGAAGCGTGCTCGCTCGGGGGACGCCTCGGGCCGAGCGCGAAAGGGGCGTCGTTCGGGAGACGCTCCGACGTCCCGGTCGGGTGCGCGGCGGACCGTTCCGCCTGCGGGCGGGCGGCCCGAGCGCGCCGTGGTGTGCGCGGCGCGGCGCGGCCTCGAGCTGCGCGGGTACCCGGACCAGGGAACGCTCCGCGTCCCGCTGCGCGGCCGGCGCGCTTCCGCGCTCGCGGCGGGGGACGTCGTCGAGCTCCGCTACGAGGAGCGCGGGCGCATCCGGCCGGGGGAGCGCCTCGGCCGCGTCGGAGATCCCGACCTCGACTTCCTGGCGTTGCGCGAGCTGCACGGCCTTCCCGACGGCTTCCCGGCGGCCTGCCTCGGGACGCCTGCCGCCGCCGGACCCGATGCTTCGCGTCTCGATCTCACCGATCTGCCGTTCGCGACGATCGACCCGGCGCGCGCCCGGGATCACGACGACGCGGTGTTCGCCGAGCGCGACGGCGCCGCCATCCGGCTCTGGGTCGCCATCGCGGACGTCGCGCACTTCGTCCCGGCCGGGAGCGCGCTCGACCGCGAGGCCCGGAAGCGCGGCAACAGCGTCTACCTGCCCGACCGGGTGGTGCCGATGCTGCCCGAGGCGCTCTCCGGGGACCTCTGCTCGCTGCGCCCGGACCAGGAGCGCCTGGTCCTGGCGGTCGAACTCGGCATCGCACCCGACGGCGCGGCCGAGACGCGACGCATCGTCCCGGCCCGCATCCGGAGCCACGCCCGCCTCGCCTACGAGGAGGCCGCCGCCCGCATGGAGTCGGGGGGCGGCGGCGGCTGGCTCGGCGACTCGCTCGCGGCGCTCGCCGTGGCCGCCGAGCGGCTCCGGGCGCGGCGTCTCGCGGCCGGCTCGCTCGACCTCGACCTCGTCGAGGCCGAGGCCGCCGTCGACGCGAGGGGCCGCGTGGTGTCGATCGCGCCCGCGCCCCGAACGCAGGCGCACCGCGCCATCGAGGACGCGATGCTCGCGGCGAACCGCGCGGTGGCCGAGCACCTGGTGGACGCGGGCTGGCCCGCACTCCACCGGGTCCACGAGCCGCCCGACCCGCAGGAGCTCGCCGGCCTCGAGCCGGTGCTGGCGGCGCTCGGCCTCTGGACGAGTCGTCACCGCCGCGCGCCCGAGGCCGCCGACCTGCCGGCCCTGGTGGAGGCGGCGCGCGAGCGGGCGGCCCCCCCCGCCGTCCACGCGCTGCTGGTGCGGGCGCTTCGCCAGGCCCGCTATTCCGATGTGCCGCTGGGGCACTTCGCGCTCGGCTTCACGCACTACCTTCACTTCACGTCCCCGATCCGCCGCTACGCGGACCTGGTCGTCCACCGCCTGCTGAAGGCGAAGCTGGCGGGCGCACGGGCCCCGCGCCGCCCGCTGGCCGAGCTCGCGGACCATCTCTCCCTCCGCGAGCGCGCGGCGGCGGCGGCCGAGTACCAGGCCCTCGACTGGAAGCGCTCGGCGCTGCTGCTGCGGCGGGTCGGCGAGCACTTCGCCGGGCGCGTGAGCGGCGTGGCCGCGCCGGGCCTCTTCGTGACCCTCGACGCCGTGTGCGGCGACGGCCTGGTGCCCGCGTCCTCGCTGCGCGGCCGCACGCGCCTGGACCTGCGTGCGATGACCGTCCACCTCGGCCGCTCGCGGCTGCGGCTCGGGGACGCGGTGCGGGTGCGGCTGGTGGCAGTCGACCCGGCGCGCGGGCGCTTCCTGCTCGCGCTGGCCGATCAGCCCGGGGCTTCGGGCTCCGCCTCGAGGGCCAGGCGCTCCCACTCCGGGTAGAGCCCGGCCAGGGTGGCCTGGAGGGTCTCGCGGTCGGCGGCGAGGCGACGGCCCTGCTCGGGGTCCGCCCACACCGCCGGGTCCGCGAGGCGGAAGGAGAGCGCCTCGAGCTCGGCCTCGCGCTCCGCGATCTCGCCTTCGAGGCGCTCCAGGCGGCGCTTGGCGCGCGCGAGCTCGCGGCGTGCCTCCCGGCCTGGGACTTCGCTCGGCTTCCGGCCTGGGACTTCGCTCGGCTTCCGGCCTGGGACTTCGCTCGGCTTCGCCTCGCTGCGCGCGCCGCTTCGCGGCGCTTGCGGTGTGGCTTGGGAGGCGCTCTCTGCGGGGCCACGGAGGCGCGCGAGGTAGGCGTCGTAGTTGCCGGGGAACTCGCGGAGCTGGCCGGCGCGGACTTCGACGACGCGGCTGGCGATGGCGTTCAGGAAGTCGCGGTCGTGCGAGATCAGCACCAGCGTGCCGCGATAGGCTGCCAGGGCGTCCTCCAGCACCTCGCAGGCCTGCACGTCGAGGTGGTTCGTGGGCTCGTCCAGGACCAGGACGTTGGAGGGGCGCAACAGCAGCTTGGCGAGGGCGAGCCTCGCCTTCTCGCCGCCGGAGAGCACCGAGACCTTCTTGGCGACGTCGTCGCCCGAGAACAGGAAGGCGCCGAGATGCCCGCGCAGGCGCGGATGGTCCTCGAGCGCTGCGTCGTGCGCGAGCTCCTCCAGCACGGTGCGGCTGGGCGTCAGGGCCTCGAGCTGGTGCTGGGCGTAGAAGGCGACGTGTGCGTTGTGCCCGAGCCGCCGCTCGCCCGCCTCGAACGGGAGCACGCCGGCCAGGATGCGGAGCAGGGTCGACTTCCCGGCGCCGTTCGGGCCGACCAGCGCGACCTTCTCGCCGCGCCGGACCTGGAGGCCGACCCCGCGGTAGACGACCGCTTCGCCGTAGGCCTTGTGGATGCCGACCAGCTCGAGCGGGAGCGCCCCCGCGCGCGCCGGCGCCGGAAGCTTCAGCCGCAGGCGCCGCGGACCGGCCTCGGGGGCGTCGATCCGCTCGAGCTTCGCCAGCGCCTTGACGCGGCTCTGCACCTGGCGCGCCTTGCTCTCCTTGTAGCGGAAGCGCTCGATGAAGCGTTCCGTCTCCGCCACCTTGCGATCCTGGTTGCGCCGCGCCGCCTCGATCTGCTCGCGGCGCCGCTCGCGCTCGGCGAGCATGAAGTCCCAGCCACCCGGGTACACGGTGAGCCGGCCGTTCTCGAGCTCGGCCACCCGCTGCGCGTGGCGTCGCAGGAAGGCGCGGTCGTGTGACACCATCAGCACGGCGCCGCGGAAGGCGGCGAGGGTCTCGTCGAACCACTCGAGCGACGGCAGGTCGAGATGGTTCGTGGGCTCGTCGAGCAGCAGCACGTCCGGCTCGATCAGCAGCAGCTTGGCCAGCTCGACGCGCATCAGCCAGCCGCCCGAGAAGCTCGTGAGCGGCCGCTCGCGGGCGGCTGCGTCGAAGCCGAGCCCCTCGAGCACCCGCTCCACGCGGGCCTCGCGGGTGTAGCCGTCCTGCTGGACCAGCCGCGCCTGGAGCGCGTCGTAGCGCTCGGCGAGATCGCCCGGCACGTGGGTGCCGGCCCGCGCGATCTCGGCCTCGAGCTGCCGCAGCTCGGCCTCGAGGGCGTCGAGGTGGGCGAAGGCGCGCGCCGCCTCCTCGCGCACGCTCCCGGGCCGGCCAGGGTCGATCTCCTGCCGCAGCAGGCCCACCCGGGCAGCCCGGGCGCAGCTGCGCTCGCCCGCGTCGGGGGCCTCGAGGCCGGCCGCGATGCGCAGGAGCGTGGTCTTGCCCACGCCGTTGGCCCCGATCAGGGCCACCCGATCGCCGCTGCGCAGCTCGAGATCGACCCCCTCGAAGAGGGTCCGGCCGCCGAAGGCACGCGAGATCCGGGCGAGACGCAGCGTCACGCGGGGCGACGGTAGCGGTCAATCGCGCGAGCGGTCCTGCCGATACGGGGGGGCATGCTGGATACGGAGCGGCTCCTCGACGTCGGCGAGCGGGGGATCCATCTGCTCTTCGATGCGGACACGATCCATACGGCCTTCGCGCAAGACGCCGATCGGCTGCGCGGCGAGCTGGAGGGACGGGTCGCCGAGGTGCACATGGCGATCGAGTACGTGGTGCGTCTGCCGTCGTTGGCGGACGCGCGCCGCTTCATCTGCGAGCTGGCGCCAGCCGTTCGCTACGTGCTGGTGCTGCTCTACTTCGAGCTGCTCGACGGCCGCGTGCGCGGGGGCGCGACGCTCCACTGACGGCCGGGGGGCGGCCGCCGCCGGTGCGCCGTTCCGGGCCCGCTCCAGCAGCTCCTCGAGCGAGAGGCGCAGCGGGAGCCGCACCCGCTCGCCGCGCCGCGTGCGGAACAGCAGATGTCCGTGGCGCCGGGTGTGCTCGAAGAGGTCGCGCAGCAGGGCGACGTCGCTCCGGCAATAGCGCTCGATCTCGTCGAGCCGCCCTTCCTTCCACCAGCGCAGGGACTGGAGCCCGTCGGCGCTCTTGGGCACGCCGAGCGTCTCTTCGCCGAGGTGGCCCAGCGCGAGGCGGAAGCCGAGCCGCGCGTGGATCGCGTCGAGCAGATCGAAGGTGGGCAGGGCCGCGAGGTCCCGGTCCGTGTAGCCGCGCAGCACCTGGTAGTCGAAGCCCAGGACGTTGAAGCCGATCACGAGGTCCGCGGCCGCGAGCCGCTCGATCAGCTCGTGGACCGACGCTTCGCGGAAGGTGTGGAAGCGGCCGTCGTGGCTGTCCCAGATCACCGCGAGGGCGAGGCGCATCAGGTGGGCGTTGTGCCAGCCGCCGACCTCCTGCGCGCTGCGTTGCGTCTCGAGGTCGAAGACCATCAGGCGGGGCGCCGCGGGCTCGGGCGGCGCCGGCGGGGGCAGGTCGATGGCACGCGGGGTCGCGACCTCCCCGGGCAGCGGCAGCGGGCGGTCCCCGAGCAGCAGGTCGAGCGCGTCGAGGGCGCCCGCCTTGTCGATGGGCCGGTTGCCGTTGCCGCAGCGCGGCGAGTGGACGCAGCCCGGGCAGCCCGTCTCGCAGGCGCAGTCGCGCAGGCGCTCGCGCGTCGCCTCGAGCAGCGCTTCGACCCGGTCGAACAGCCCGGCGGCCAGCCCGACGCCGCCCTCCTGGCCGTCGTAGAGGAAGATCGCCGCGTGGCCCAGCTCGGGGTGCTGGCGGTAGGTGATGCCCGCGACGTCGAAGCGATCGCAGAGCGCGAACAAGGGGAACAGCGCGAGTGCGGCGTGCTCGACGGCGTGGAGCCCGCCCATCACGTGGCGGCCGGCCTGCTGGAGCGCCTGGGGAATCTCGTCCGGGAGCTCGAGCCAGAGCGAGCGCGTCTCGAACGCGGTGGGCGGGAGGTCGAGGGGCTCGGTGCCGAGCAGCTCCTGGCCGCGGACGCGACGGCGCTCGTAGCCGGTGACCCGGGTGGTGACCTTCACGCGGCCGAGGCAGAGCCGGAAGTTTCCCGCCGGCCGGCTCTTCTCGCGGGAGAGGATGCTCGTCTCCTTCTCGGTGAGCGCGCGCGTGTAGGTGCTCCCGTCGGAGGGCTCGACCCAGACCTTGCGCTCCTCGAGGTCGAGCTCCTGCACGCGCCAGGCGCGCGCGTGGTGCAGGTAGATGGCGCCGGCGTGGCACTCGGTGAAGACGTGGCCGCTGCCGACGGTGCCGATCAGACCGGGGACGCCGTGCGGCTTCGCCCGCGCGCGCCTTCGCCGCGCTTGCGGCGCGGCCGCGGGCCGATCGTCGACGGGCTCGGAGGCGGGCGAGCGGTCGGCGCGGCGGGCGTCGAGGATCGTGAAGGTGGCGCCGGTGGAGCGCAGGCTGACGTGGCGGTGGGGGGAGCGGCGCGCGGCGAACCACTCGCGGCCCGACTCGCTCTCGAGCAGGTCGGCGCGCTCGGCGGCGGCCGCGACGGCGTCCCGGAGCGGCGCGCTCGCGAGCCAGGGCTCGCCCGCGCGCAGCGGCAGCTCGGCGGCGGCGCAGGGCAGGTGGCTCGCCAGCACCTCCGGGTTCTCCGGGTCGAGCACCGCGTGCTCGAAGCCGCGCTCGAAGAAGGCCCGGGGGTGCGCGACCAGGTACTGATCGAGCGCGTCCGGCTGCGCCACCAGGGCGATCGCCGCCTCGCCACTGCGACCCACCCGCCCGGCACGCTGCCAGGTCGCGATCTGGCTCCCCGGGTACCCGACCAGGATGCAGACGTCGAGGCCGCCCACGTCGATGCCCATCTCGAGGGCCGAGGTGGAGATCACCCCGAGCAGCTCACCGTCGAAGAGCCGGCGCTCGATCTCGCGCCGCTCCTCGGGCAGGAAGCCGGCTCGGTAGGAGCTCACCCGGGCGGCGAGTCGGGGGTCGGCCGCCTGGATCCAGGCGTGCAGCAGCTCGGTGATGCGGCGCGCCTTGGTGAACACGATGGTGCGCAGCCCGCGGCCCACCGCCAGCCGGAACAGGCGGGCCGCGGCCGTGTAGGAGGAGCCGCCCGGGTTCAGCAGCAGCACGTGGCGGGCGGCGCGCCGGGCTCCGTCGGCCTCCACCACCTCGAACCGGCGCCCGGTCACGTTGGCCGCGTGCTCGCCCGGGTTGGCGATGGTGGCCGAGGCGCACACCACCCGGGGCGCGCCCCCGTGATGGCGCGCCACCCGATCGAGCCGACGCATCACCTGGGCCACGTGCGCGCCGAAGACGCCCCGGTAGCTGTGCAGCTCGTCGAGCACGACCAGGCGCAGGCCGCGAAAGAACGCGCTCCAGCTCTCGTGGTGCGGGAGCAGGCCCAGGTGGAGCATGTCGGGCGTCGTGATGAGCAGCTGCGGGGGGTTCTGGCGCAGCTTCTTGCGCTCGTTCGGGGGCGTCTCGCCGTCGTAGATCGCGACGCGCGGTCGCGGCACGTCGCCCGGCAGCCGGAGGGCCGCGATGTCGGCCGCGAGCTTCTTGCGCTGGTCCTGCTCGAGCGCGCGCAGCGGGAAGAGCAGCAGGGCGCGGGCCTCCGGGTTCGCCAGGCAGGACTCGAGTGCCGGCAGCGAGTAGACCAGCGACTTCCCGCTCGCCGTCGGCGTGGCGAGGACCACGTCGCGACCTTCGCGGAGCGCCGTGATGGCACGTGCCTGGTGGGTGTAGAGCGCGTCGATGCCGCGTGCGCGGAGCAGCGGCGCGAGCGCCTCGGGTACCGGGAAGGCGTGCGCGTGCGCGGGCTCCGCCGGCTCCAGCACGGCGTGGTGGCGGATCGCCCGCCCGAGCGTCTCGTCGTCCCGCAGGGCGGCGAGCCATTCCGAGAGCGCCGATCCGGGCGCCGGGTGCTCCGCGCTGCGCCGGGTCCCCGACACAGCTTCCCCCCCGCCGGGCTGGATGCGCGACACGACTTCCTCCACGCCGGGCGAGGAGGAGCACCGGGCGGACGAGCGGGGGGTCCGGGCATCCTAACCGGCGTGGGCGCGAGTCGAAACCCGAGCGCAACGCGCTTGACGGCCGGCGGCGATCGAGCATGCTCGGACGCCCCCCGATGCGCCTCTCCCAGCAGGCCCAGTACGCGATCTGCGGCATGTTCGATCTCGCCTACAACGGCGAATCGGGTCCGGTTCAGGTCCGCGTGATCGGGGAGCGTCAGCGCATCCCGGGGCGGTACCTGGAGCAGATCTTCCAGCGCCTGCGGCGCGCCGAGCTGGTCCGGGGCAAGCGCGGCCCGGGCGGAGGCTACGTGCTCGCGCGCGACGCAGCCGCCATCACGCTCCGGGACATCGTGGAGGCCGTCGAGGGCCCCCTCGCGGCGAGCCTCGCCGAGGGCCCGCCGCCGCGCGAGCGGAGGCCGGCGCACCGCCCGAACTTCCTCTGGCCCGAGCTGGGGCAGCGCGTGGAGGCGGCGTTCGCCGAGCTCAGCCTGGCGGAGGTGTGCCGCCGGGCCGCCGCGCTCGCCGTGCGGCGCGCCGACGCCGAGAGCCGCGTCTATCACATCTGAGGCGGCCCGTGGCCTCTTCCGGGCGGGGCGGGGCGCGGCGCCCCGCCGGATCTCGTAGACTGCGCGCCGCCTTGCCGAGGATCAGCGGCTCTTGAGCGGACGCATCGAGGTGAACCGGGCGCTCGCACCGGTGACCGTATCCGCGCGTGTGCTCAACGCCCTGTGCGAGCATGCCCGCGAGACGCACCCGGAAGAGTGCTGCGGCCTGCTGGTGGGGCAGACGGCGG
>JBFIYM010000181.1:0-8348 GCA_041605395.1 Myxococcota bacterium | reverse complement strand
GTACCGCAAGCTCGAGCAGACGGCGTCCCGGCGGCGGCACTAGCGGCTGCGAGGGACGCGGGCCCCGGCGGCCCGCTGTAGAGTAGCGCCATGGCAGCTGCGGCGGGCGGGCTCTGGTGGCGCGACGGGGTGATCTACCAGATCTACCCGCGCTCGTTCATGGACTCGAACGGCGACGGGCTGGGCGACCTGGAGGGGATCCGCCAGCGGCTCGACCACCTCGCCTGGCTCGGGGTCGACGCACTCTGGCTCTCGCCTTGCTTCCCGTCCCCGATGGCCGACTTCGGCTACGACGTCGCCGACTACTGCGACATCGACCCGCGCTTCGGGTCGCTCGCGGACTTCGACCGGCTGCTGTCGGACGCGCACGCGCGCGGCCTCCGCGTGCTGCTCGACCTCGTCCCGAACCACAGCTCGAGCGCCCACCCCTGGTTCCAGGAGTCCCGCGCGAGCCGCGACGGCCCGAAGCGCGACTGGTACGTCTGGCGGGACGGCCGCGACGGGGGGCCGCCCAACAACTGGCTCGCCCACTTCGGCGGGCCGGCCTGGACGCTCGACGAGTCGACGGCCCAGTACTACCTGCACTCCTTCCTGCCCGACCAACCCGATCTGAACTGGCGCAACCCCGAGCTCGTTCGCGCCATGCACGACGTCGTGCGCTTCTGGTTCGACCGCGGAGTCGACGGCTTCCGCATCGACGTCGTGCACCGCATCGCCAAGGACCCGGAGCTGCGTGACAACCCGGTCGTCGACCCCGCGGCGGGCTTCGGCGGCCAGCGCCACCTCCACGACCAGAACCACCCCGACGTCCACCGCCTGCTGCGCGACCTGCGCCGGCTCGCCGACGGCTACCCCGAGCGCGCCTACGTGGGCGAGGTGTACATCATGGATCCGGTCGAGGTCGCCCGGTACTACGGGCGCAACGACGAGCTGCATCTCGCCTTCAACTTCTCGTTCCTGCGTGCGCCCTGGTCGGCGGCGGCCTTCCGACGCGAGTTCGAGCGCTTCGAGAGGCTCGTCGGGGAACGCGGCTGGCCAGACCACGTGCTCTCGAGCCACGACGCGCCCCGGCATGCCAGCCGTTACGACCACCCGACACTCGGCGAGGCGCGGGCGCGCCTCGCGGCACTGATGCTGCTCACGCTGCGCGGCACGCCCTTCCTCTACCAGGGCGAGGAGATCGGAATGCGCAACGTGTCGATCCCACCGGAGCGCCTCCAGGACCCGCTCGCACACCGCGTCCATCCGAAGCTGTCGCGCGACCCGTCGCGAACGCCCCTGCCGTGGCAGCCGGGGCCGGGCGCAGGCTTCACGACGGGCGAGCCGTGGCTCCCGCTCGGCGCCGACGTGGACTCGAGGAACGTGGCCGCACAGCGGGCGGACCCGGGCTCACTGCTCCACCTGTATCGGGCCGCGCTCGCCCTCCGGAAGCGCGCGCCGGCGCTCCACCGGGGCGACTACCGGCGCCGGCGCGCGCCGCGCGACGTCTTCGCGTTCGAACGCCGCGAGGGGCCGGAACGTGCCGTGGTCGCGCTGAACTTCGGCGACGCACCCGCCACGCTCACGCTCGGGCGTGGGCCCGTCCGGGAGGCCCTCCACACGCGATCCGACGCCGCGCTTCCGGACCGCCTCGGACGCATCACCCTGGGCCCGGCCGAGGGCATCGTGGCGGTGGGCGCCTGACTCCCCCGGATAGACTCGGGGCTGCGAGGAGCGCGATGGGAAGTCTCGACGGCAAGGTTGTGCTCGTGACCGGAGCCGTACAGGGCACGGGCGAGGGCGTGGCGAAGGCGGCCGTGGCGGCGGGCGCCCGCGTCCTGGTCACCGACGTCCAGGAGGAGAAGGGGCGCAGCGTGGCCAGCGCGCTCGGCGACGCCGCCCGCTTCGCTCGCGTCGACGTGAGCGAGGAGACGGCCTGGCAGGAAGCGGTCGCGACGGCCCGGGCTTCGTTCGGTCGCCTCGACGGCCTCGTCAACAACGCCGCCGTCCTCCACATGGGCGCCATCGAGCACACCTCCGTGGAGGCCATGGAGCGCGTGCTGCGGGTGAATCTGCTGGGCACGATGCTCGGCACGAAGGCCGTCATCCCTGCCCTGCGCGCCGCGGGAGGAGGCTCGATCGTGAACGTCACGTCGATCGAGGCGCTCGGCGGCATGAACAGCGTCGGCGCCTACACCGCCAGCAAGTGGGGCTCGCGTGGCTTCACGAAGAGCGCGGCGATCGAGCTCGGTCGGGACGGCATCCGCGTGAACTGCATCTGCCCCTCCTCCGGCAACCCGGACATGCATCGACCCTTCGCCGACGCCATCGACGTGCAGCGCTATGCACGCCACGTCCCCCCGCCGGTCCTGCTCGAGGACGGCAAGCCCGCAACGGTCGGGATCGACGACGTCGCTGCGCTCGTCTGCTTCCTGCTCGGCGACGCCAGCGGCCGCATCACCGGCGCCGAGATCGCGATCGACGCCGGCTGGACGGCGGGCAAGCATTGTCCGGGCCTGCCGGACTTCTGAGCGCTAGCCCAGCCGGCTCTCCGGGATCTCGACGTCGATCTCCTCGACGGTTCCGGCGTTCCAGCGCACGCGGTCCTTCGTCGCGGCCAGCTCTCGCCCAGCGGCGTCGTAGATCCGCAGGTAGAGGTCGGGGCGGAGCTCGAAGAGGGCGCGGAAGGAAGCGGCGACGAAGCCGATTTCGTAGCGGCCGTCGGCATCCGTGGTATCACGGCCCAGGTAGTCGTCGCGGAGCCGGTCCTTGTCGAAGGCGCGGACCGCGACGCCTTCGAGCGGCCGCCCGCTCTCCCGCACACGGACGGTGCCCGTGACGACGAAGCGCCCAGGGGTGGTTTGCGCGGTTTCGCGGCGCGGCGCGGGTCGTGACATGGAATCCTCCTGCTGCCGGCATCCGTCGCCCATCGGGAAACCGTGCCTTGGTTTTCGTGTTTTCACCAGCACGGACAACCCCCAAATGAAGGGGCTCGGGCGCAGAGGCCGCGAGGCCCGCTAGCGAGGATCCAGGCGCAGGAATTCCCTCGGGGCGAAGCCGGTGAAGAGGTAGGCGAACCACGGGAAGCCGTGCGCCTCGAACAGTCGCTCGCGCTCCTCGTCGCCGACCGGAACGGCGCGGTAGTCGGTCTTCTCGCCGTCGCGGGTCACCGTGACGTCCGGGTTCTCGAGTGCGCGGCGGTACCAGGCCCGGGGCCAGTGATTCGCGGCGACGAAGAGCCGTCCGTCGTCTTCGATCGGCGAGAGCACCCGATCGTACGACGCCCCGTCGCCGTCCGTGGTGGTGATGACGATGGTGGGACCCCCGACGTTCTCGGGCTGGAAGGCCGCGATCGCGGTCATGCAGCCCGCCTGCCCGAGGGCGAAGAAGCCGAGGATCGAGATGGCGATGGCTCGACTGCGCATGGTCCCTCCGCGGGCGGATGGCTCCACCATAGCCTTCGCGAGCGCGGTCCGGCCCCGGGCCCCGGGCGCGTCAGCGCGAGGCGTCGAGCGAGAGCTCACAGCCGATCGCGAAGTGGTCGATGCGCATGCGACTCCTCGCCCCGCCGGGCAGCTTCGACCAGTCCATGTCGGCATCGAGCGGCTCGGTGCCGGGATCGGGCCCGAGGCCGCGCCCGTAGACGGTGCATTCGCCGTCGGCACCCGCGGCGAGCACGCGATCGACGCTGACGCCGAGGCCGGTGCGACGCGTCGCGTAGTGCGCGCCGTCGGGGCTCTGCGGCGTCAGGTCCCGGAAGCGCCGGCCCGGGCCGACGGCCTCGGCCCAGCGGGCGCGCACCCGGGCTCCGGCGAAGCGCGAGGGATCGAGATTGAAGTCCCCGACGATCAGCGCCGGCACGGCGTCGCCCGCAGCGGCGAAGGCCTGCCCGAGCTGGCGCTCGCGGCAGGGCTCGCCGAAGAAGACGCCGGCCGGCCCCACCCCGGGTGCCATCGGATGGACGTGCACGACCCGGAGCGGCCCGCGCCGCGTCTCGATCGCGACCGCGGAGACGCTCGACTCCGAATCGCAGCGGGTGTCGTCGCAGCCGGACCCCGTGCGCTCGCAGGGCGGGAGCGGCAGCGGCGACGTCTCGGCCGCGCCGAGCGCGAGCGCGCCCTTGGGCAGCCCGCGGATCGTTCCGAACGCCTTGTGGACGCCGATGCACTCGACGTGGCCTCGAGCATCGCACGCGATCGAGTAGTCGGGCCCGAGCAGGCGGCGCACCGGCGCCTCGCGCCCGGCGGCGTCGTAGCACGTGCGCGTGGGGTTCGTCTCGAGCGCCCGTTCGCACCGGGCCGGGGCGAGCACCTCCTGGAGGAAGACCAGGTCCGGGGCCAGCGCGCGCAGGCGTGCGCCGACGAGGTCCTCGTATGCCTGATCCATGAGCCGATTCGCATAGACCGGATCGATGGAGCTCGGATTCCCGACGTTCCAGCTGAGCAGGCGCAGCGGGGGCGGCTCGGCGCCCACGCAGGCGATCGCGGCCGCGATCGCGGCGCTGCAGAGCAGCCGCAAAGTTCGTTGAATCGACCTTCGGCCGGTGATAGAAGAGTCTGACGAGACCACGACACTTCCTACCACGATCCGACTTCGAGGAGGAATCACCCGTGCCCGACCGTCATGCGAGCCGGATCCGAGCGCTGGGACTCGGGGCGCTGCTCCTGCTGCTACCGGCCGCGGGTGGGGCCCAGCCCGACATCGAGGTCCTCCAGGGCGGCTTCCGCGTGTTCGACCCGGACGAGCCGCGGGGCCGGGAGGTCGACGTGCTCTCGCTCGGTCCGCTGGTGCTGGGTGGCGCACGGGCGCGCACGAGCCCGCCCGACCTCGTCCCGGGTGTCTGCAGCCAGCTGCTCTTCGCCCTGATCGGCAACGAGAAGGCCCAGCGTTCGACGACGAGCGTGAAGGTGTCCCAGAAGAATCACGTCGTCGCGTTCTTCGTGTTCGCCGACTGCATCGGCGAGGACGAGCAGTGCATTCTCGGCGCCAGCGAGCCGGTGGCCGTCGACGGCTGCTCGGGGGCCGTCTCGGTCAGCACCAAGAACGGAATCGCGGGCAAGGGCAAGATCAAGTGCAAGAACGGGATCGACGTAGGAGACGTCGCGTTCGCCATGAGCGCCCAGGAGCAGACCTGGGCCAGCGACGCCTTTCCGGGGCTCGCGGACAAGTTCGACATGAGCTTCAGTGACCGGAACGCGGAGCAGGTGGTCGACCCCGACCTCTCCCAGAAGATCATGAACCTCGACCCCGACGCGCTCGACGACGTGGTCGGCACGTACCTGGCGGACGATGCCCTGCCGGGGTGCCCGTAGGGCGGGTCACTCCTCCGCGGCGTAGCGAGCGGCGGCGTCCTCGTAGTCGGGGAACCCGACCAGGGCGCGGAGCGCCTCGAAGGAGATGCGCGCGTCGTCGCCCGGGTGCGCTCCGTCCCGCATCCCGGCGAGCGCCCCCTCGATGGCGCGGACGGCGACGGAGAGCAGCGTCAGCGGATACGCCGCGATGCGATAGCCGAGCCCCTCGAGCCGCTTCGGCGCGAGCAGCGGCGTGTCGCCGCCCTCGACCAGGTTCGCCATCAGCACGGCTCCCGGGAGCGCCTCGGCCACCCTTGCGAGCTCGGCCTCGCTGCGCGGGGCCTCCACGAACAGGATGTCGGCGCCGGCGTCGCGGAACGCCTTGGCGCGAACGATCGCCTCGTCGAGCCCATGGACCGCCGCAGCGTCGGTCCGCGCGAGGATCAGGAGCCCCGCGCCCTCGTCGCGCGCGTCGACGGCGGCGCGGATCCGTGCGAGCGCCTCACTGCGCGAGACCACGTCCTTGCCCCGGGTATGCCCGCAGCGCTTCGGCGCCAGCTGGTCCTCGATCATGGCCGCGGCGAAGCCTGCCCGGGCGTAGCCCGTGACCGTGCGCTTCACGTTGAGCGCGTTCCCGTAGCCCGTGTCGGCATCGCCGATCACCGGGATCTCGACCGCGTCGCAGATCGCGCGCCCCTGGTCGAGCATCTCCGCGTACGAGATGAGCTGCGTGTCGGGGAGCGCGAGACGCGCCGCCGAGACGGCGAAGCCGCTCATGAAGGTCAGCGGGAAGCCGGCGCGCTCGATGAGCCGCGCGGACAGCGCATCCCAGCAACACGGCATCACGCGCAGCACGGGCTCCGCGAGGAGTGCGCGCAGCCGGGTTGCCGGCGCCCGAAGCCCCTCATTCGAAGGCAGCGAACAGCTCCTCGAAGGCCTTGAGCTGGTTGCCCACGGCCGAGGACGGCACCAGGATCGGCGTCGTGACGCCCGCCTCGCGCCAGGCGGCGACGCCGTCCCGCACCTCGGACGCCGTGCCGAACAGCGAGACGTCGGCGAGCCAGCGCTCGGAGACGAGCTCGTGGACGCTCCCGCGCTCGCCCACCGCGAGTGCCTTCTCGACGCGTTCCATCTCCTCGCCGTAGCCGGCCTCGCGCCAGTAGCGCCGGTAGTTCGGGAAGCCCAGGTACATCTGGAGCGTCTTGCGGTTGCGCGCCGCCGCGGCCGACCGGTCGTCGCTGATGCACACCGGGATCATGTTGCCGACGTAGAAGGTCGGATCTCCCCTCTTCCCGGCGGGGAGCGCCTCGAGCGTCTCGGGTACGTGCGAGCGCGCGACGTTCGCGAAGACGACGCCGGCGCCGAGCTCGCCCGCGAGCGCGACCATCTTCTTGCGAAGGCCCGCCAGCACGAGGGGCGGGAGCTCGCCCACCTGCGCCTTCGCGTACTGCTCCGCGAATGCGCGCGCGTCCGCGAGCGGCTTACCCGCGGCGACGCCATAGCGCCGGTTCACGGCGTCGTGGGAGACGCCGACGCCGAAGTGGAAGCGGCCTCGCGAGAGCTCGGGGATGAAGGAGGCGTGCGCCGCGTAGTCGAGCACGTTGCGCGTGTAGAGGTTCGCGATCGCGGTACCGAACGGGATGCGCTCGGTGACCAGGGCCAGCGCCTGACAGAGCGCCATGCCGTCGCCGAAGCTCGCGCAGTAGATGCCCTGGAAGCCACGCCGCTCGAGCTCGCGGGCGAGATCGAGGGTGGCGTGCCGACGACCCGGGACGGCGGCGAGGGCGACGGCGGGGAGTTCTTGCGACATCGGCCGCAACGTAGCAGGATTCGCCCTCCTTCCTCCGGAGTCCCCCATGAGTCATGCCTTCCTGTCCGACCCCTGGTTCGCCGAAGCCGACAAGATCTTCGACGAGATCTCCCCGCCCGTTCCCGAGGTCCTCCAGAAGCTGGTGATCAACCTGCGCGTGAAGGGCGGCCCCGACGGCGACATCGAGGCGCGCATGGCGGGCGGCCGCCTGCAGAAGGGCTTCGGCGAGGGCGCGCCGACCACGCTCAACATCCCCTACGACGTCGCGCGCAAGATGATCATCGAGAACGACCAGAACGCCGCGATGCAGGCCTTCATGGGCGGTCAGATCCAGGTCGAGGGCGACATGACCCAGGTGATGGCGATGCAGGCCGCGGGACCGCCGAGCCCGGAGAGCGTCAAGCTGGCCGAGCGCGTTCGCGCCATGACCGGCTGACGCGGGGCGCCTACACCTCGGCCGCGTAGGGCGGCGCGGGGTCGTACTGGATGTAGCGCTGCACCTGCCGCGCCACTTCGGGCGAGTGGAGCTGGCCCACCAGCCAGAGCGCCATGTCGATGCCGGCCGAGACGCCGGCCGCCGTGACCAGGTTGCCGTCACGCACGTAGCGGGGGCCGTCGAGCACCGTCACGTCGCCGCGTTCCCGCAGCGCCTCCACGAACGACCAGTGCGTCGTCACGCGCTTCCCGCGCGCGAAGCCGGCCTCGTGCAGCAGTAGCGCGCCCGTGCACACGCTCGTGACCCAGCGGCAGCCGGGCCCCACCTTGCGGATCCAGTCGATCACGACGGGGTTCGCGACCTCGCGGCGCGTTCCCTGCCCGCCCGGCACCAGGAGCACGTCGAGCGGCGGTGCGTCGGCGAAGGAGTGATCGGCCGTGACGCGCAGCCCCTTGGCGCAGCGCACCGGACCGCCACGCTCACTGATGGTGACGACGCGGCCCTCGCCCGTGCTGCTGTAGAGCCCCGCGAATACCTCCCAGGGGCCGACGAAGTCGAGCTCCTCGACGTCGTCGAAGATCAGCATGCCGATCGTGCGCTGCTTCTCGCTCATCGTCTCACTCCTTCTCCCGGGTGTTCACGAAGCACGGCGAAAGCGCCGCCGATAGACCGCGGGGCCAACGCGCAGCGTTCGCAGGAAGGCGCGGCGCATCACCTCGGCGCTGCTGAAGCCGCAGGCACTGGCGACGCCCTCCACGCCGTCGTCGCCGTCCTCGAGGCGGCGGCGGGCCGCCTCGACCCGCGCGGCCAGCGCGGCGCGCGCGGGCGTCAT
>JBFIYM010000180.1:0-8427 GCA_041605395.1 Myxococcota bacterium | reverse complement strand
CGGAGAGCCTCCGCCCGGCGAAGGGGCCTCCGAGCTCGGTGATGGCTCGCTGCTCGGAGCGGACCGCTGTGTGCGGATCCTCCCCGAGGCCACCGCCGCTGAAGCAGAAGCCGGTCCACCCGGCCCGGGCACGGCGCTCGCACGAGGACAGACCCGAAGTGTCAACAACGTGCTGAGGTGCCACATCTAGGGCCGCGGGGCCCCGCCTAGAGGCAGGCCGTCTCCTCGGGCTCGACGACGATGCGGTTCTCGATGGCGCCGAGGCCCTCGATCTCGACGCGTACCACGTCTCCCGCGACCAGCCAGCGCGGCGGCTTCATGGCGGCGGCCACGCCGGCGGGCGTGCCCGTCGAGATCAGGTCCCCCGGCTCGAGCGTGAACGCCGTCGAGAGGTGCTCGATCAGCTCGAACGGGTCGAAGATCAGGTCCTTGGTCGAGGCGCTCTGACGCAGCTCGCCGTTCACCCAGGTACGGAGCGAGAGCCCGAGCGGATCGCCGACCTCGTCGGGGGTGACCAGCGCGGGCCCGAACGGGCAGTGCGTGTCGAAGGACTTGCCCATCGTCATGGTCGGGCTCCGCGCCTGCCAGTCGCGCACCGTCACGTCGTTCACCACGACGTAGCCCGCGATCACCTCGCGCGCGCGGGCGCGCGGGACGTGCCGGCAACGCCGCCCGATCACGACGCCCAGCTCGCCTTCGTAGTCGAGCGCCGACGACGCGCGCGGAAGGTGGACGGGCGCCTGCGGCCCGTTCGCGGCGGTGGTCTGCTTGTTGAAGATCACGGGCACGGGCGGCGGCTCGCGGCCCGTCTCGGCCGCGTGATCGCGGTAGTTGAGGCCGACCGCGAGGATCTTTCCCGGCCGCAGCACCGGCGCCTCGAGTCGCACGCCGGCGAGGGCGACGCGCGGCCCCTCGGCGCTCGAGGCGCGTCCGACGGCGAGCGGGCCCGCGGCGAGCAGCGCGATCAGCTCGCGCGGCAGCTCCGGCGCCGCCGCCGCGAGGTCGACCAGCTCCTCGCCCTCGAGCCGTCCGATGCGGGTCCCGGCAGCGTCCGTGAAGGTGGCGAGTCGCATGGCAGACCTCCGAGGCGGGCATGGTACTGTGGCGCTCGGGACGCCGGGAGGCCCGAGCCCTGCGAACGTCGCTGCGAACTCCCGAGCGCGCGAAGGCGCCTCCTTGAGCGACTCGACGCTCGCCGCGGCGCTGCGCGCCGAGTGCGAGGAGCGGGCGGCCGGACGGGGCCCCGTCGCGCTCGCGCTTGCGGTCGAGTCGGGCGCACCCGTCATCGTCTCCGGCGAGCCGCGCGAGCCGGCGTTCCTGGCCTACAGCATCACCAAGACGATGCTGGCCACGCTGCTGCTCCGGCTCCAGCAGGCCGGCCGGGTCGATCTCGGCGACGCCCTCGCGCGCTGGTTCCCCGAAGTCCCGTCGGCCGACCGGATCTCGCTGCGTCGGCTCCTCCAGCACGGTGCGGGCGTTCCCGACTACGGCGGGCTGCGCGCCTACCACGAGGCGGTGCGCGCCACGCCGGACGAGCCGTGGTCCTTCGCGCGCTTCGCGGCCGAGACCTGGGAGCAGGGCCTGCTGTTCGAGCCCGGCGCCGGCTTCGCCTACTCGAACCCCGGCTACCTCCTGCTGCGGCGCGTCGCGGAGCGGGTCGGGGACGATTCGTTCGCGGCGCTGCTGCGACAGCACGTGACGGCGCGCCTCGGCCTCGAGCACACGCGGGTCGCGGAACGCCCGCAGGACCTCGCGTCGCTGGCACCGGCGCTCTCGGCGCACCTCTCCCGCGACCGCGAGCCGCGCGACGTTCGCGGCTTCTACCACCCCGGCTGGGTCTCGCACGGCGTCGTCACGTCCACCCCGTCGGAGCTCGCCCGCTTCCTGCGCGCCGTGTTCGATGGCACCCTGCTGACCCCGGACTCGCTCGCCCAGATGACCGAGACGGTCGCGGTGCCCGAGGCGCCACCCGAATGGCGCGAGCCCCGCTACGGCCTGGGTCTGATGGCGGATCTGCGCTCGCCGTGGGGCCCACTCTGGGGCCACGGCGGGGGCGGCCCCGGAACGGTCGCGGCCGTGTTCCATGCGCCCGCCCTGGCGGGCGGCGCGGGCGTGACCGTCTGCGCCATGTGCGCGATCGAGGAGGAACGTCTCGCCGAGCGCCTGGTCTTCGCCGCCCTCGACCGGCTCAGCGCGCCGCCCAACGGGTAGACGACCCGCTCGTTGCTCGAGGTCGCGAGCAGCATCCCGACGAGTTGGCCAGACCGTGGGCGGGAATCCCGTGCATGGCGGCGGAGCATGGGCTCGCGCATCCTTCCGGGAGCGGGAGGAGCCATGCAACAGCTCAGCGGCCTCGACACGAGCTTCCTGGTGATGGAGGCGGGCGGTCAGCTCGGCCACGTCGGCTCGCTCTGCCTCTACGACCCGAGCGGCCTGCGGGGCCGCTCGCTCTACGACGCCATCGGCGAGGCCTTCACGGCCCGCCTGCACCGGATGCCGCCCTATCGGCGGCGGCTGGTGGAGGTCCCGCTCGGTCTCGACCGTCCCTTCTGGATCGAGGACCCGGACTTCGACCTCGACTACCACCTGCGCCACATCGCGGTGCCGCCGCCCGGCGACGACCAGCAGCTCGCTGCGCTGGTGGCGCGCATCCATGGCCGCGCGCTCGACCGCGACCGCCCGCTGTGGGAGCTCTACGTGATCGAGGGCTGTGCGAACGGCCTCGTCGCCATCTACACCAAGATCCATCACTGCACGATCGACGGCGTCTCCGGCGCCGAGCTGCTGCAGGTGCTGCTCGACCGCAGCCCCGACGGCGACGTCGTGGAGCCCGCCGAGCGGGAGATCCCGACGGAACGCGTGCCGGGCTCGCTCGAGATGCTGGCGCGCGGCGTCGGCGGCCTCGCGCTCCAGCCGGGACGCATCCTCGGGACGGCGCGGCGCACGATCCGCGACCTGCGCCAGCAGGAAGGCGCCTTCGGCGCCGTGGTCGGCTCGCTCGGGCTCGATCGGCTGCCGCTGGCAGGCCGCCTGCTGCGCCGGCGCGGCCCGGAGGTCGACGCGGACCCGATCCCGCAGCGCTCGGCGCCGCGAACGCCGTGGAACCGGTCGATCACGCCGCATCGGCGTTTCGCCTTCTTCTCCCTCCCGCTCGACGAGGTGAAGCGCATCAAGCAGGCCTTCGGCACCACGCTCAACGACGTGGTGATGGCGCTCTCGGCAACGGCGCTGCGTCGCTACCTGATCGAGCACGACGCCCTCCCGGAGGACCCGCTGGTCGCGATGGTGCCGGTCTCCGTACGCGTCGAATCCGAGAAGCAGGAGTTCACGAACCGCGTCACCAGCATCCTGGCGGAGCTCGCGACCGACGAGGAGGACCCCGTCGCGCGGCTCACGCGCATCCACGGGTCCATGCAGGCCGCGAAGCGCATGCAGCAGGCGGTCCCGGCGAACCTGCTCCAGGACTGGACGCAGGTCACGACCCCCGCGCTCGCCGCCCAGGCGGCGCGCATCGTGGCCCGCACCCGCGTGATGGACCGGCTGAACCCGCCGTTCAACGTGGTGATCTCGAACGTGCCCGGCCCGCGCGAATCGCTCTACCTGGCGGGCGCCGAGCTCCAGACCTACTACCCCGTCTCGGCGGTGGCGGAGGGCCAGGGCCTCAACATCACCGTGCAGAGCTACCGCGACCACCTCGACTTCGGGCTGATCGCGTGCCGTGAGCTGGTGCCCGACGTCTGGCGCTTCGAGGCGCTGTTCCGCGAGGCGCTCGAGGAGCTGGGCGAGCGGGTGCCGGAGCCGAAGCGGGAGAAGCGAGTCGCGCAGCGGCGTCGGCGAGCGGCGCAGCCGCGCCAGACGGGAGGGACCATGAGCATTCTCGACCGATACCAGGCCTATGCCGAAGCCTTCGAGCGGAGCTACGTCGACGACGATTGGTCGCGCATCGCCGACTACTTCACGGAGGACGCGGTCTACGAGGGCGAGCCCGACGCGCGGGGGCGCGACGCCGTGCTGGCCAAGCTCCGGGCGGGGGTCGACGCCTTCGACCGCCGCATGGACAGCCGGACGCCCGACTTCCAGACGCCCACGGTCCGCGACGACACGCTCACCATGAAGTGGAAGGTCACGTACACGAAGTCAGGCTGCCCCGACCTCGTCCTCTCGGGCGTGGAGACCGCCGTCTTCGAGGGCGACCGCATCGCGCTGCTCCGCGACAGCTTCGACCCCGAGGCGCAGAAGGCGATGGAGCAGTGGATGGCCCAGCACGGAGCCAGGCTCCAGGGCTGAGCCTCCGGATCGGCAGCCCGGGGCCCTCGCGTCAGCCGCGGAACGACCCGTAGACGACTGCGATCGCGACCAGCACCGCGCCGCTCGCGAGCACGTCGAAGCGGTTCCAGCTGGCGCGCGACGCTGCGCGATCGGCGGCCGAGACCGTCGCGCGCGTGAGCCCGGCGAGCTTCTCGGGCTCGGGCGGCGGGGTTGCGAGGCTGACCCCCAGCATCACGAGCGCCAAGAGCCCGAAGATGAGCAGGCTGTAGTACTGGAAGTAGACGTGGTTCACGATCCACAGGAATGAGCCCGCGGCGTAGCCCACACCGTCGCCCCAGAGGCCGAGCGTCACGGGCGTGTCGACCGCGAGCCGGAACACGCCGAGCCCGAAGCCCACCGCGAGCCCGGCCAGACAGCCCGCCGCGTTCACGCGCGGCACGAACACGCCGAGGAAGAAGGCAGCGAAGATGGGCGGCGCCAGGTAGCCCTGGACCCCCTGGAGGTAGTCGTAGAGACCCCGCGAGCCCTGGATCACCGGGATCCAGAGCAGGCTGATCGCGACCATCACCGTCGTGGCCAGGCGTCCGACCCAGACCAGCCGGTGCTGCGTCGCGCGCGGCCGCAGGCGCTGGTAGAAGTCGATCGTGAAGAGCGTGGAGCTGGCGTTGAAGACACCCGCGAGCGAGCTCATCAGGGCCGCCAGCAGGCCGGCGACCACCAGCCCCCGCACGCCCACCGGGAGCAGCTCGGTGACGAGCAGCGGGTAGGCGGCCTCCGCGAGCGCCCCGCCCTCCCCGTCGAGGAGCCCGGGCAGGCGTCCGCTCCGGGCCAGCGCGAGCGCGATCATGCCGGGCAGGATGAAGAGGAACAGCGGCAGCAGCTTGAGGGTGGCGGCGAAGATCGCGCCGCGGCGCGCCTCGCGTTCGTCCCGCGCGCTGAGGGCGCGCTGGACGATGTACTGGTCCGTGGTCCAGTACCAGAGCCCGATGATCGGCGCGCAGAACAGCATACCGAGCCAGGGGTAGTCGGCGTTGAAGTACCAGGCGATGCGGTCCGGCTCGAGAACGGGCTGCCAGGTGCCCGCCAGGCCCTCGGGAACGAGCGGCTTCCAGAGGTCGAAGAGCTCGGGGTCGAGCGCCGCGCGGAGGCCGGCCCAGCCCCCCACCGCGTCGAGGCCGAAGAGCGTCAGCAGCAGGGAGCCGAGCACGAGGACGCCGCTCTGGAGCGCCTCGGTGTAGGCGACGGCGCGCATGCCGCCGAGCACCGTGTAGAGCCCGGTCCCGAGCACCACGGCGATGGAGCCGAGCCAGAAGGCGTCGAGCGCGAGGCCGCCCGCGCGGAGCGAGAGCCCGGGAAGCAGGGTCGCGAACACGATGCCGCCCGCGAAGATCCCGACCGCGAGCTTGGTGAGCACGTAGGCGACGAGCGAGATCATCGAGAGCAGGAGGCGCGCCGTCGGCGAGAAGCGACGCTCCAGGAACTCCGGCATCGTGAACACGCGGCTCCGCGCGTAGAAGGGCACCATCACCCAGCCCAGCACCAGCAGGCACCAGGCGTGGAGCTCGTAGTGCGCGAGCGCCACGCCGCTGGTGGCGCCGGCGCCGGCCAGCCCCACCAGGTGCTCGGAGCCGATGTTCGAGGCGAAGATCGAGGCGCCCACCACGAACCAGCCGAGGTTGCGCCCGGCCAGGAAGTAGTCGGTGGCGGTGTCGCGCTGGCGACGCAGCACCCACGCCGTGAGCGCCGCGAGCGCGGCGAAGTAGGCCGCGACGATCCCCCAGTCGAGGGCCTGCAAGCGCGTTCCCGGGCCTCTAGCCCTTCTTAAGCCAGAGCGAGGCCACGCCCTTCATGCCGCCGAAGCGCTCCGGCTTCCGATCCGGGTGAAGTCGGTAGTCGGGAAGCCGCCGGTGGAAGGCCTGAAGGGCGATGCGCAGCTCGCGCCGTGCCAGGTGGATGCCGAGGCAGCGGTGCGGGCCCAGGCCGAAGCCCAGGTGCCGGTTCGGCGAACGGTCGAAGACCAGCTCGTGCGGGCGCGGGAAGTGCGCGGGATCCCGGTTCGCGGCGGGGCTCGGGACCGCCACGATGTCGTTCTCGTCGAAGCGCTCGCCCCAGAAGCCGATCGCCGCCGTCGCGCGACGCGGCATGGTCACGATGGCGTGATAGCGCACCAGCTCCTCGATCGCGGGCATGAGCTTTGCGTCGTCGTCGAGCAGGCCCACGAACTCGCGACGCTTCACGGGGTCCTCGGCGAAGCCGAGCACGATCAGGCCCAGCACGGAGGCGACCGTATCGAGCCCGGCCATGAAGAGCAGGAACAGCGTGTCCTCGAGCTCCTCCTGCGTGAGCGGCCGCTCGTCGTCGTAGCGCGCCCCGAGCAACCGGGTGATCAGGTCGTCGGCGGGCTTCTGGCGGCGCTCCTCCAGCAGGCGGGCCAGGTACTGGTAGATCTCGACGCCCACGCTCGCGCGGATCTTCATCCACTGCTCGGAGGTGACGCGCCTCTCGTCGGCGATCTCGAGGCCGAGCTTGCGGCCGCGCTCGAGCGCGAGCGCACGGCCACGCGAGTGGCCGTCGTTCGCATGCATGAGCGTGTTCTTCCAGTCCATGATCTGGGGATGGTCGGCGCTCGGGAAGCCGATCAGCTCGCAGAAGATCACGGTCGGGAACGGGTCCGCGAAGTCCGCCACGAAGTCGAACTCGTCCTTGGCGAGCATCGTGTCGAGCAGCTGACCCGCGTACTGCGCGAGGTGCGGCTCGAGCCGCGCCATCGCCTCGGCCGTGAACATCGGGTTCAGGATGCGGCGGTAGGCCGTGTGCCGGGGCGGATCGATCGCCTGCGGGATCCAGGGCCGCACGGGGTAGATGTTGATCTCGCTCGAGAAGTCCTCGGGGCGGCGCAGCACGTCGGCGCCGTCGTCGTAGCCGCTGACGACCCACCCGGTCGTCGCGCCCTGGGCCATCGCCGCCTGTCGCGTCTTCGCGACCGGCAGCTGCTCGCGCAGCAGGTCCCAGATCTCGAACTCCCGCTCGAGGAAGTCCTGTGACGAGAGGTCGAGCGCCTCGGCCTCGGCGAGGGCGCGTTCGCGGTCCGGGCTGGACATCGCGACTCCTTCGGGGTTCGGGTGGAACGGCGCATAGCGTACCGCGACCGAGGGTGGACATCGTGTACGCTCCTCGGCGCACGCGGAGGGAACCATGCCGCACGCCCGACCGCCCGACTTCGGCATCTTCGACGCCGACAACCACTACTACGAGACGCGTGACGCCTTCAGCCGCCATCTCGACCCGCGCTTCGCGGACCGCGCCGTCCGGGTGCTGACCGACGAGACGACCGGCAAGGACACCATCTTCGTGGGCGGGAAGAAGCACCACTTCACGCCGCCCACCTACGAGCTCGTGCCGCCGCCCGGGCACCTGAAGGAGATGCTGAAGTCGCACGGCGAGGGCACGGCGGCCTCGTTCCTGAAGCCGATGCGGCCCGAGTACCAGCAGCGCGAGGCGCGCCTCACCGCGATGGACGCGCAGGGCATCGAGTCGGTGCTGTTGTTCCCGACCTTCGGCGTGACGGTGGAGCACGCGCTGCGGCACGACCCGGAGGCGACCTTCGCCGCGGCGACGGCCTTCAACCGCTGGCTCGAGGAGGACTGGGGCTTCGGCGCGGACGGGCGCATCTTCGGGGTGCCGATCCTGTCGCTCGTCGACGTCGATCTCGCCGTCTTGGAGCTCGAGCGCCTGCTCGGGCGCGGCGCGCGCATGGTGCACCTGCTCGCGGGGCCGGTGTGCGAGCCCGGCGCGTCGGCCGGCCGGAGCCCGGGGGATCCGCACTTCGACCCCGTGTGGTCGCGCCTCGACGAGGCGCGCGTGCCCGTGGCCTATCACGCCGCCGAGTCGGGCTACAACGAGCTGCTCTCGACGCAGTGGGGTCACCGCGCCCGACCGCGCTCCCACCACCAGAGCGCCTGGCAGAACGCCTTCTGCTTCATCGAGACCCCGCTCATGCACACGCTCGGGGCGCTCATCTTCGACAACCTGTTCGGCCGCTTTCCGAACCTGCGCGTGGCCACCATCGAGTGCGGCAGCGCCTGGGTGCCCTACCTGCTGCCGCGGCTCGACAAGGCGCAGCGGAGCTGCACGTCGCACTCGCCCTGGGTCGGTGGG
>JBFIYM010000179.1:0-8500 GCA_041605395.1 Myxococcota bacterium | reverse complement strand
GCCGATTCCCGGAAGGCCATCGAGGCGCTCGCGCCCGCCGTGCAGGCGCTCCGCGAGGGCCGCTCGATCGCGATCGCGCCCGAGGGCACGCGCTCGCGCACCCAGCAGCTCGGGGCCTTCAAGAAGGGCGCCTTCCACATCGCCATGCAGGCGGGCGTGCCGATCGTCCCGATCGTGTTCGAGAACGCGCTCGACGTGCTGCCGCGCGGCGCGCTGGTGCTGCGCCCCGCCAACGTCCGCGCCGTCGTGCTGCCACCGATCGATACCAGCGCCTGGACGCGCGAGGGCCTCGACGCCGAGATCGAGGCGATCCGGAAGCGCTACCTCGAGGTGCTCGGCGAGCGGGCGGGAGGATCGCGATGACGCTGCGGGTCAGTGTGCTGGGCGGCGGCTCGTGGGGCACGACCGTGGCGGCGCTGGCGAGCCACAACGAGCCGACCGTGCTGTGGGCGCGCAGCGCCGAGACCGCGAACGAGGTGAACCGCTCGCACCAGAACGAGCGCTACCTGCCGGGCGCCACGCTTCCGAAGAGCCTGCGCGCGACCGCGTCGCTCGAGGAGGCGGTGCGCGACGCCGACGTGGTCGTGCTCGGCGTGCCGTCCCAGGTGCTGCGCACCGTGCTCGCCGAGGTGAAGAAGCACATCCGGCCCTGGGTGCCGCTGGTGAGCCTCGCCAAGGGCCTCGAGCAGGGCAGCCACCTGCGCATGAGCCAGGTGATCCAGCAGGTGCTGCCCGAGCACCGTGCCGGTGTGCTGACCGGCCCGAACCTCGCGCGCGAGATCATGGCCGGGCTGGCCGCCGCGGGCGTGATCGCGATCGACGACGACTCGGTGGCCCGCCAGCTCCAGGGCGTCTTCCACTCCGGGCTGTTCCGCGTCTACACCAATCGCGACGTGGCGGGCTGCGAGCTCGGCGGCGCGCTCAAGAACGTGGTCGCCATCGCGGTTGGCATGGGCGACGGCCTCGAGGTCGGCGACAACACGCGCTCCGCCGTCATCACGCGCGGCCTGGCCGAGGTGACCCGCCTCGGCGTCGCCATGGGCGGCCGCGCCGAGACCTTCGCCGGGCTGGCCGGCATGGGCGACATGATCGCCACCTGCATCAGCCGCCAGAGCCGCAACCGCCACGTGGGGGAGCAGCTCGGAAAGGGCCGCAAGATCGAAGAGATCGTGGAAGAGATGCACATGGTGGCGGAGGGCGTGAAGACGACGCGCGTGGTCCTCGAGCTGGCGGCGCAGCACCACCTGGAGATGCCGATCGCCCGCGAGGTCTACGGCGTGCTCTACGAGGGGCGGAGCGCGCGCGACGCCTACCGGGGGCTGGTCAGAACGCGTCCTGGAGACGAAGCTGAACCGGGATGAGCCCCCAACACCCCCTACTTCGCCTCGTGATCGTGACGCTGGCCCTCGGCACGGCGGCCTGCGGGTCCAACGAGGGGGAGGCGCTGCCGCCGGCGGTCGAGCGCAGCGTCGTCGAAGCCCCTGCGGACGTGCTGTCGCCGGCCGAGGCCGCCGAAGCGGCGCCGCCGCCCCTCGTCGAGCCGGCGTCCGTCCCGGACGCGGACGACCCGTCGCCGATCGCGCTCGAGCCCGCTCCCGGCGCGCAGGAGGTCGTTCCGCTCGAGCACCCGGAGGCGTTCGAGGAAGCCCCGCCCGCCGATCCCTACCCCGAGCTCAGCGACCTGCTGCGCCTGTCGCCTCCGGAGGAGCTACCGCCCACGGGGCCCCAGAGCGTCGAGTGGGCGGGGAAGCGGGAGGCGCAGAAACGGGCAGAGGACGAGAAGAAGGCCCGGGCGCGCCTCGATTTCTCGCAGGAGAACGTGACCGAGGGCGTTCCCATGCAGAAGGAGCGCCGCCGGACCGACGTCGGCGTCTCCGTTCCCGTCGGAGAGAGCGACAGACTCCGCGTGAAGGGCGGCCTGCGGGTGAACGAGCGCGAGCTCTCCGAAGCCGAGCGCGAGGCCGACACCGCACCGACCGTCGGCGTCGAGGTGAAGTTCTAGCGCCGCGGGCTAAGCGGCCTCGGCGCCCCGGATCGAGCTGCGCAGGTTCGCGAGGTCGCTGCGCACGCAGTCGCTCCCGAGCAGGCGCGCCAGGCCGAGCATCGCCGCGGCCTCCTTGCTGCGGCTCCAGGCCCGCTCGAAGAAGCGCTCGCCCGCGAGCTCGATGGGGCGGTACTCGGCCACCTCGCGCACGTGCTGGTCGGTGAGGTCCTGGAAGTGGGGCGACTCGAGCAGGCGCAGCGCCTCGGCGACCGAAGCCTCGCTCAACCGCTTCTGGAAGGTCCGCAGCTCCTCACGCAGGCGACGTTTCAGGTCTTCGGGCACTTCCGGGAGCCTCCTTCGGGCGTGACCGGATCATCGACGACCCGACGCAACGGCGCTGTGAAGCGCTTCACCCGGCCCGGAGCTGCGCCTCGAGGCGCTCGGCACGGAGCGGCGCCCCCATCTCGCGGAAGCAGTCGACGGCTTCCTGGAGCGCGCTCGTGGCCCCGGGGGAATCGCCGCGGCGGCGGAGGAGCTCCGCGCGCAGCTCGTAGACCGCCGCCCGCCGCCCGTCGCGGACCCCCTGCCGCTCGACCGTATCCGCGGCCCGCTCGAGCCAGCGCGCGGCCTCCTCGGCGTCGTCGTCCGCAAAGGCGATCCGGGCCAGCGTCAGCTCGGTGGCCAGCCGGCCGCGGCCGAAGCCGGCGTCCTCCGCGATGCGATGAGCTTCCTGCGCCAGCGCCCGCGCGGCGTCGTGCTCTCCTCGTTGCAGTCGGATTCGTGCGAGCGTGCTCATCGCGTACGGGACGCCGGACCGCATCGACTGGCGCGAGAGGGCGATGGCCTCCTCCGCGGTGCGCGTCGCAGCGTCGAGGTCGCCCTCCTCGAGCAGGATGGACGCCAGGTCGATGGAGGCGACCTGTCGCGAGAGAGGGCTCTCGATGCGCTCGGCGATCTCCAGGCTCTCCTGCGCCAGTCGGCGTGCCCGAGAGAGCTCGCCGCGCTCCAGCCAGGCCCGGGCCTCGTACGCGAGCAGCCAGCCCAACACCTCGGTGGCGCCCTCGGCGCGCGCCATCGCCACCCCACGCGCCGTGAGCTCGCAGGCACGCTCGACCTCGCCCTCGTCGATGGCGCAGCCGGCGAGGCAGCCGATGGCGAACGGGGGCGCGTAGTAGCCGACGAGCGCGCTGGCGGCCTCCTGATCGCCGAGCGCGTGCGTGCTCGCCGCCTCGAAGGCACGACGCGCCGAGGCCACCTCGCCCATGTATTCGAAGACGAGGCCGAGACGAAGCTGGAGCGCGAAGGTGACGACCGGGTCGGCGGCGTCCTCTGCAAGGCGCAGCCCTTTCTCGAAGAGCGAACGCGCCTGCGCGAGCCGACCCAGACCGACCGCGATCGCCGTGGCGTAGGCCCCGTAGAAGCGGGCGAGCGCGACGGGATCTCCCCTCCGGCCCGCCCAGGCCTCGCCGTCCCGCAGCTGCTCGTCCGCCTCCTCCTCGGAGATGCCGCGCCGCCAGGCGAGCTCCACCAGCAGCAGCCGCGAGCGCTCGCCGAGCTCGCTCGCCAGTGTCTGGTCGGGGATCTCGTCGGCCAGCGCCCGCACGCGCTGCCAGTGGTGGGCCGCCTCCGCCGCGTTCCGGCCTGCGATCCACTCCGCCGCGCGGCGGTGCCAGACGGCCGCCGGCGTGACCGCGCCGGCCGAGTCCCAGTGGTGGGCGAGGAGCGCGGCCTGCTCGTCGAGGTCGCCGTCGCTCGCCTCGATCGCCTTCGCGACGGCCGCGTGGAGCGCGCGGCGGCGCTCCCCGAGCAGGGAGCCGAGCGCCACCTCCTGGGTGAGCGGGTGCTTGAAGGTGTACTCCGCCACCGGATAGAGCGAGACCTCGTGGACGAACTCGGCGCTGCGAAGCGCGGCGAGCGCGTCGGCGAGCTCGCGCTCGGGCAGCTCCGCGACCGTGGCGAGCAGCGGCTCGGGGAAGTCCTTCCCGATCACGGAGGCCGCCTGCAGCACGCGCTTCTCGCGCTCGGCGAGCCGGTCGATGCGCGCGGCGAGGAGCGCCTGCACCGTCGCGGGCACCTCGAGGCGCTCGACGGGCATGGCCAGCCGGTAGGCGCCGCGCGCGCCCTCGAGCTGGCCCGACTCGATCAGCGTCTGCACCACCTCCTCGGCGAAGAAGGGGTTGCCGCCGGTGTGGGCGTGGATGCGCTTCGCCAGGCCGGCGGTGCTCTCGTGGCTGCCGATCAGGTCCACGAGCAGCTCCTCGATCGCTTCGGCGGAGAGCGGAGCCAGGGCGATCTGCTGGTAGTGGGCGCGCGCCATCCAGTCCGCGTGGTACTCGGGCCGGAAGTTCAGCAGCAGCAGCGTGCGGCTCCCGAGCGTGGCGTTCACCCACTCCTCGAGCCACCGCTCGCTCGCGGCGTCGATCCAGTGGAGGTCCTCGAACAGGACGAGCCCGACCTCGTCGCCGGTGGCGCCGCCCGCCTTCGCGAGCCGGTGGAGCAGCGCGAAGAGCCGGCGCTGGCGCGCCTCGGGCGAGGTCTCGAGCGCCGGCCGCTCCGGGTCGGGGACGCCCAGGAACTCGAACAGGATCGGCAGCATGTCGCGGTAGGTGTCGTCGAGGAGTAGCAGGCGACCGGCGATCTTCTCGCGCGCCGTGCGGTCGTCGTCGCCCTCCTCGATGCCGAAGTAGCCGCGGATCACTTCGAGCACGGGGAGCAGCGGCAGGTTCTTGCCGTGCGCGACGCAGCGCCCCTCCATGACGCGCACGCCCGCCGCCCGCGCGCGCTCGGCGAACTCGAAGCAGAGCCGACTTTTGCCCGTGCCGGCGTCGGCGACGACGCCGATCGCCTGGCCCTCGCTCCGCCGGGTGCGCTGGAGCGCCGCCTCGAGCGTCTGCATCTCCGCGTCGCGTCCGACGAAGCGCACCAGGCCGCGCGCCCGCGAGAGGTCGAAGCGGGTACGCGCCGGACCCGCGCCCTGGAGCTCGAACACGCGAAGCGGCTCGGCGGCGCCCTTGACCGTGAACTCGCCGAGATCCTCGAGGGCGAAGTAGACGTCGGTGAGCGCGGCCGTGTGCTCGCTCACGTAGATGCTGCCGGCCGAGGCGAGCGCCTCCATGCGCTGCGCGAGCCCGACCGTGTGGCCCTGCGCCGTGTAGTCCATGCGCAGGTCGTCGCCGATCTTGCCCACCACGACCTCGCCCGAGTTGATCCCGATGCGCGTCGCGAGGTCGACGCCGTGGCCGCGCTTCACCTCACGCGCGAACTCGCGGAGCTGGTCGCGGAGCGCGAGCGCCGCGAAGCACGCCCGCTGCGCGTGGTCCTCGTGCGCGACCGGCGCGCCGAACAGCGCCATGATGCCGTCGCCCGTGTACTGGTTGACCGTCCCCTCGAAGCGGTGGACGCCGTCGGCCAGGATCTCGAAGAAGCGGTCCAGCACCTCGTGCCAGGCCTCCGCCCCGAGCACCTCGGCCAGCTCCATCGAGCCCTTCACGTCGGCGAACAGCACCGTGACCTGCTTGCGCTCCCCCTCGAGCGCCGAGCGCTGCGTCAGGATCTTCTCCGCCAGATGCTTCGGCGTGTAGGAACGGGGCCGGGTCTCGGCTCTCGGTTTCTGGGTCGGCGCCGCGGCGAGCGCCGCGCCGCACTCGAGGCAGAACCTGGCGCTCGGCGGCAGCTCGGTGCCGCAGGCGCGACAGCGCGGTGCGAACGGGGAGCCGCACTCGAGGCAGAACTTCGCGTGCTCGGGGTTCGCGTGGCCGCAGCTGCCGCATTCCACGGGGCGGACTCTACCGCGCTGCGCGGGCCAACGTGCGCCGGACGGCGGCGAGCAGGGCGCGTCGCTCGGCCGCCGTGCTCACGCGGCGGCGCGTGAACTCGGAGCCCGCCAGCTTCACGTCGGCGAACAGGCCGGCCGGGTCCTCGTGGAAGTGGAGGAAGGCCTGCGAGCCGCGGTAGAAGGTGCCGCGGATCTTCTCCCGGAGCGCGGGGAGCTTGCGGAGCTCCCCGAGCAGGGGCTCGAGCCGCTCCAGCGCAGCCGGCGTCGCGTGCCTCAAGCGCCGGGATCCGCGAAGAAGGCGAGCATCAGCGCGGCTACCTGCTCGGGATCCTCGAGCAGCAGCCAGTGGCTGAGCTCGGGCAGCTCGAAGGCCTCTCCGGCCGGAAGGAACTCCGCCGTCACGTCGACTGCCGCTTCGGGAACGAAGGCGTCGTGCGCCCCGCTGACGAAGCGCACCGGCACGCTCGGCTTCCCGTCCGGGGGGAGCGGAACCTCTTCCCAGGGGCTGCGGTAGACGTTGATCATGGTCGAGATCGCATTGTCCCGGGCCCAGGCGGCCTGGAAGACGGCGAGCGTCTCTCCCTCGAAGGTGCCCGGCCGGCTGGTGCGGCGCAGGTTGCGCGAGAGCAGCCACCAGCCGCCGGCGCGCGTCGTGAGCTCCGGCAGGAACGGGATCCGGAAGAAGGTGCGGAACCAGCTGATCGATTCGGCGTCGTCGCTCGGGTTGGCCCGCTCCCAGGCCATCGGATGCGGCGAGGAGAGGATGAACGCGCGCCGCACGCGATCGGGATGGCCGAACACGAGCCGCCACGCCACGCCCGCGCCCACGTCGTGCCCCGCCAGCAGGACGCGCTCGATCCCGAGCGCGTCGAGCAGGCCCAGCACGTCCTCCTCGTAGCGGGCGCCGCTGTAGGCGTCGCGGCCGGGCGGCTTCTCGGAGCGGTTGTAGCCGCGCAGGTCGGGGGCGATCACGCGGTAGCCACGCTCCGCCAGCACGCCCATCACGCCGTGCCAGCTGTACCAGAGCTCCGGGAAGCCGTGCAGCAGGAGCACGGGCTCTCCCTGCGCGGGGCCGGCGAAGACCACGTGGAGCCGCGCGGGGCCGGTCTCGATCTGCCGCGACTCGAGATCGATGCCGAGCCGGGCCTCGGCCACCGCCACCTCGTCGATCGGCGGGCGGTCGCCCGAGCGCCATGCGGCCCAGCCCAGGCCGACGAGTGCGATCGCGATTCCGACGCCCCAGCGCAGGGCTCCCACGCCGCGCCTCCCGTCCGCGGACGGTAGCGCGCCCCGGCTTCCGCCTTCCGGGGCCGGGCGCTAGCCCGCGAGCCAGAGCGGCTGGATGTTCCGCGAGACGCCCCACTCGCGAAGCTGCGCCACCGCCGCCTCGAGCTCGAGCGGCGTCGGGCCGCTCGCCTCCGATCCGCCGCCGTCGTGGACGTGCATGCAGGCCGGATGCGCCGCGATGGCGATCAGGGCCGGCGAGAGGTCCCGGATCTCACGCGCCAGCCAGGCGCGCAGCCACGGCGTGCTGTGGGGATCGGGTGCGGCAAGGGCGCGGATCGGTGTGACGACGCACACGACCTCGTCGACGTCCCAGCTCGAACGCAGGGCGCGACGCGCGCCGTCCTCGATCACCGGGTCGCCGCACGAGAGCAGGATCGCCACCCGCGCGCGCCAGGCCTCGGCCGGCCCGAGCCGGCCCGCCACCGCGAGCTGTCTTCGAAAGTCGTTCCGTGTGCACCATGCGAGCGCCCCCATGGTCTGTCCCTCCTCGTTCTGCGGGGGTGTGTTCTCGCATCGGTGCCGGGGCCGGATCCCTATGCGATCCCGATCACGGCAGAAACGGAGCAGGGCTCTGAGGACGAGGCGGCACTCGGCTACGCTGCCGCCCCGTGGCGGACGCCATCTATCGACGGGAGGGGGAGGTCTACGCGCCCAGCGAGTGGGCCGGCAGCCCGTGGTCGCGCGAGCTCCAGCACGGCGGGCCCGTCTGCGGCCTCGTTGCGCATGCGGCGGAGGCGGCGGCGTGCGAGACCGGCCACGCCATCGTCCGTCTCGGCGTGGATCTCTGCCGGCCGACGCCGCTGACCCCCCTCGAGCTGGGCTGGCGCTACCTCCGGCGCGGCCGGCGCCTCACGCTGATCGAGGCGGTGCTCCGCCGCGGAAGCGACGAGGTCACGCGCGGCACGGCGCTGCTGCTCGCGGAGCACGCCGGGTCCGCGGGGACCTGGCAGCCGGACGAGCCCCCGCCCCCCGGCCCGGACGGCTTCGAGCCGATCCAGTTCATGCCGCGCGAGTACCTCGCGCAGGTGCCGCCTGGCTTCCACCGGAGTGTCGAGATCCGGATGTGCGAGGACGAGCTCGGCCCCGCGGTCTGGCTGACGACGCCGCTCGATCTGGTCGCGGGCGAGCCGACCTCGCCCCTGGTGCGCGCCGCGATGCTGTCGGACCTGACCTTCGCGATGGCCGGCCGCATCCTGCTGCGACGGCGCGAGCTGGAGGCCGACACGCGACGGGTCCCCCTCATCAACGCCGACATGACGCTCTATCTCGAACGCGCCCCGGTGGGCGACTGGGTCGCCTTCCGGCGCGGCGCGGTGAGCGATCAGCGCGGCATCGGCCTCGCCGAGGTCCACCAGCTCGACCGCCAGGGTCGCTACGGCCGCTCCCTCCAGGCCCTCGTAACCAACCCCTAGCGGGGACGTTCGTCAAGACGTCAAGAAGCGTCGGGTCGGGCG
>JBFIYM010000178.1:0-8730 GCA_041605395.1 Myxococcota bacterium | reverse complement strand
GGCCCGCCGCACGCGAGCGCGCTGGCCCCAGCCCCGGAGCCTCCGGCCGAGCGGCACGGCGCGGGCAAGGGCCGCGCGGAGCGCGGGGAGCGCCGTCTCGGCGGTCCGCCGCCCCAGCGCGGCGAGCTCGGCCGTGCGGTGCACGTCGAACATCCCGACCTCGCGGACGGGAATCTGGAGCAGGAAGCCGGGCGGGTCCTCGCGGAGCCGGCTCGTGGCCACCTGCGCCGAGAGGATGCGGGTCGACTGCCAGACGATCTCGAAGAGGCCGAGCTCCTCGGCAGGCGCGCCGACGTCCGCGGCGCGCACGCGCTCGAGAGGTTCGTGCATCGAGCGGGCGTCGCCTGGCGCGCCCCGCAGCGGCAGCACGTTCAGGGCGATCACGAACTCCGCGCCGAGTGCCCGGGCCGTCGAAACGGGAACCGGGTTGACGAGCCCGCCGTCCACCAGGAGGCGGCCCCCGACCCGCCAGGGCGTGAAGATGCCCGGGATCGCGAGGCTGGCGCGCACCGCGTCGAAGACCGGCCCGCTGGCGAGCGTCACCTCGTCGCCGCTCCGCAGGTCGGTGGCGACCGCCGCGTAGGGGAGCCGGAGCGTCTCGATCGTGTCCCCGAGACAGGGCCGCACCCACTCGAGCGCGCGCTGGCCGTGCAGGAAGCCCGCGCGAGGCCAGGCGAGGTCGAAGAGCCGCAGGACCCGCGTGCGAGACAGCTCCTCCATGCGGGCGCGGAGGTCCCCCAGGCGACCGTTCGCGAGGGCCGCGCCGACGACGGCGCCCGCACTGGTCCCGGCCACGCGGTCGACCGGGAGCCCGGCCTCGACCAGGACCTCGAGGGCGCCGATCTCGGCCATCGCCGCCGCGCTGCCCGCACCGAGTGCGACACCGACCCGCAGCGGCGGTTCGCCCAGCTTCACCGCACTCTCCCCACGCGTCTCAGGATGCCTTCACGAGGATGCGGCGACGCCGGCCGCTCTCGGCGCGGGGGAGGCGGACGCTGAGGACGCCATGGCGGTACCTCGCCTTGGCACGGTCGGCTTCCACCGCGCAGGGCAGGGCGAAGCGACGCTCGAAGGCGCCGTAGGCCGATTCCAGCAGGTGGTAGCGTGCGTCCCGGGATTCGCGCTCGAAGCGCTTCTGCCCCCGCACGACGAGCTCGTCCGACACGACGGCGATGGAGAAGTCCTTCTCCTCCAGGCCCGGCGCCTCGATCCGGACGACGACTTCGTCGTCGGTCTCGGCGAGCTCGGAGGCGAGCAGCCCCCAGCTGTCGCCGCCCAAGAACGCGGGGAGGAGTGCGTCGTCCTCCGGCGCCTCGGTCCGGCGGAATCGCGTGAGCGCCGAGGCGCTGCGATCGCGCAGACGTTCCCAGCCCTCACCGATCGAGTCCCACAGCTCTTCCGCTCCGCGACGGAGCGGCTCGAAGATCGTCATCGGTAGAAACCTCCCGTCCTTCGCGGGCAGCCCTGGCGCTGCTCCGCATGCGTTCACCGTGGGGCCGACGCGGCGCCTGTCAAGGCGCCCGCGCGGCGCCTGTCAAGGCGCCCACGCGGTCGCCGTCGCCCGGGCTCGCTTGGCAAGCGGGCGCAGCGGCCACTAGCTTCAGCGCGCCATGGACCCGTCGGACGACTTTCCACCGAGCGCCGCACGGGAACGCGCCCGCCGCTTCACGCTCGCGGCCGCGGTGTGCGCGCTCGCCTGCTCCGAGCCGGCCGCCCGGCCCGGGGCGCCGCCTTCGGCATCGCCGGCGAGCGCGTGCCCGACGGCGGCCCTGGAGGAGGCGGTCGGGCCGCGCAGCGTCGTCTTCGTCCTCGTCGATACGCTGCGCCGGGACCGGCTCGGGGCCTACGGGGGGCCCGCCCACACGCCCGTCTTCGACGCGCTCGCGGCCGAGGGCCTGCGCTTCGAGCAGGCCTGGGCCAACGCGCCCTGGACGAAGCCGTCGATCGCGACGCTCTTCACCGGGCTCCATCCCTCCCAGCACCGGGTCGTCTCGCACCCGCTCCGCGGCGACAAGACGTCGGGGGAACCGGCCCTGAACGGCGTGCTCGGCCCGGCGCACCAGACGCTGGCGGAGGCGCTCGCCGCGGCCGGCTGGCACACGGGGGGCATCGTCACGAACCCGTGGCTCGGGTCGGCGTTCGGGTTCGCGCAGGGCTTCGCGAGCTGGGACGAGTCGTTCGCGGCCAACGACGCGCCGGGCCCCCGCGTGAGCCGCGCGGGGCTGCGCTGGATCGAGGCGCTTCCCGACGATGGCCGCCCGTTCTTCCTCTACCTGCACTACATGGATCCGCACGAGCCGTACCGCCGCGTCCCGCAGGCGGCGCTCGCGGCCCGCCGCGCCGCGATCGAGGCCGATCGGCGCCCGGTCGAGCCCGCCTGGCAGCAGCAGATCGCGCGCCTCGCCATCGACGAGCAGGGACGGCAGCTCACCCAACGTGGCGTGCCCGCGAACCTGGCGTTGATCGAGCTGGTCTACGACCTGGGCGTCGAGGCCTTCGACCGTGCGCTCGGCGTCCGGGTCGAAGGCCTCGCCGCGCTCCCCCGCGCGGAGAACACCTGGATCGTCCTCACCTCTGACCACGGGCAGGCGCTCTACCGGCGCGGCTGGGGCGGGCACGGCTACGGCCTGTTCGCGGACGAGACGGGCATCCCGCTGCTGCTGCACGGCCCGGGGCTGCCGGCGGGGGTCGTGTCGGACTGCCCCGTGGGCCTCGTCGATCTGCGCAGCACGCTGTGCGACCTGCTCGGGGTGGTGTGCCAAGGCCCGGACGCCGGCCGTTCGCTGCTCGAGCGCGAAGGCGAGCCCCACGTCGTCCTGAGCGAGGCGGTACAGATGCGGCCGCGGCATCGCGCCGCGCGCGACACCCGCTACACGCTGCTCTTCGAGCCGGACGGGCGGACGCCCCCGACGGCGGAGACCCCGGTGGCGCCGCGACGCTTCTTCGACCGCCTGCGCGACCCGGCGGGCGAGCACGATCTGCTCGGGGACGCGTCGCGCTCGCCGGCGGCCGAGGCCGCGCTGGAGCGCCTCACGGACGCCCTCGAGGACGGCATCGTCCCGCTCGGGATCGACCCGCCGGCCCGCGTGCCGCTCGACCCCACCACGCGCCGCCGCCTCGAGGCGCTCGGCTACCTGGATGAGGAGCCCGCCCGCTAGCCGCGCTACCGATTGGGGATGGCCCGCTCCGACTTCCGCCTGCGCCTCCACATCCACGTCGGCGACTCGCATTCGCTCGGGCCCGGCAAGGCCGCCCTGCTGGAGGCGATCCGCGACACCGGCTCGCTCTCGGCCATGGCCGCGATCCGCCCCGATCTCGAAGCGCTCGCCCGCAAGCGTCCTCGCGCCGAAGGAACCCGTCGCTGAGGCCCGGGCCCGGGGTTACCGTCGGCCGGGAATCGCGAACGCGGGGCACGGTGGCGCGGAGCAAGACGGCGCTGTTGGCGGGACTCCTGCTCGTGGCGCCGACGGCGAGCGGCGCGGCCGACCCGTGGCAGCCGGAGGAGACGGCCGACGCGGTGTTGATCCGGGAGGACGTCGCCTGGCCGCGGCTCCTCCACGGCGCACTCGGGCTGCCCGAGTGGCTGGACGTCGCGGTGGATCAGCGCACCCGCTTCGAGTACCTGGACGGGCCGTTCCGCCCGGGCGAGCCCGAGACGCAGTCCCAGTACCCCCAACGCACGCGGCTGCGCATCGGGGCCGACGCCCCGGCCGGTGTGCGATTCCTCGCCGAGATCCAGGACTCGCGCACCTGGGGCGACGGCCCGAACGACTTCACCGGAGGCGAGATCGACAAGGTCTCGTTCGCCCAGCTGTTCGTCTCGGGCACCCGGCGGGACCTGCTCGGGAGCGGCCTGCGGGGCGATCTGCACGTGGGGCGCATGAGCCTCGACCTGGCCTCGCGCCGGCTGGTGGCGCGCAACGGCTACCGGAACACCACGAACGCCTTCGACGGCGTCCACCTCCAGCTGGCGAACGAAGGGGCGTGGCGCGTGCGCGGCTTCTTCGTCCGGCCGGTGATCCTCGACCCGAGCTACTTCGAGAACGAGAGCGAGGGGCAGCAACGGCTCTGGGGCGTCGCCTACGAGGAGCAACGCTGCGCCTGGGGCCAGCTGGACCTCTACTACCTGGGCTTCCACGACCGCCTGGGAACGGGCTCGACGCTCACCCGCCGCTACCACACCGTCGGCGCTCGACTCTGGCGCGCGCCCCGGGTGGGGCACTTCGACTTCGAGCTCGAGGGGATGGGACAGCTCGGGGATCGGACCGTGCTGCGCGCGGGCGCGAATGTGCGGCTCGACCACGAGGCCTACGCGGGGCACGCGGAGCTCGGCTACAGCTTCGACGCGCCGTGGTCGCCCCGCCTGCTGGCGCAGCTCGACTACGCGTCGGGAACCGCCGACCCCGAGGGCGACGAGAGCGGCACGTTCGATCCCCTGTTCGGCGGGCGTCGCTTCGATCTGGTCGCGACCGGGATCTACGGACCGTTCCGCCGCGCCAACATCCTCTCGCCCGGTCTCCGCCTGCTGCTGAAGCCGCGCCCCGACCTGAGCGCCTGGATCAAGCTGCGCCACTGGCGTCTCGCCCAGGAGGACGACGCCTTCGTCGGGACCGGCCTCAGCGATCCGACGGGCAGCGCCGGCGACCGCCTCGGCACCGACCTCGAGATCTCGGTGCGCTGGCGCCCGCGGCCCTGGCTCGAGCTCGAGGCGGGCTACGACCACTGGTGGAAGGGCTCCTATCTCGACGAGGTCGGCGCTGCGTCCGACGACGACTCGGACTACGTCTACCTCTCGGTCCGCTTCCGGCTCTAGGGGGGAGCGATGGGCGCTCGCGGAGGAACCCGGGGACGGATCGTGGGGCTCGGCCTGGGGCTGCTCGGGCTGGCGGGAGGCGCCTTCGCCGAGGCGCCGCCGTACCTGACCCTGGCCTCGACCACCTCGACGCGCGACTCGGGGCTGTTCGAGGCGATCCTCCCCGAGTTCGAAGCCGCCACGGGCATCGGCGTCCGGGTCGTCGCCGTCGGCACGGGGCAGGCCCTCGCGATCGCGCGGCGCGGGGACGCGGACGTGCTCCTCGTCCACGATCGCGTCTCCGAGGACGCGTTCCTGGCCGAGGGTCACGCCACCCTGCGCCGCGACGTGATGTACAACGACTTCGTGCTGGTGGGGCCGACCGGCGACCCGGCCGGCGTGCTCGGCGCCGGGACCGTTGCGGAGGCGCTCGCGCGGATCGCCTCCCGCGAGGCCCCGTTCGTCTCGCGCGGGGACGATTCCGGTACCCACAAGGCCGAGCTACGGCACTGGAAGCGCGCCGGCATCGACCCGCGCCCCGCGTCGGGCCGCTGGTATCGCGAGGTCGGCGATGGCATGGGAGCGACCCTGAACGTCGCGAACGAGCTGCCGGCCTACACGCTGGTCGACCGCGCCACCTGGATCGCGTTCCGCAACCGCGCCTCGCTCCGCATCGTGGTCGAAGGCGACGCGACGCTGCGGAACCCCTACGGCGTGCTGCTCGTGAACCCGGCGCGCCATCCACACGTGAAGCACGAGCTCGGGCTTCGCTTCGTGGACTGGCTCACGGGCGAGGCGGGCCGCGCCGCGATCGCGGCGTTCCGCATCGACGGCGAGCCGGCCTTCTTCCTGCTGCCGCCCGCCGAGCAACGAGCTCCCTAGCGGACCGAGCAGCGCGCTCCCTGGCGGACCGAGCAACGCGCTCCCTGGCGCTCAGGCCGGGGGCTCGGGGGCGATCTCCTCGAGCGAGCGTCCCGAGGTCTCGGGGAAGCTCAGCCAGACCACGAGGGGAACGGCCAGGCCGGCGGAGCCCAGCAGCGCCAGCGCCGTCCAGTTCGAGCCCACCAGCGGGAACAGCAGCGAGACCGCGGCGAGGCCGCCGACGGTGCCGAGGGTGCTCACCAGGGCGCGCAGCCCCGAGGCGGTCGAGCGGTAGGAGGTCGGGAACATCTCCGCGCCGTAGGCGGAGAGGGTGACCTCGCCGCCCATGAAGCCGAAGATCATGGCCGCCCAGCACAGCCCGACCACCGCGCCCGTCGACACGTAGAACAGCATCACGAACAGCGCGGCGGCCGTCGCGAAGGCGGCGGTGACGGGGCGCCGGCCCCGGCGATCGCTCAGCCGGCCCGCCAGCGGGTTGGCGATGATCGCGAAGGCGCCGCCGCCGAAGGTCAGCGCCGCCACGCCCGCCGGGCTCCAGGCGTGCACCTCCTGGAGGTACTTCGGGGCGAAGAAGGCCGCGGGCGAGAACGCCATCGTGAGCAGCCCCACCGCGATGGCGAGCGCGAGCAGGCGGCCGGGATAGAGCCGCAGCAGCGCACCGAAGGGGGCGAGCGCGGGCGTGGCGTGCAGCGCCTCGCCGCGGGTCCGCTCGACCTCGAGGAAGCGCTCCGTCTCGGGCATCGAGCGACGCCACCAGGCGAGCGCGAGCAGCGGCACCACGCCGAACGCGTAGAGGGCGCGCCAGCCGAAGGGCAGCACGTCCACGAAGCCGAAGAGCAGGGCCGCCAGGCCGGCGCCACAGGCGCTGATGGCGCCGAGCGCTCCGATGCCCCAGCCGCGGTGCTCGGCGTCGAACTCCTCCGCGATCACCACGATCGCGAGCAGCGACTCGGCGGCCGCGAAGATGCGTGCCGCGAACTGGCACACCACGAACCAGGTGGCGTTCGGCGCCAGCGCCGTCGCCCCCGTCAGGAGGGTGTAGGCGAGGACGGTCACCAGCAGCAGGCGGCGCCGGCCGTGGCGATCCGCCAGGAAGGTGACGGCGACGGCCCCGAGCGCACCGGCGCGCACCAGGCCGCCGAGCCAGCCGAGGTCCGATTCGCCGATGCCGAGCTCGCGCTGGATCTGGGCCAGGTTGAGCGAGAACAGGTAGACGTCGTACTGCTCGAAGAGCGTCACCAGCGAGACGAGGCCGAGCACACGCCACTGACGCTCGCTGAGCGGCGGTGGGTTGCGCAGGAACGGGACGAGGCGCAGCCAGCCGGGCCTGCGGGAGCGTTCGCCCGTGGGCCCGGGGGGCGGAGTGCCGGTCACTCCGGGACCGTTCGGCATGTTCCTCCTGGGCGGCGCGGGCGAACCATGGCACGCCGCGCCGCGCTGCGCGAACCCACCGGGCGACGCCCCGACGCGCTGCGCGAACCCACCGGGCGACGCCCCGACGCGCTGCGCGAACCCACCGGGCGACGCCCCGACGCGTGCCAGGCCCCGGCGCTTCTTCTAGCGTGGGCGGAACGGAGGCGGACCTGCGTGCTCACCCTGGTAACCGGCGCCACCGGCTTCACACACGCCGCTCGCGACGGCGGCGGGGCTGCGTGCTCACCCTGGTAACCGGCGCGACCGGCTTCATCGGGCTTCACACGGTGCGCCAGCTGCTCTCGGCGGGGCACGAGGTGCGGGTGCTGGCGCGGAGCCTCGAGAAGGCAGAGCGGCTGTTCCGGGGCGACCGCTCGGTCGAGATCGTGGTCGGGGACATGACGGACGCCGGCGCCGTCGCGGTCGCGCTCGCCGGTTGCGATCACGTGGTCCACGCCGCGGCGACGGTGTCCTTCGACCCACGCCGTGCGGCGGCACTCCGGGAGGCGAACCTGGCCGGGACCCGGCTCGTGGTGGGCGGCGCGAGCGAGCGCGGGGCGCGCGCCATCCTCTACGTGTCGAGCCTCACCGCGATCTTCGAGCCGCGACGGGGCGTGCCGGGGCCCGACTCCCCGGTGCTCTCGGGCGGCACGCCCTACGCCCGCTCCAAGGCGGCGGCGGAGCGGGAGGTGCGCAAGCTCGCGGCCCTCGGTGCACCGGTGGCCACCGTCTATCCCTACGGCGTGATCGGGCCCGACGACCCGGGCTGGAGCGAGTCGGTGGCCGCGTTCCGTGGCTTCCTGTCGACCACGCTCGACACCGAGGGAGGCGTGAGCTTCCTCGACGTCCGCGACCTGGCCCGCTTCGGCGTGCGCCTGCTTGAGACCGAGCGGCGCGGACGCTTCGTGCTGGGCGGCCACTTCTTCACCTGGGACGAGCTGGTGGCCGAGCTCGAGTCGCTGCTCGGCCGCCCGATCCGCCGGTTCCGGGCGCCGGCCCCGCTGCTGCGCGCGCTCGGCTCCCTGCTGGATGGCGTCCGCCGCGTCCGCCCCGTGCGCTCCCTCATCTCGCGGGAGGGCATGGAGTACGCGACCCGCACCTGCCCGCTGCCGAACAGCGAGGCACTCGGCGAGCTCGGCGTGACGCTCCGGCCGCCCGCCGAGACGTTCGCCGACACCCTGCGCTGGATGCTCGCGACCGGCAAGCTGAAGCCCCATCACGCGCCCGCGCTGGTGCCGGGGGCGGAAGGGCTCAGCCCATCGTGAGTAGCCCGTTGCCGCGCGGCGCGGACCGGCCTCAGCGAACGTCGCCGAGCGCGTTCAGGGACCAGTCGTAGTCGAAGTAGGCCAGCTCCGCCTCGCCGCCGCGCGCGGCGAGGGCGCGACGCGTGGGCTCGGGCAGGTAGGGCGTCACGAAGGGCAGCACCCCGCCGGCCGCCGCGAAGTCCTCTTCGAACCAGTCGAAGATCGCGGAGAGCCGCAACACGCCGGCGTCGGGCTCGAAGCGCGAGCCCTTGCGCGCGTCGGCGAGCCAGCGCGTGAGCGACGCGTCGAGCTGGACGTCCAGGCGGTCCGCGCGATACGGGGTCCGCGCGAGGGAAGGGCAGGAGACCGAGGCACAGACGATCGCCGCGTGGATGCGCG
>JBFIYM010000177.1:0-8749 GCA_041605395.1 Myxococcota bacterium | reverse complement strand
CTACAACCGGCTCCACCAGGACGTCTACGGCGCCATCGCTTTTCCGCTTCAGGTCGCGATCGTGCTCTCCCGGGAGGGCGTCGACTACGAGGGCGGCGAGTTCCTGCTCACGGAGCGGCGCGCGCGCATGCAGTCGCGGGGCAGCGCGATCCGGCTGGGTCGGGGCGAGGCGGTCGTCTTCCCGAACGCGGTGCGGCCCATCGCCGGGCCCCGCGGCTGGGCACGCGCAGAGGTCCGTCACGGCATCTCGGAGCTGCGCTCGGGGGAACGCACGACGCTGGGGATCATCTTCCACGACGCGAGGTAGGGGCGCTCGGCTGCGCCTCGCTGCGGGGGGAGGCGGTGCGGCCTACCCTGCCGGCCGTGCGCCTACCGGCCTGGATCGTCCCGCTCGTTCTCACCCTGGCCGGCTGTGAGCGGGCTCCTCCGGCGCCGAGTGCGGCGTTTCTCGAGGCGCGCGCGCGGGCGGCACCGGCCGCACGCGAGTGGCGCGTCTACCACGGCGACCACGCCGGGCGGCAGTGGTCGCCCCTCGCCCAGGTCCGGCGCGGGAACGTGGCGAGGCTCGCGCCCGCGTGGGAGTACGCGTCGGCCGGCGGAGAGACGCCAGAGGGCAGCCAGATGCAGTGCAACCCGCTCGTCGTCGGGGGCGTGCTCTACGGCGTCTCGGCGGAGCTCGCCGCCTTCGCCCTCGACGCCGCCACGGGGGCCGAGCTCTGGACCTTCCTGCCGGACGAGGCCGTCAGCGGAACCCTCGCGCCGACGCGGGGCCTCGTCTACTGGACGGACGGCGCCGACGACGAGCGCATCCTGTTCGGCCGCGGCCCCACGCTCTTCGCGCTCGACGCGAGAACCGGCCGGCCCATCGAGAGCTTCGGCGAGGGCGGCGCCGTCGATCTCCGCGAGGGCCTGACCGAGGAGCGGCCCGACGACTTCGTGCTGGCGACCACGCCGGGCACCCTCTACCGCGACCTCCTCATCATCGGCCATCGCGTCTCCGAGATCGCCAACGCGGCGCCCGGGCACGTGCGCGCCTACGACGTCCGGAGCGGCGAGCGGCGCTGGATCTTCCACACCATCCCGCAGCCCGGGGAGCACGGCTACGAGACCTGGCCCCCCGACGCCTGGCAGCGGGTGGGCGGCGCCAACGCCTGGGCCGGCATCACCGTGGACGAGGCGCGTGGCATCGCCTTCGTGCCCACCGGCTCCGCCACCTACGACTTCTACGGCGGCGATCGGGTCGGGGACAACCTGTTCGCAAACACGCTGCTCGCCCTCGACGCCGCCACCGGCGAGCGGCTCTGGCACCAGCAGCTGGTGCGGCACGACGTGTGGGACCGGGACCTCCCGGCCCCGCCCGACCTCGTGACGATCGAGCGGAACGGAACGCGGATCGACGCCGTCGCGCAGATCACCAAGAGCGGGCACGTCTTCCTCTTCGAGCGCGAGACGGGCGCGCCGCTTCATCCGATCGAAGAGGTCCCGGTGCCCGGGCCGGCGCTGCCGGGCGAGGTGCTGGCGGAGACGCAGCCCCTCCCCGTTCGCCCGCCGCCCTTCGCGCGCCAGACGATGACGGCGGAGGACGTCACCGACCGGACCCCCGAGGCGCACGCCGCCGTGCTCGCGAGGCTCGAGCAGGCGCGCCCGGCCGTGCCGTTCCAGCCGCCGAGCCTCGAGGGCACCATCGTGTTCCCGGGCATGGACGGCGGCGGCGAGTGGGGCGGCGCGGCCTTCGACCCCGAGACCGGCCTGCTCTACGTGAACGCGAACGACGTGCCGTACTGGCTCCAGATGATCGAGACGCCGGACGTGAGTGGGGCGGCCGGCATCGGGGCCGCCACCTACGTCGCCACCTGCGCGATGTGTCACGGGCTCGACGCGACGGGCGACGGCGCCGGTGTGCCCGGCCTGGTCGGGCTCTACGACCGCATGGGGCCTCTCGACACCTACCGCATCGTTCGCGACGGACGCGGCCGCATGCCGGGCGCGGGCGGCTTGCTTCCCTGGTACGCGATCCCGCCGCTGCTCTGGTACCTGCGCAGCCCGGTCGACCTCGCGGCCGCGGCGCCGGGCGAGCGCAGCGACGAGAACGAGAAGAAGCTCGGGATGTTCCTGCGCTACATGAACGTGGGCTGGCAGAAATTCCTCGATCCCGAGGGCTTCCCCGCCGTGAAGCCGCCGTGGGGAACGCTCACCGCGATCGACCTGGCCGCCGGCAGGCTGGTCTGGCAGGTGCCGCTCGGCGAGATCCCGGAGCTCGCCGCCCAGGGCCTCACCGGCACGGGTTCGGAGAACTACGGCGGGCCCGTCGTCACCGCTGGCGGGCTCGTCTTCATCGCCGCCGCCATGGACGCGAAGCTCCGCGCCTTCGACAAGCACGACGGGACCCTCTTGTTCGAGGCGTCGCTCCCGGCCGCCGGCTTCGCCACGCCCGCCGTCTACGAGGCGGACGGCCGGCAGTTCGTCGTGGTCGCGGCCGGAGGCGGTAAGCTCGGGCGTCCGCGGGGCGACCGCTACGTCGCGTTCGCCCTGCCCGAGGAGGCCGAGGAGACGCCATGACGACCGAGATCCAGGGCCGCACCCATCCCAAGTTCCAGGCCGTGCGCGACGCCTTCGCGAAGGAGTTCGCCGACGGCAACGAGCTCGGCGCCTCGCTGTGCCTCACGCTCGAGGGCGAGACCGTGGTCGACCTCTGGGCGGGCTTCCGGGACGAAGCACGCACCGAGCCGTGGCAACGCGACACCCTCGCGAACGTCTACTCCACCACCAAGGGCATCACGGCGATCGCCGCGCACCGGCTGGTGGACGAGGGGCTCCTCGACCTCGACGCGCCCGTGGCGCGCACCTGGCCCGAGTTCGCGCAGGCCGGCAAGGACGTGCTGCCCGTGCGCTACCTGCTCTCGCACCAGGCGGGCCTCCCGGCGCTCGGCCCGAAGCTCGAGCCCGAGACGCTCTACGACTGGGACACCATGACGCGGCTCCTCGCCGAGCAGAAGCCGTGGTGGGAGCCGGGTACGGCCCAGGGCTACCACGCCATCACCTTCGGCTGGCTGATCGGCGAGCTGGTGCGACGGATTCGCGGCAAGAAGATCGGCGACGTGGTGCGCGAGGAGATCGCGCGCCCGCTCGGCGCGGAGTTCGAGATCGGCTTCGGCCCGGAGCTCGACGCGCGCGTGGCGCCGCTCTGCCAGGGCCCCGTGCATCCGCCGCCGCCGGACAAGGCCGGCCTCGACATGCTGACGCAGATCCAGCAGAACCCGGACGGCATGCTGGCGCGTACCTTCGCGAACCCGCCGCTCCTGCTGGTGTCGCCCAACTCACGCGCCTGGCGCGCCGCGGAGCTCGCCGCGGCGAACGGCCACAGCAACGCGTTCTCGTTGGCCCGCATCTACGGGGCGCTCGCGAACGGGGGCGCCATCGACGGGGTGCACCTGCTCTCCGCGGAGGCCATCGAGCGCGCGCGCACCGAGCAGGGCACCGCGCAGGACCAGGTGCTGCCGCTCGAGACGCGCTACGCCCTCGGCTTCTTCCTGCCCACGCGCGAGGAGCCGCTCGGCCCGAACCCGCGCGTGTTCGGCCACGGCGGCGCCGGCGGCTCCTACTCGATGGCGGACCCGGAGCACCGGCTCTCGTTCGGCTACGTGATGAACCTGATGCACACGGGGCTCTGGCTGGTGGACCCGCGGCCGCGGCGCCTGCTGCGGGCCGCGTACGCCTGCCTGTGAGGCGCTAGGCTCTTCGAGCGCCCGGGGGAGTCGACATGGCGGAGCCTGCCCGTCCGGCCGATGCGCCGGTCTCGAACCCGTTCGCGAACCCGGCCTTCGTCGCCAACCCGTACGCGCTCTACGCGATGCTGCGGACCACGAACCCGGTGTTCCGGCCGCCGATCCCGGGCTACGAGGGCCCGGGCGCCGCGATCCTGACGCGCTACGCCGACGTCGAGGCGGTGCTACGCGACGCGCGCTTCTCGGTCGATCGCACCCGGGCACACCTGTTCGAGGCCTTCGCCGACCGCTTCCCGCGCCGGCTGCTCCAGGGGCCGGACGGCTTCCGCAGCATGCTGATGATGGATCCGCCCGACCACACGCGGATCCGCCACCTGGTGAACCGCGCCTTCACGCCGCGACGGGTCGAGGAGCGGCTGCGTCCGCGCATCGAGGCGCTGGTGGACGAAATGATCGCGGGGATCCGCGAGCGCGGTGAGTTCGATCTGATGCGCGACTTCGCCGAGCCGCTGCCGGCGATCGTGATCGCCGAGCTGCTGGGCGTGCCGGCCGAGGACCACCGCCAGTTCAAGCAGTGGTCGTCCGAGCTGCTGGCCGAGGGGCCCGGGCGCGCCTTCGAGCCGGGCGCGCAGGAGCGCAGCGTGGCGCTGTTCGAGCGCCTGCGCGAGTACATGCGCGGCATCGTCGCCGAGCGGCGGCGCGCCCCGGGCGACGACCTGATCAGCGGGCTGATCGAGGCGCAGGCCGAGCGGGACGCGCTCAGCGAGGGGGAGCTGATCTCCACCAGCCTGCTGCTCCTGATCGCGGGGCACGAGACCACGACGAACCTGATCGGCAACGGGCTGCTCGCGCTGCTCCGGCATCCCGACCAGCTCGCGCGGCTCCGCGCCGAGCCGGAGCGGCTCGACCCCGCCGTCGAGGAGCTGCTCCGCTACGACAGCCCGGTGCAGGCGACCGTGCGCATCGCGACCGAGGACGTGAAGATCGACGGCATCGTGATCCCGAAGCACGCAGCGACCCTCGTAGTGATCGGCGCCGCGAACCGCGACCCCGCGGTGTTCCCGGAGCCCGACCGGCTCGACCTCGGCCGCGAGAACCTACGCCACCTCTCGTTCGGGCTCGGCACGCACTTCTGCCTGGGGGCCGGGCTGGCGCGCCTCGAGGCGCGCACGGCGTTCCGTGGTCTGCTCACCCTGCCCGATCTCGCGCTCGCGACGGAGACGCCCGAGTACCGCCCGAACCCCTTCCTGCGTGGACTCCGCTCCCTCCCGCTCCGCGTCGGGAGTTTCTAACCAAACAGGACCGACCCCTTTCTAACGTTCGTCAGGAGAGGACGCCGGCGGCGGCGAGCTCGGCGATCGCCTCTTCGTCGTAGCCGAGCAGGCGGGTCATGACGTCGAAGGTGTCGTGGCCGACGGCGGGCCCCGCGCAGCGGATCTCGGCGGGGGTGGCCGAGAAGTGGGTGACGGGGCCGTCGTAGAGCGCCTTGCCGACCCGGGGGTGGTCGCGCTCGACGAAGAATCCCCGCGCGGCGAGCTGGGGGTCGTCGTGCAGGTCGACGCCGCGGAGCGAGACGTAGGCGGGCACGCCAGCGTCGCGGAGTCGCTCGGCGCAGGCGAAGGCCTCCTGCTCGGCGCACCACGCCGCGAGCGGCGCTTCGAGGCGGTCCTTCGCGTCGATGCGCACGCCGAGGTCCTCCCACTCGGCGCCGTCGAACGTCGCGAGGCCCGGCACCTGCGCGCGGAGCGCCCGCCACTGGGCGGCTGTCTCGACGGCGATCGCCAGGTAGCGCTGCTCGCCCGCGGCCGGGAAGATGCCGTGCGGACAGGCCCGCACGGAGCGCATGCCCGCGAGCCCCGCGATGCGTCCGTTCACCGTGTAGTCGAGCACCATCGGCTCGAGGAAGTGGATCGCCGCCTCGACCTGCGAGAGGTCGATGTACTGGCCCTCGCCCGTCCGTGCGCGATGGAAGAGCGCGGCGCCGAGCGCCGCGATCGAGTAGCGCGGCGCGATGAAGTCCGTGTACGCGCCCCACGGCCCGGAGGGCAGCCGGTCGGGCCAGCCCGTCACGGCGCAGAAGCCGGCGAGCCCCGCGCCCTGGAGGCCGAAGCCCGTGTAGGCGCGCTCCGGCCCGGTCTGGCCACGCAGGCACGAGGACAGCATCACGAGGCCGGGCTTCCGCTTCGAGAGCGTCTCCCAGTCGAGCCCGAGCTTCGCGGCCGTCCCCGGCGTGAACGACTCGACCACCACGTCCGCCCAGTCCACCAGGCGGAGCGCCACCTCCCGGCCCTTCTCGCTCTTGAGGTCGAGCGCCAGGCCGAGCTTCGACTGGTTGAAGTTCGCCGCGGTGTGGCCCGTCGCCGGGTTCGGCGCTCGGTCCTTCCACGGCGGGATCATGCGCAGCGGGTCCACGAACTTGTCCGACTCGACGTGGACGACGGTCGCGCCCAGGTTCGCGAGGTCCTTCGAGACGAGCGGTCCTGCGCCGACCCAGGCGAAGTCGGCGACCTTGAGGCCGGCGAGCAGGCTGGCGCCGCGCTCCTCGCGCCCGCTCCCCACGACGGCGCTCGGCCCGCGGGAGCTCGCGCCCGCGAGCGACTGGTCCGCGCCGAGCCGGGGCGCCGGGGCGTCGAGCCGGATCGGCGTGCGCGAGAGCTTCGCGAACGCACCCGGGTGGATGGTGTCGCCGACGCGCACCCAGTAGTCCCGCGCTTCGAGCTGGCGGTCGGCCAGCAGATCGGCGGCAGTCCAGGCCGGGCCGACCAGCCAGGCCTCGCGCACGGCGCGCTCCTGGATCTCGGCCTTGGTGCAGCTGCCGAGGAAGGCGACCAGCTGCTCGAGTGCGCGCGCCAGGTCGGCGGGCGCCAGCTTGCCGGCGCCGAGCTGCTGCATCCAGCCGCTCCAGTCGCGCTCGGCGATGTCGGGCTCGAGGCCGCCGCGCTCGGCCGCGAAGCGCATCAGCTTGCCGAAGCCGCGCGCGCCGACCTCGCCGAGCACGAGGGTCATCACCACGAAGCCGTCCTTCACGCGGGCGACGTTCGGAATCACCACGCCGGGCAGGAGCTGCGGCTGCGGCGCCCCGCGCTGGGCGCCGTAGCCCGGCACGTCTTCGCCGTAGAGCGTCGCGTGACCGGTCACGAAGAGCAGCGCCCACACCACGGCCGCCTGCATCGAGGCGTCGAGGTGCTGGCCGAGCCCGGTCCGCTCGCGCTCGAGGAGCGCGAGGATGGCGTCGGCCGCGGCCTGGACGGCGCCGTGGCAGGACGCCTCGGACCAGCCGACCGGAAGCGGCGGCCGATCGCGGTCCCCCTGCATGTTCGGCAGGGAGGCGGCAGCCGCGATGGTGAGGTCCGTGGCCGGGGCCTTCGCGAGGGGACCCTGCTGGCCGTAGGGCGTGATCGAGACGTAGAGCAGCGCCGGGTTCTCGCGCGCGAGCGCCTCGTAGCCGAGACCGAGCGCATCGAGCGTGCCCGGCGTGGAGGACTCGAGCAGCACGTCGGCGCCGCGCGCCAGCGCGAGGAAGCGCTCGCGATCCCCGACGGCTTCGAGGTCGAGCACGACGCTCTTCTTGCCGAGCCCGAAGGCACGCCAGAACAGCGAGCCCTCGGGGTCTCCCGCCTCGCCGTCGGCGAACGGCGCCGTGAAGCGCGCCGCACAGCCCCCCGGCGGCTCCACCTTCAGCACCTCGGCGCCGAGGTCGGCGAAGACGCGGCCGGCGGCCTCGCCGAGGGGCGTGGTGAGATCGAGGACGCGGATGCCGTCGAGCGCGCGCGGTGTGGTCATGGGCCGCGAGTATAAACCCGTCGAGGGGGCGGGCGGCCGGGCCGGGCCCCGCCCGGTCCCGACCCCCTGGCCCCCGCGACTACGCCGCGCCCCCGGCCCGGAGCAGCGCCTCCGCCTCCTCGACCTTGGCGATGCGGCGGATGCGCCCGCGCGAGCAGACGGCCTTGCAGCGCTGCTTCAGGACGCTCGACCCACGGTCCCCGACGCCCGTCACGGCGCCGTCCGAGATCCAGAGCCGCGGCAGCGGCTGGCGCGCCAGCCACTCGAGGGCGGGAAGATCCACGACGTTGCCGCTGCCGTAGCGCGCGAGGTGGCGCGGCGCGGCACGACGCCCTCCGTTCGCCACGATGCGCAGCTCGCCCGCGTCGCCGCTCCCCGAGTAGATGGCGACGCGCACGCCGTGCGGCGTGGCCAGCAGCAGGCGGTCGAGGTCGGCGACGCCGAGTGACATGCTGCCGCTCGTGTCGACGAGGACGGTCCCGCCGCCCGAGCGCGCGCGACGTCGGAACACCGCGCGGTCCACCGGCCAGCGCGACAGGTAGCGTACGACGCTCCCTTCGCTGGCCGCGCGCCAGGCCAGGCCGCCCCGCCCGGGGCGGAGCGACACCGAGAGCGGGGCCTCCTTCACCTGCAGGCGCCCGGGCTGGAGCGCGCCGAGCTCGTCCTCGAAGCAGTCGCCGTGGCCGTGCCCGCGTCCGCGCAGGTGCCCGTCCGGCACGACGCCGCCCCCGGTGCCATGCGCGTGGCAGTGGATGCGGACCGGGGAGGCCGACTGGCGACGCGCGTCGAGCAGGCCGAGCGCGCGCAGCTCCCGCGCCAGCGCGCGTGCGAGCGCCACCCCCCGCGCGTACGGCGCCACCGGGGCGCGGGCCGCGCGGCTCGCGGCCACGAGCTCGCGCCGCGCGCGGGCCATCCACGCGACCACGAGGGCGCCGAGCGGGTCGGGCATCGCGATCAGCTGCGCCTCGAGCCCGCTCGCCACGCTGGTGCCGACCGAGGCGATCGCACGCACGAAGAGCGCGAAGCCGTCCCCGCGCTTCGCGTCCTGGGCCAGCAGCATCATGACCTTGGCGTGCGACTCGGCGTCGAGGAGCACGGGGATCCGGATGGCCTCGAGCCCCAGGTTGATGCGCGCGTCCTCGACCGCCATGAGCACCGCGCGCGGGAAGCGCACGCGCGGCAGCTTGGGCGGCGACCAGCGCGCGTGTCCCAGCTCGTGGCGCGAGACCCAGCGGCCCGCG
>JBFIYM010000176.1:0-8781 GCA_041605395.1 Myxococcota bacterium | reverse complement strand
TGGGTCATCAACGGGCGCAAGTGGTTCACGTCGAACGGCTTTCGCGCCGACTTCTTCATCGTCATGTGTCGGACCGAGGGGAGCGGCGACGACAACGGTCGCATGACGCAGATCATCGTGCCGAAGGAGACGCCCGGCGTGCGCATCGTGCGCGGCGTCGAGATCTGGGGCCGCGAGAGCGATCACTGCGAGATCACCTACGACGACGTACGGGTGCCGCTGGAGAACCAGCTCGGTCGCGCCGGCTCCGGACACCAGGCGGCCCAGGATCGCCTCGGTGCCGGGCGCGTCTACCACTGCATGAACTCGATCGGCCAGATGTGGCGCGCTTTCGACTTGATGGTGCAGCGCGCCACCGAGCGTGAGGTGCACGGCGGCAAGCTCGAGAGCAAGCAGTTCGTGCAGGGCTTCATCGCCGACTCCTACATCGATCTCCAGGCGGCGCGGCTGATGACCCTCCACTGCGCCGAGCGCATGGACAGCGGCCTCGATGCCCGCACCGACATCTCGGCGATCAAGATCTTCGTGCCCGAGGCGTATCACCGCGTGGTGGATCGCGCGATCCAGGTCTGGGGCGCTGCGGGCGTCTCGGGAGACCTGCCGCTCGCGGCCATGTACCAGGGAGCGCGTACGCTGCGGCTGGCCGACGGGCCGGACGAGGTGCACAAGATCCTGATCGCCAAGAACGTGCTGAAACGCTGGCACGCGGGCGAGGGCTGGGACTTCGGGAACTAGGGCACGCGGATGACCCGAGCCGGAGAGAGCCGCCGCGTGCTCGGCGTGGGCTGCGCGCTCGCCTTCCTGCTCGGCCTCGCCGGCCCGGCCGCTGCCCAGCAGGCGAACGACGCCAGCGCACGCGCCGAGCTCGATGCTGCCTGGGCGCAGTTCATGATCGAGCTCGAGCAGGCGCGGGCGAGCCTCGTCGAACCGGCCTACTTCCCGCCGGAGGCGAGCGAGCGCACGTTGGCCGAGGGCCACCGCTACCTGCTCGGGCATCTCGGACGCCTGATCGACGCGGAGCTGCGCCTCGATCCCCGTTTCCCCGAGTTCCACCGCTCGGTGGACATGCTGCGCAAGCACACCGGCGAGAACCCCGACGCGAGCTATCTCAAGGCGCCGATCGACGGCCTGGGGTCGTATCGGGTGACGGGTCGCGCGGCCGATACCCGCGAGTGGCGCACGTCCGAGCGCGCCGCGATCTCCCCCAAGGCGCCGCGCCTCGTGACCTTCCAGACCATCACCGGCGTACCCGGCGACACGGGGACGCTCGAAGAGATGGCGACGTGTGTCACGCAGACCCTCGACTTCGTGAACAGCTTCTCGCTCCAGGTCGACGCCGACGGGCGCTTCGAGATCCTGATCGCGCCGGAGCGGCCGGCGGGCCATGCGGGGAACTTCCTCGCCTCCCGGAAGACCCTCGACTGCGCCGCCACCGGCCAGGCTGCGGAGCGGGAGGCGCGCTACGTCGCGGTGCGCGAGATCTTCTCGGACTGGGAACGCGAGCGGCCTCTCGAGCTCTCGATCGTGCGGCTCGGGGCGGAGGGCGAGAGTCGTCCCCCCATCGACGCCGCCTGGACGAGCGAGCGACTCTCACGCATCGGCACCACCGTCAAGAACCACATCCGCTTCTGGAACCTGCTGATGGAGTTCCCGCTCGAGATGCGCCGGGACGCGAACGGCGACGGGCGTCGCAATCTGCCCGTGAACGGGACCAACGACGCGGCGCCCCCCTTCACGGCGGGGGGCGCGGCGGGCGCGAGCCAGCTCTACGCCAGCGGCATCTTCGAGCTCGGGCCCGACGAAGCCCTGGTGGTTCGGGTGGAGACGCCCGTCGAGCCGCACTACATCGGGTTCCAGCTGAACAACGGCTGGATGGAGGGTCCCGACCAGCAGAACTACGTGAGCAGCCTGACGGGTCACCAGAACCCACGCGGTCCCGACGGTGCGCGCAGGTACGTCGTCGCCCACCGCGATCCCGGCATCCAGGGCTGGGTCGCGACCACCGGGCTTCCGCGCGGCTTCCATTCGCTGCGTTTCGTCTTCCGCGAGGATCCCGGCCCGGACGAGCTCCCGCGCATCACGACCCGGCGGGTTCCTTTCGATTCGCTCGCGGCCGAGCTGCCGGCCGGACTGCGACGGGTGGATTCAGCGGAGCGGCGGCGCGAGATCGCCATCCGCCAGGCGCACATCAAGAGCCGCTGGCGGGCCTACTAGGGCTACACCACCCCGTAGCTCACCATCGCGTCCGCCACCTTCACGAAGCCGGCCACGTTGGCGCCGTCGACGTAGTCCACCTCGCCGTTCTTCGTGCCGTAGTCCACGCAACGCTCGTGGATGGCCTTCATGATGCTCCGGAGCCGCTCGTCCACCTCCTCGCGCGACCAGGAGATGCGGAGCGCATTCTGGCTCTGCTCGAGCCCCGAGACCGCGACGCCCCCGGCGTTCGCCGCCTTGCCGGGCGCCAGCAGCACGCCGGCATTCCGCAGCGCGGCGAGGGCGCTCACCGTGGTCGGCATGTTCGCGCCCTCCACGACCAGCCGGGCGCCCTGGCCCGCGAGCTCCTTCGCCCCCGCCTCGTCGAGCTCGTTCTGGGTCGCGCACGGGAAGGCCAGCTCGCACGGGATCCCCCACGGCGCCTCCCCCTCGCGGTACTCGCAGTCGAACTCCTCGGCGTACTCCTGGATGCGTCCGCGTCGCTCCTCCTTGAGCTCCTTCAGCCACGCGAGCTTGTCGGCGTCGATGCCGTCCGCGTCGTGGACCGTGCCGCCGCTGTCGGACGCGCTCACGACCTTCGCGCCCAGATCGATCAGCTTCTCGATGCAGTAGAGCGAGACGTTGCCCGAGCCCGAGACCACGGCCGTCTTCCCCTCGACCGAGTCGCCCTGGTGCTGGAGCACGTTCTCGGCGAAGTAGACGGCGCCGTAGCCGGTGGCCTCCTTGCGGACGGCGCTGCCGCCGAAGGCGAGGCCCTTGCCCGTGAGCATGCCGGTGAAGCGATTGCAGAGCCGCTTGTACTGGCCGAACAGGAAGCTGATCTCGCGCGCGCCCACGCCGATGTCGCCGGCCGGGATGTCCGTGTCCTCGCCGATGTGCCGGTGGAGCTCGACCATGAGCGACTGGCAGAAGCGCATCACCTCCCGATCACTGCGACCGCGCGGGTTGAAGTTGGCGCCGCCCTTGCCGCCGCCCATGGGAAGGCCCGTCAGGCTGTTCTTGAAGGTCTGCTCGAAGCCGAGGAACTTGAGCACGCTGAGCGTCACCGACGGATGGAAGCGCAGGCCGCCCTTGTACGGCCCGATCGCGCTGTTGAACTGGACGCGCCACGCGCGATTGATGCGAAGCTCGCCGTGATCGTCCTCCCAGGGAACCGCGAACATCACCACCCGATCCGGCTCGGTCATGCGTTCGAGCACGCGCGCCTTCTTGTAGTGCTCGTGCTCGCACAGGAAGGGCATCACGCTCTCGACGACCTCGCGCACGGCCTGCTGGAACTCGGGCTCGCCCGGGTTGCGGTGCTCGACGCCCTCCATGAAGTGCTCGATCTCGCGTTCCACCGCCTGGGACATGGGTTCTCCTCGAAGGGGATCGAGGAGGTGTAGCCACGCCCGGCCGGTCATGCCGCCCGAGCGGGCGCGTCAGCCCGCGGGGCACTTCCCCCGGGTGTTCGCGGCGCCCAGGGCCTCGACGCGGACCCGCGCCACGCCCGCGCGCACGAGTCCGATCTCGGCGGCCGCGGTCCGGGACAGGTCGATCAGGCGGCCCTTCGCGAACGGCCCCCGGTCGTTGATGCGCACGACCACTCGCCTGCCCGTGCGGAGGTTCTCGACGGCGGCGCAGACGTTGAAGGGAAGCGTCTTGTGGGCAGCGGTGAAGCCCCGGTCGGCATCGAAGCGCTCGCCGCTCGCGGTGGGTCTTCCGTGGTGGCGGCTGCCGTACCAGGACGCGATGCCCTCCTCGCGGTAGCCCTGCCAGTCGCGGAGCGGCACGTAGCGGCGTCCGTTCACCCGGTAGGGCGCCAGGCCTCCGACCTCGGCCTCGTTCCCCTTCGTGCTGGCGCAGCCCGCGAGCAGGGCCCCGGCGCCCAGCGCGAGCGCCGCGCAGAGTCCGAGGTGGAACCGGAGGCCGGGAGGCCTCACGCGAGCAGCTCCCGGCGACGCGCCACCCGCTTCTCGAGCTCGCGCCGGAAGTCGTCGAGCCGCTCACGCTCCCAGAACAGGATGTCGAAGCCGGCGAGGTCGAAGTGGACGCGCGGTCCGCCCGGCCGATGCACGGGGCTCTCGGGGTCGTGATCCCGGCGCGCGGTGAGAACGAGCTGCGTCAGCTTGCCCACCCCGAGTACGTAGCCGACTTCGAGATAGCAGTTCGGTCGCTCGTGGGTCAGGTCGGCGACGATGAGCTCCGCCTCCTCGATGAAGCTGATGATCTCGGCGACCAGCAGACCGCCGCGATTGTGGCGATCGACGCGCCGCGCCTCGAAGCCGGCGTGCGCGAGCGCCGGGGCGATGGCGCGCTCGTAGACGACGTCGAGCGCCGGGTTTCCGATCGGCATGATCACGAAGCCGGGTTGCATGCGCCTTGCCTCCCGGCCGCCTCTCCAGGGTCCCTGGCGGCCGCGGTCGGCTCTCCTCGTCGGGAGCGAAGCTCTCCCCCCGGACATCGACCCGCCCCGTCTCGCGGCGGGTGACGCTCCTCACGGACTCCATGGCCGCCCCTCACGCACTACACTGGGGCCTCCCCGTTGCTGGAGGCGCCGTGGCATCCCTGTTCACGAAGATCATTCGCGGTGATCTGCCGGGCCGCTTCGTCTGGCGGGATGCGCGGGCGGTCGCCTTCTTGACCATCGCGCCACTGCAGCCCGGGCACACGCTGGTCGTGCCCGTCGAGGAGATCGACCACTGGCTCGACGTGCCGCCCGACCTGATGCAGCACCTGACCGCCGTGGCCCAGAAGGTCGGCCAGGCCGTGCAGCGGAGCTTCCGGCCCACGAAGGTCGGCCTGATGGTGGCGGGGCTCGAGGTGCCGCACGTGCACCTGCACGTGGTACCGATCAAGTCGCTCAGCGATCTCGATTTCGCGAGGGCCGATGCGAACGCGGCCCCGGACGCGCTCGACTCGGCCGCGGAGCGGCTGCGGGCGGCGCTGCGTGAGGCCGGCCACCCGGAAGTGGCCGAAGCGTAGGAGGCGCACATGGATCTCGGGCTCGGCGATGCAACCGCCGTCGTGACAGGCGGCTCGAGCGGGATGGGGCGGGCCGCGGCCGAGTGCCTGGCTGCGGACGGCGCCAAGGTGGCGGTACTCGCCCGGCGCAAGGCGGAGCTCGACGAGACCGTCGCTGCGCTGCGCCGGGCCGGGAGCCCCGACCCGGTGGGCCTCTCGGTCGACGTGACCGACCCCACGGCCATCGAGGCCGCCTTCGCCGAGCTGGGCGCGCGCTGGGGCGCGCTCAACGCGCTCGTGAACACGGTCGGCCCCGGCGACACCGGCACCATCGATACGCTCGACGAAGCGGGCTGGGCGCGCAACTTCGAGCTCGGTCTCTACGCCGCGGTGCGCTGCACCCGCGCCGCGCTGCCCTGGCTGCGTCGGGCGGAGTGGGCGCGCATCGTGAACGTCTCGGCGCACTCGACCAAGCGGCAGGCGCCGACCCTGATTGGCTACACGGCCGCCAAGTCGGCGCTCACCAGCGTGAGCAAGAACCTCTCGAAGACGCTCGCCAAGGAGAACATCCTGGTGAACACGGTGTCGCCCGGCACCTTCCTCTCGGGCGGCGTGAAGACCTGGCTCCAGGGCATGGCGAAGGAACGGGGCATCGACCCCGAGAGCCTGGCGGACCTGAACCGCATCATCGCGGAGGACTTCGGGGAGCCGTCGGATCTCGGGCGCGCCGGCCTGCCCGAGGAGATCGGCTGCGTGATCGCGTTCCTGGCTTCGCGCCGCAACAGCTACATGACGGGCGCCAACGTGAACGTGGACGGCGGCTCGGACTTCACCTGATGCAGGCGGAGGCGCTGCTGGCCGAGGCGCGCGAACGCACCGGGCTCGAGGACTTCGGCGATCCCAGCTACCGCGAGGGCCTCGACGTCCTGCTCGACGACCTGGCGCGCGCGCCACTCTCCGACCTCGGGCGCGGTGTCTGGCACGGGCGCCTCGTCGGGGCCCTGGTCCAGCGCCTCCGGGTCGAGGACTGGCTCGCCCGGCATCCCGAGATCGAGCAGCTGCCGGTGCCCGCACCGGTCTTCATCGTGGGCCTGCCGAGGACCGGAACCACGGCGCTCTCGCACCTGCTCGCGCAGGACCCGGGGACGCGCTCGCTCCGGGTCTGGGAATCCGCGCAGCCCGTGCCTCCGCCCGAGACCGCCACCGAGCACACGGATCCGCGCATCGAGTCGGCCACCAAGCAGCTCGAGGTGATCCGTCAGCTGGCGCCACGCCTCGCCGCGATGCACGAAGACACCCCGACGGGCCCGACCGAGAACCAGGACCTGCTCGGCATGAGCTTCCGCACCTTCCACTTCGAGGGGATGGCGTGGCTGCCGCGCTACATCGCCTGGTGGCTCGGCTGCGACATGGTGCCGGCCTACCGCTACCACCGCCGCGTGCTCCAGCTGCTCCAGTGGCGATGCCCCCCGGACCGCTGGATGCTGAAGTCGCCGCCCGACTCGTTCTTCCTGGATGCGGTGCTCGCGGTCTACCCGGACGCACGCTTCGTGATGACGCACCGCGACCCGGCCGCGGTGCTGGGCTCGGTGTGCAGCCTGCTCATGGTGGTACAGGAGATGACGGGAAAGCCCGCCGAGCCGGAGCAGCTCGGGGCCGCCGAGCTGGCGGCCTGGGCCGAGGCGCTGCGACGCCTGCTCGCGGTGCGTGCGCGCATCGGCGAGGCGCGCTTCGCCGACGTGCACTTCGACGCGCTCGTGGCGGACCCCGTCGGGAGCATCGCGCGCGCCTACGAAACGCTCGGCCTGCCCCTCACGGCGCAGGCCGAGGCGTGCATCGTGGCGCACGCCCGCGCCAACCCGCGCGGCCAGCATGGCACGCATCCCTACCGGCTCGAGGACTACGGGCTCGATCGGGCGACGGTCTGGAACGCATTCGACTTCTACCTCGCGCGCTGCGGGGTGCGTCGGGAGGGCACGGCGTGAGCGAAGAAAAGGCCGGGGAGAAGCTGCTCTCGGGCGAGGCCTGGAGCGAGTTCTGCCGCGCACTCGACGAGGTGGGCCGGCTGGTGCTCGACCCGCGCGCGCCGGCGGACCCGCTCGACCGCGCCGAGGGCTATCGCTTCCTGATGCGCCTCGTCCGCTACGGGTTCGAGGGCTTCCTCGAGTTCAACGACCCGCTGCATCCGGTGCTGCACCGCGGCTCGCACGAGACCATCAAGATCATCCACGAGAACCCGGACAACCTCTACCTCGCGGCGCGCATCGACGGGCGTCATCGCTACCGCGTCTGGGGGACGCTCGGGACCGCGCGCTGGATGAGCTTCAACGTGCACGCCGGGGCATTCGGAGCCGGCGGCCGCGGGACCGCCGAGGCGCTCGACGCGCGCGCGCTCACGCTGGGCCCGGAGCGCCGCTTCGAGCTCTTCATCGGCGGGGAGCGCGGCGACCATCCGAACTGGCTGCCGCTGCCGCCCGACGCGGGCTCCCTGATCGTGCGCCAGACCTTCGCGGACCGGGCCGGGGAACGGCCCGCCGAGCTCTCGATCGAACGCCTCGACGCGAACGAGCCGCCCGAGCCCCTCGCGCCCGAGCGAGTGGCGCAAGCCCTCACCACGACGCCCGCGCTGATGCGCGCGCTGGTGGGGATGGCGCTCCAGTGGTCGGAGGATCTGGGCCGGACGCCGAATCGCTTCGCCGAGGTCATGCCCGGCGCGGCGGCCGTGTTCCGCGATCCCGACATCCACTTCCACGCGGCCTACTTCGACCTCGCGCCCGACGAGGCCCTGCTCGTCGAGGTGCGGCCGCCGGCCTGCGACTACTGGATGTTCGTGCTCTCGAACCACTGGCTCGAGACGCTCGACTACACCCGCCACCGCATCACGCTCAACAATGCCGGCGCGGTGCTCGAGCCCGACGGCTCGCTGCGTCTCTTCGTGGCGGCGCGCGATCCCGGCCATCCGAACTGGCTCGACACGGCGGGGCACGCGCACGGCACGCTCGGCGTGCGCTGGGTCGGGCGCGACGTGGCAGACGTGGTGCCGGAGGCGCGGGTGGTGCCCCTTTGAGCAGGGCCGCGCGCGGGCTGGTCGCCTTCCTCCTCGCATTCGGGGTCGGTGCGGCCGACGCGAAGCCCGTCGTGATCCTGATCTCGATGGACGGCGTCCGTCACGACTACCTCGATCGCGACGAGCTGCCGGCCTTCGCGCGCATGGCGCGGGAAGGCGCGCGGGCGGAGGCGCTGGTGCCGGTGTTTCCGTCCACCACCTTCCCGAATCACGTCAGCCTCGCGACGGGGACGTATCCCGACCGCCACGGCATCGTCGGGAACAAGTTCCTCGACGCCGAGCTCGGCGCCTTCGACTACGGCAACGACGCGCGCTTCCTCCAGGCCGAGCCGCTCTGGGCCGCGGCCGAACGACAGGGCGTGGCGGCGGCCACGTTCTTCTGGGTCGGCTCGGAGACCGAGTGGCGCGGGGTCGGCGCGCGTTACCGGAGGGCGCCCTTCGACTCGAAGGTGGGCGAAGCCGAGAAGGTGCGGCAGATCCTCGCCTGGCTCGACCTGCCCGAGGCGGAGCGGCCCGGGCTCGTGATGTCGTGGTGGCACGGGGCAGACCACGCCGGC
>JBFIYM010000175.1:0-8832 GCA_041605395.1 Myxococcota bacterium | reverse complement strand
CGCTCGGCGAAGCGGGCGAGCGCGCGTCGCTCGCCGGGGCTCAGCGGCGGGGTCGGGTACTCGTCCGTCGAGCGACGTTCCAGGAAGGCCGGCAGCGGGAGACGGCGCGGCATCGCGCCTCCCACTCTATCAGGCTGCGCTCGGGAGACGGCCGAGCGCCGCCCTCGCGCGGAGGGCGGCGGCACGGCGCGGGTTCGCGTCTGGGCTAGGGCGCCAGCGTGGTGATCACGCCGCCGTGGTCCGAGGGCCAGAGCCCGCCGGGGCTGCGGTTGTCCGGGTCGGTGCCCGTGACCCGCGACGTCCGTACCACGACCCCGGGCCGGGTCAGCACGTGGTCGATGCGCGTGTCGAAGCCCGAGGTGTCGGGATCGTTCACGAGCTGCCCGAAGCCGAAGGTGAAGCCCGGCGAGGTGGGGTTCGCCTGCGTCCAGGTGTCCACGTAGCCGAAGCCGAAGGTCAAGAGGTTGAAGGCCGCGTTGTTCGGCGTCGGGTCCGGCAGGTTGACCGAGCCGTCGAGCGGGTCGGAGTTCAGGTCGCCGACCAGCACCACGGGCAGGGCCGTCGTGCTGGCGGGGCCCGCCACCACCAGGAACTGGGCCTGGCCCGCGCGGAAGCCGGCGCTGAAGGCCTCGAGATGGGTGTTCACGAAGCGGAACGAGCGGCCGTTCACCACGCAGTCGGCCGAGACGTAGCCGCGCGTGCTCTGGACGAAGGCGAGTCCACCGAGCAGCGGGATGTTGAGCTGGAGGCCCGCCGGATAGTGGGCGCCCTGCGTGTTGCCGCAGGAGAGCTCGCCCGTGCTCAGCTTGGCCTGGCTCGCGAGGATCACGTCGCGCTGGGTGAGGCGCACGTCGAAGCCGCTGGCGGTGATGCTCTCGAGGTCGGCCTCGTTCTGGCTGCGCACCACCACGTACGGCGTCCCGATCGCGGCGAGCTCGTCGAGCAGGATCTGGAGGAAGTCGAACTCCACGGTGGTCGCCGGCGTCCCGCCGAGGATGGGCGGCCCGTCGGGCGGCCCCGTGCGCCAGATCGCCGCCTCCTGGAGGCCGATCAGCGCCGGGTCCGCGTCCGCGATCTCCTTCGCCAGCAGGCCGGCGCGGGTCGGGAAGTCGGTGGCGAGCACCGTGTTCCAGATCTGCGTGCCGGCCAGGGCCAGCTGCAGCTGGGTCGTCGCCTGGATCGCGGGCGTCAGGCTGGCGCCGAGGTAGAGGTTCCGCGTCATCACCTTGACGGGGCGCTTCACGCTCTGCGCGTCTGCGGGCACGGGTGCCAGGCCGGAGCCGACCAGCGCGAGGGCCAGCGAGGGGATCAGCGTGAAGATCGAGCGTATGACGGAGCGAAGAGAGGCCACAGGGAGCTCCTTTGTCGACTGCGTCCGGGCAGTCTTCTGGTTGGGAACGCCCGGAGGACCGGCGCCCGACGGAGCCACCCGGTCGGCTCGAAGGCTGCGAGTCGGCCGACCGCTGGGGGCTCCCGTGGAGCGAGCTCCACGAGCGCGAGCACCCTATGACGGTGACGCGCGCCCGTCAACAAGGATCCGACGGTGGGGCGACGAAAGACGCGCCGCCGCCGCCCCGCCGGAGCTAGAGCCGCGACTGCTCGGAGGTGAGGTAGCAGCTCAGCAGGTCGATCAGCTCCACGCGGAAGCCCGGCTCGTCGAGCTTCTCCGGGCGCTCCTCGAGCGCGCGCCGCACGATCGCGGAGAGGCCGCGGGCCAGGATGAAGGCGGCCTGGCCGACGTCGCGCACCCGTACGATGCCGGCGTGCCGCTCGAGCAGGGTCCGCATCTGCCCCTCGAGCTCGTCCCGCCCCACCCGCTCACCGAGGGAGAAGTCCTGGTGGTGGGTGCGGTAGTGGTCCCGTCCGAGCGCGAGCAGGCGGCGCTGGCGTTCGAGCTGGAAGTCCACGATCGTGACGAGCGCCTCGTGGAGCGGTCCCTCTTCGATCTCCCATCTCGGCGACGCGCGGATGTCGGCCACCTCGCGTCCCGTCTCGCGGTCGTAGATCGCCGCGAGCACCGCCTCCTTGTTGGTGAAGTAGCGGTAGAGCGAGCCGATCGAGACGCCGGCGCGCTCGGCGATGCGATTGGTCGTGAGGCTGCGGGGGCCCTGCTCGGCGAGCAGCTCGCGTCCAGCCTGGACGATGGCATCGACGATCTCGCGCGAGCGCAGCTGCTTGGGACGGTGTCGCGGGCGGGGGGCGGGGGCGGACATCGCTCCGATTCTAGGCCGCCTCGGCCCAGAAACGTGAGCAACTCTGCAGTCGATTCCGCGCTTCGAGCGATTCCTCCCGTTTCTCGACGGGTTAGAGGGCCCGATCGGGCTGGCTCGGGCGAGTAGTTCCCGCCCCGAAGCCGGTCATAGGATGGGAGAGCACCTCGCCAAGAGGCGATTCAGGAGGATCCGCATGCATTCGATCACAAGATTCGTTCTCGTTCTCGCGCTCGCGCTCTGCCCCGGGGCGGCGAGCGCCCTCGACATCCTGCTTACCAACGACGACGGCCCGAACCCGGGCATCAGCGCCATGCGCGCGGCGCTCTGCGGCGCGGGCCACGCGGTCACCACCGTGCGTCCCGCGGCCAACCAGAGCGGGCGCGGCGGCTCGATCAACACGGGTGTGTTCGACTTCGCGAGCTTCATGGCGCTGAAGCGCGAGAGCAGCGACGCCTGCGGCGTCGTCTACTCGCTCGCGGGCCCCGCCTCCGAGTTCGGGGGGACGCCCGTCGACAGCCTGAAGGCCGGTCTGAACGTCGTGCTCGCCGGGAGCCCGCCGGACCTGATCGTCTCCGGCCTCAACTTCGGCCAGAACCTGAGCAAGCCCACCTCGAATACGTCCGGCACCGTCGGCGCCGCCCTCTCGGGCGCCTCGAACGGCATCCCGGCGATCGCCGGCAGCGTCGGCATCCTGATCGCCGAGAGCGGGGCCGGCTTCCCGTCCACGATCGCGGCCTTCGGGCCGGCGGCGGCCTTCGTCGTCGACGTGATCGCGGCCCTCGAGGCCGAGCCGGGCAGCGCGCTGCTCCCCGCCAAGGTGAAGCTGCTGAACCTCAACTTCCCGGTGCCGGTGCCGTTCGCGGGCGTCGCGATCACCAAGCTGGCGGACCGTTCGGACCTCGAGCTCCCGCTGTTCGACGTGAGCGGGGGCTTCCCGCCCTTCTTCCCGCCGCTCGGAGGCCCGACCTGCGCCGGCCTGGCCGACGGCTCCAGCTGCACGCTGGGTGTCGGTCTCGGCCTCCCGCCCGGCCCCGACGAGGAGCAGAACGCCGATACGGACGCGCACGCCGCCGGCCTGATCTCGATCACGCCGATGGACGGAGACATGACGGCCGGTACCAAGGGCGCCGCCGCCATCGAGGACATCCTCGGCGGCCTCACGCCCTAGCGCCCCGCGCTCGACGCGCGGCGGGCAGCGCCCGGGCCCGCCGCGTGTCGAGCACGATGCCCTCGCGCAGCCCCCAGTCGCAGAGCGTGAAGCCTTCGCTGCGCAGCAGGGTGAGCACGGCACACAGGATCTCGATCCCGATGGGCAGCAGCTCGGCGCGGCGCGCGCTGACGCCGGCCCGCTTCGCACGCGCGGGCTGCTCGAGCGCTTGGAGCTCGCGCCCGAGCGCCGCCAGCTCGGGCCGCGTCACGAAGACGCCGCGCGCCGCCACGCGCTCGCTGCGATCGCGCGAGGCCAGCAGGCGCGCCACCGCGCGCACCGTGCCGCCGGCCCCGATCGCGCGCGTGGCGCCCAGCGCTGAGATCGCCTCGAGCTCCGGCTCGAGCTTCTCCTGGACGCGCAGCCGGAGCGCGCGCAGCGCCTCGGCGTCCGGCGGATCGCCTCGGGCCAGCTCGGCGTGGAGCCGCGCGACGCCGAGCGGAAGCGTCCGCTCGAGCTCGACCCCGTCGCTGCCGCCGACCACGAGCGTCAGGTTGCCGCCGCCGAGGTCGATGCCGAGCGCGCTCTCGCCGCCGAGCCCGATGCGCCCGCGGATCGCCTGGAACACGAGGCGCGCCTCTTCGCGCGCCGAGAGCACCTGCACCGGTGCGCCGAACGCCGCGCCGGCCGCCTCGGCGACGGCGCGGGCGTTCTTGGCCTCGCGCAGCGCCGCGGTGCCGACGGCCACCAGCTCGCCGGGGCGCAGGGCGTTGGCGCGCTTTCGCAGCAAGCGCGCGGTCTCGACGACGCCGGCGATCGCCTCCTCCGAGACCGCCTCGCCGGCGAGCGCGCCCCCTTCGCGCCACGGGAAGCGCTCGCGCACGACACGCTCGACGTCTCCTCCCGCCGTCGCTTCGGCGACCAGCAGATGCACCGCCGTGCTGCCCAGCTCGAAGACGGCGACGCGCGCCGAGGTGTCGGCGCGGCGCCCGCGCCGCACGCGCTGGAGCCGGAGCCGGGTGAGGCGCGGAAGGGTCTGCGCCAGCTCGCGCCGGGGCGAGAAGTAGGTGGCGCGCGGCGGCTCGCCCTCGATCAGCCAGACCGAGCCGGGCTCCCGGCGCGCGTCGAGCTCGGGGCCGGGCCCGCGCCCGAGCAGTCGCCCGACCAGCGCGGTGACCAGGGCGCCGTGCGTGCAGACGACCGCGGGCTCTTCGAGTCGCCGCAGCAGCAGCAGCGCCGACTCGAGCGCGCCGTCCTCGTCGAGGCGGTCGTCCACGTGGATCGGGAGCCCGCGCGCGGCGGCCAACGGCGCGAGGCTCTCGCGGCAGATCTGCTGCGGACCCGACACCAGCCGCTCGATGCTCCGGCCCGCGAGGAACTCGACCAGCCCGGCGGCTTCGCGCTGCCCCTGCTCGGAGAGCGGGCGCGTGCCCCCGGCCCCCGTCCATTCCTCGGGCGCGACGCCGCTCGCACAGTGCACGAGATGGATGCGCACGCTGGCCGCTCAGCCTCGCGCTCGCGCCAGCTCCATCAGGCGCTCCTGCGGCGAGAAGCCGCCCGACTCGGGACGGCGCTGCCAGCTCCCGTCGGGGGCGAGCTCCCAGGCGCGCGCCTCGGGGTCGAGGTGCACGGACAGGATCTCGTCGAGGTGCGCTTGGAGCGCCGGATCCTCGACCGGCGCCAGCACCTCGACGCGAAGATCCAGGTTCCGCGTCATCAGGTCGGCCGAGCCGAACCAGTGCCTGCGCCCGCGCGCCTCGCTGCCGAAGCGGAAGATGCGCGAGTGCTCGAGGAAGCGGCCCAGCACGCTCCGCACGCGGATGTTCTCGGAGAGGCCCGGCACGCCGGGCCGCAGGCAACAGATGCTCCGCACCAGCAGGTCGATCTTCACGCCCGCGCGCGAGGCGTCGTAGAGCGCGTCGATCACGGCCGGGTCCTGGAGACCGTTCACCTTGATCGTGATCTCGCCGTCGCTGGCCTCGGCCTCCTCGCGGATGCGCGCGATCAGCCCGTCCCGGAGCGCCGTCGGGGCCACCAGCAGCTTGCGGTAGGCGCGCTGCTCGCCGCAGCCGGTGAGGTGGTTGAAGAGCTCGCCGACGTCGGCGCCGATCTCGGGCGAGGCCGTGAACAGCCCGACGTCCTCGTAGAGGTGCGCCGTCTCAGGGTTGTAGTTGCCGGTGCCGATGTGGCAGTAGCGGCGGATCCCCTCTCGTTCCCGGCGCACCACCAACGCCACCTTGCCGTGCGTCTTGAGGCCCACCAGGCCGTAGACCACGTTGCCGCCCGCCGACTCGAGCGAGCGCGCCCACTCGATGTTGGCCTCCTCGTCGAAGCGGGCCTTGATCTCGACGAGCGTGACCACCTCCGTGCCTTCCTTCGCGGCGTGGATCAGCGAGCGCAGCAGCCGGTTCTCGCGCACCGCCGTTCGGTAGAGCGTGTGCTTGATGGCGATCACGTCCGGATCCTGTGCGGCCTCCTCGAGGAAAGCCTCCACCGACGTGCCGAACGAGTCGTAGGGGTGCTGCACCATCACGTCGCCGTCTCGCAGGATGGAGAAGACGTCGGGGCGCTTCTCCCCGCGCATGAGCCGGGGCTGTGTGATCGGCTGCCAGGGTGTCTCCTTCAGGTCCGGGCGCTCGATCGCGACCAGCTGGAGGAGGTCGCCCGGGTCGAGCGGGCCGCGCTGGAGGTAGATGTCGCCCTCGGCGAGCTCGAGCCCCTCGGCGAGCAGCTGCACCACCTCGGCGTCCGCGGACGCTTCGATCTCGAGGCGCACCGCGTCGTTCACACGCAGCCGCCGGTGGAGCCCCGACTCGATCGCGGCGAGCAGATCGTCGGCGTCGCCCTCGTCGATGAGCAGCTCGGCGTCACGCGTCACCCGGAAGGCGTGCGCGGACACGATGCGGGTGCCCGGGAACAGCAGGTCGAGGTGCGCCGCGATCAGCCGCTCGATGGGAACCAGGCGGCCGTCCCCGAGGTCCGCGAAGCGCGGCAGCACGGGCGGCACCTTGACGCGCGCGAAGCGACGCACGCCCGTGGCGTCGTCGACCAGCACGGCGAGGTTCAGCGAGAGGTTCGAGATCCAGGGGAAGGGGTGGGCCGGGTCCACGGCGAGCGGCGTGAGCGCCGGATGGATGCGGGTCTCGTACTCCTCGCGCAGGCGCGCGCGGTCGCGCTTCGAGAGCGCGTCCCACTCCACGAAGCGGATGCCTTCCTCCGCGAGGCGCGGCACCAGCTCCTTGGCGAACAGGCGCTCGACCCGTTGCAGCAGCTTCTCCACGTCGAGCCGGATCCCCTGGAGCTGCTCGGCGGGGCTGCGCCCGTCGGGCGATGCGACCAGGACGCCGGCCTCGATCTGCGCCTGGAGGCCGGCGACGCGCACCTGGAAGAACTCGTCCAGGTTGCGCGCGAAGATCGCCACGAACTTGACCCGCTCGAGCAGCGGCAGCGCCGCATCCTCGGCGAGCGAGAGCACCCGCCCGTTCCAGGCGAGCCACGAGAGCTCGCGGCTCAGGAAGCGATCGGGTCCGTCGTTCGGAGGGGATGCGTCTTGCGTCGTCACGGTTTCTCGGGGCCCAGCATCGGACCTCGAGCCCCGCCGGACAGGGAGGCCCGGTGGCGTTCCTGTGACGTTCTCGTCGGCGCCGAAGCCGCTCAGCTGGACCCCAGACGATAACCGACGCCCGGCGAGCGACCCGGCCTATGCTTGCCACGTGGACGCCCCGCCGCTTCGCCTCGGCATCCTGGGAGCCGCGCGCATCGCGCCGAAGGCGCTCGTGCAGCCCGCGCGAGAGGTGGCCGGCGTGACGGTCCGCGCGATCGCGGCGCGCGACGTCCCCCGGGCGAACGCCTTCGCCGCGAAGCACGGGATTCCCGTCGTCCACGCGAGCTACGCAGCCCTCGTCGAGGACCCGGAGATCGACGCCGTCTACAACCCGCTTCCGAACGGGCTCCACGGGGTCTGGACGGAGCGCGCGCTACGCGCCGGCAAGCACGTGCTGTGCGAGAAGCCCTTCACGGCGAACGCAGACGAGGCGCGCGCCGTGGCCGCCGTGTCGCGCGAGACCGGGCGCGTGGCGATGGAGGCCTTCCACTGGCGCCACCACCCGCTCGCGGCGCGGCTGCTCGAGATCGTGGCGAGCGGCGAGATCGGGGAGCTCCGCCACGTCGAGGCCCATCTCTGCGCGCCGATCGTGAACACGCGCGACATCCGCTACCGCCTCGACCTCGCCGGTGGCGCGCTCATGGACATGGGCTGCTACGTGCTCCACTTCGTCCGCACCCTCGGGGGCGCCGAGCCCAGCGTCTCGTCGGCGCGCGCGAAGCTGCTCTCGCCCGGCGTGGACCGCGCCATGGAGGTCGAGCTTCGCTTCCCGAGCGGCGCGAGCGGACGCGCCGTGTGCTCGATGCTCTCCGCCCGCCTCCTCGACGTCTCCGCCCGCGTCGAAGGAACCCGGGGCCGCCTCCGCGTGCTGAACCCCATCGCGCCCCACCTCTTCCACCGCCTCCGCATCGAGGGCGAAGCCGGCGCGCGGAGCGAGCGCGTCCCCGGCCCCTCGACCTACACCGCGCAGCTCGAAGCCTTCGCCCGCGTCGTCCGCGGCGGCGCCCCCGCCCCGACCGACCTCGACGACGCCATCGCGAACATGGCCGTCATCGACGCCGCCTACCGCGCCGCCGGCCTCGAGCCCCGCCGCCCGACGCCGGCCTGAGCCCACGCGCAGTCGAGTCCACCCAGCTCAACCAGCCCAACCCGCGCGCCGGCTCGACACACCGATCTCCCCCAGGGCAGCCCCGCGGGCGCAGCCTATCGCGCCGCAAACCCCGCACGATAGGCTGCAAGCCCAGACTCTCCCAAGGCCCCTCTGCGAGCCTCACCCCACCCACCGCCCCGAAACGCCACCACCACCCGTTGCACCGCAGCCTTTCCACCGGTCACAATCGGGGGGAACGTGGCTATCTAGTAACTGTTAGGCAGCGACCTTAGGCAGTTCTCTTCGAAGAAGAAGAGTTCTTTTAGGGTTGGGGTCGTGGCTTCTCGCGGCCCCTTGGTGGCGCGGCTCCCCGTGGCGTTTCGGGCCGCTTCGCGGCGTCAAGCGGCCGCGTCCCCCAACCCGCGGGGTGTGCGGCGCGCCGGTGGCGCTCCAGGCGCCGTGCGTTGTCGAGAGGCCGTCTGGTCTAACCACGAGAGCGGCCCACTCTTCCCGCTCGCGAGGCAAGCGGGGGGCCCCGAGTGCACGCGCGCCACCGGCCGGCCCGGTTGGGCCTCTGCCCGGTGTGCTGGGCGGCTCGCGGCGTAGCGGGGCGTGCTGCCTAACAAGGCGCTGCAGCTGACGAGCGCTAGCTGCGGCGTTCCGGGCAACGCCGCCCAGAGCTCGCTGGCGCTCGCAGGCCGGCTGCGCCGGCTGGCGGCGGGGCTGCGTGGGCTACCGTATCCAGTCAGCGGCGCTCGCAGCTGAGCGCCGATCCGTT
>JBFIYM010000174.1:0-8871 GCA_041605395.1 Myxococcota bacterium | reverse complement strand
GGGGCCCCGAGCCAGGGCAGGTCCTCCTTCCCACCACAAGCCCACTCCCTCCGGCAACCGCCTGTAAACGAACCCCCCAGGCCACCGAAGGGATTTCATCCCCGTGAGGCCCACAATAGAGGGCCGGCCGAGCCGACGTCAACGAAAAATCCACAACATCTTGCGCTCTACCGGGCGGCCTACCACAACGCCTCGCGGAGCAGCCCAAGTGGGCTGGGGCGGGCAGGCGACGGCGCCAGCCGGCCGCTGCAACCCCGCGACACGGCGCCGTTGACGCGTCGCGTCAGTCGCCGGGATGCCGGTTGCGGACCCAGAGCCGACCGGGCCCGCCACCGAGCGGAATCCGCTTCACCGCCAGGGCGACCCGGTTCGCGGCCGCGAGCGCCCCCCAGTAGCGCTCGAGCAGCGCCTCGGGCTCCCCCGCCAGCGGCAGCCAGAGCGGCTCGCCCTCGAAGGGCGGGAGCGGGGCGCCGTCGCCGCGATAGGTGGTGAGGCACAGGCCGAAGCCCGGCGGCGGGGGCGCCGGCCGGAAGCAGGTGCGGTCGGTGCCGTCCGGGTCCGCGCGGTTCGCCTTCAGGATCGAGAGCGCGAAGGCCGGCGCGGGCCCGCGCAGGTCGATCATCCCGCTGATGCGCGGCGTGTAGTTGGGCGCGTCGGGCTCCCGCTCGCGGCTGGCCAGCGCGGTCTCGAAGCTCTCCCCGCGTCCGAGGCCGTCGAACAGGGTGCGGGTCTGGTCGCCGTTCGTCACCAGGTAGACCCGTTCGCGCTCGAGCATGGCGTCGTACAGAATCAGCGAGGGATCCTCGACGGCAGCGGCGTCGAAGGGCTCGGTCCGGAGCGTGGCGCCGTCGGCCACGAAGACGCGGTTCCGGCTGTTCGCGCTGCGGCCCATGATCCAATAGAGCTGGAGCCAGGCCTCGCCGTCGTCACTCCGGCCGAGCACCAGGCCGCGGCCGGGGTAGGGGCTGGCTGCCAGGTGGCCCGCGAAGTTGGCTTCGGCGTGATCGAGGAGATCGCTCATGCGGCTTCGGCGCGACCGAGGAGGTCGCTCATTCCGGCAGATGGGTCAGGCGGAAGCCCATGCCTTCGGGGACCTTGTAGCGAACGTTCAGGCCGATCAGGAGGGCGGTCCAGGCCTCGACGAAACGGGCGTTGGCGAGCGGGCCGCCGTCGACGCCGCGCATCCCCGGAATCAGCCGGCAGAGCTCGACCACGCGGGCGCGGGCGGCCTTCGCGCCGGACACGACCACGTCGCACTCGACGTCGTGCGCGAGGTCCTGGAGCCGGTGCGACGAGACGTTCTGGAAGGCGGAGACGACCTCGACCCCCTCGGGCACCATGCCCTGCACCATCTCGGCGCACGAGCCCTGCCAGACGCCCACGGTCCGGACCGCGCCGTCCCCGATGGCGGTGGCGAGGGGGACGCCCATCGAGACGACGATCTGCCCCGCCTCGAGTACGTCGCGCAGGCCCTTCACCGTCGACGCCGTGTGCTCGAAGGGCACCGAGAGGATCACGAGGTCCGCGCGCCGCGTGGCCTCCGCGTTGTCGAAGCCGGACACGTCGGCGGCGGGGACGGCCTGCTTCACCTCCTCGGCGGCGCTGACCGCGCGCTCGGCCTTGCGCGACCCGATCACCACCGGCCGGCCGGCGCGCGCGAAGCGCAGCGCCAGGCCGAGGCCCTGGTCTCCCGTTCCTCCCAGGATCGCGATCGCGTCGGGCTTGCGTGAGGTCATGGGCAGCGGAGGCTAGCACGCGCGCTGCGTGCGGGGCCCTCGGCGCTCGCGTAGCCTCGGCGCGATGTCCGACGCTGCACCGACCCCGGCGACGACACCGACGAAGATCGCCCAGGCCGGTGCACGGGCGCTCGCCATCACCTGGGCCGACGGGGTGGAGAGCACCTTCCCCGTGCGCGCCCTGCGCCTGGCCTGCGGCTGCGCCCACTGCGTCGACGAGTGGAGCGGCGAGGAGCGGCTCGACCCCGCGAACGTTCCCGAGGACGTCCACCCGCTCCGCATCGAGCCGGTCGGGCGCTACGCGATCCAGATCGCCTGGAGCGACGGCCACGAGAGCGGCATCTACCCGTTCCGGCGCCTGCGCGAGCTGGCCGACGCGGGCCCGTAGGCAGCGCCTGCCCGAGCTGACCGACGCGCGGGCTGGCCGACGCGGGGGCCTAGGCGAGCCCCTCCAGGAACGCGAGCAACGCCGCGTCGAACGCTGCGGGGGCCGCCAGGTTCACGACGTGCCCGGCGTCCGGCACCACCACCAGGGTCGCGCCGGGGATCGCCTCGGCCAGCGCCCGGCTGGCGGGGAGCGAGGCGGCGTCGCGCTCGCCCGCGATCACCAACGCGGGCAACGCCAGCGCCGCGAGCTGCGGGGCGAGCGCCTCGACCGGCTCGAGGCGCGCGAGCGTCTCGCGCAGGACGTGGGCGAGCGCGTGGGGCGCGTGCTCGAGGAAGCCCTGCCGCACCAGCCCGGCGCCGACGGCATCGAGGCCCGAGCCCGGGCCCCAGGCGAAGCGCGCGCCCGCGGCCTCGAGCCCGTCCCGGTCGATCGCCTCCGCGAACGCCTCGGCCTGGGACGCGACGCCGCGGCCCGAGCCCGGGCCCGCCGGATGGGAGGCGAGCACCAACGCCCGTATCCGGTCGGGCTCGGCGAGCGCCGCGCGCAGCGCGGTCGCGGCCCCGAGCGAGAGGCCGCCCAACACGGGCCGCGGGTCTCCGCTCTGGAAGGCGACGTCGAGCAGGTCGCCCACGAGCGCCTCGATGCGATACGCCGCCGCCGCTTCGGGCGCGGCGCTGCGCGCGTGTCCGCGCGCGTCGTAGGCGAGGCAGCGATACCGCTCGCGCAGGCTCCGCAGCTGGGGACGCCAGTTCCGTGCGCTGCCCCCGAAGCCATGGGCCAGCACCACGGCGGGGGCGCCCTCGGGACCGTGCGCCTCGACATGCAGAGCCGCCGCAGCCATCTTGCCAGCATGCCCGAGCCCGCCCTCCCCCGCCCCTCGGCGACGGTGCTGCTGCTTCGGGACGGAGCGCGCGGCCTCGAGGTGCTGATGGTCGAGCGACACCACGAGATCGACTTCGTGGCCGGCGCCCTCGTGTTCCCCGGTGGCCGGGTCGACGAGGCGGACGCCAGCCCGGCGCTCGGCGCCCGCTGCGCGGGCGTCGCGACGCTGCCCGCGGAGCAACGGGCGCTCCGGGTCGCGGCGATCCGCGAGACCTTCGAGGAGGCGGGCGTGCTGCTCGCGCGCCGCCGCGGGAGCCCCGACCTGATCGACGCCGAAGCACTGCGCGGCATCGAAGCGCGCCACCGCAGCGCACTCCTCGCCGGCGACGTCACGCTCGCCGAGGTCGCGGAACGCGAGGACCTCGAGCTGGCCTGCGACTGCCTCGTGCCCTTCGCCCACTGGATCACGCCGCTCTTCATGCCGAAGCGGTTCGACACCTGGTTCTACCTGGTCGAGGCGCCCCCGGACCAGGTCGCGCTGCACGATGGGCACGAGTCGGTCGACTCGCTCTGGATCACGCCCGAGGGCGCGGACGCCGAACGCAGCGCCGGCCGCCGCAGCATCATCTTCCCGACGCTGCTGAACCTCCGGAAGCTCGGGCGGGCCGGCAGCGTCGCCGAGGCGTTCGCCGCCGCGCGCCGGGAGCCGATCGTCACCGTGCTACCGCGCGTGGAGCAGCGTGGCGACACCCCGACCATGGTCCTGCCCGCCGGCGCCGGCTACGAGGTGGTGGAAGCGCCGCTCTCGGAGGTCTCCTAGTGCTGGATCTCGCCGCGGCCGCGAAGGCGGCCGAGGCGGCCGCCGACGCGGCGCGGCGCGAGACGCTGCCGCGCTTCCGCCGCGTCGCCACCGAGATCAAGGCCGACGGCTCGCCGGTCACCGAGGCGGACCGGGCCGCCGAGCGCGCGATGCGCGAGGTGCTGCGCGCCTTCGACGCCGACCTCGGCATCCTCGGCGAGGAGTACGGCCAGGAGGGCAGCGCCGAGCGCGGCTGGCTGCTCGACCCGATCGACGGGACGATCGCCTACTCGCGTGGCATCCCCCTGTTCACGACGCTGATCGCCCTGCTCGAGGACGGCGTGCCGGTGCTCGGCCTGATCGACGTGCCCGCCCTCGACGAGCGCTACCTGGGCTTCCGGGGCGCGGGCGTGAAGCGCAACGGCGAGGCCGTGCGCGTCTCCCAGGAGAGCGACCCCAGGAAGGCCATCGTCTCCCACGGCGACCCCTACGCGTTCGACCACTTCGGGGCGCGCGACGCCTTCGAGCGCATGAGCGCCGAGCTTCCGCTGCTGCGCGGCTACACCGACGCGTTCGGCCACAGCCAGGTGCTCCACGGCGGGGTGGCGGCGATGGTCGATCCGGGCCTGAACCCATGGGACGCCGCACCGGCGCAGATCCTGGTGCCCGAGGCGGGCGGGCGCTGCGTCACGATCGATCGGCGCGCCGAGAAGCGCGGGCTGGGCCTCGTGTTCGGGAGCCCCGCGCTCGTCGAGATCCTCTCCGACTACCTGCGCGCCTGACGCACCCGCCGTCTCGACCCACCTTGAATCGGAGCCCGAGCCGGTACCCTGTCGGAGGAGGGTTCCATGGCCGCCGCTCCCGCCCTTGCCGCCTTCGACCCGAGCCGACCGTTCGAGATCGGCTCGCGGGAGTTCGTGAACCACCAGTTCGACTGGTACCGGGTCCTGCTCGAAGAGACACCCGTCACGACGTCGCGTCTCGCCTGGATGAAGGTCTCCCTCGTGGTGCGCTACGAAGATTGCCGGACGTTGCTGACCGATCCCCGCTTCATCCGGAACCGGGCGCGCGCCCGCGGCAAGCCGGGCTCGAACGCGAGCCCGCTGCCCTTCCCGCTCCCGAAGAGCGTCGCCGCGATGGCGCAGAGCATGATCGTCCAGGACGACCCGGAGCACCGGCGCCTGCGCAACCTCGTGAACCAGGCGTTCACGGCGCGCGCCGTCGCGAAGCTGGTCGACCGCGTCGAGTCGCTCTCCCACGAGCTCCTCGACGGGCTCCAGAAGGAGTCACGCTTCGATCTGCTCGAAGCCTACGCGCACCCGATTCCGACGGTGGTCATCGCCGAGATGATGGGGGTCGACCGGGAGGACGCCGCCCCCTTCGAGGCGGTGATGAAGACGCTGAAGGGCGGGCTCACCGGCCTCGCCATGGCCCGCGCGCTCGTCTGGGACCTGCCGCGGGCGGCCCGCTTCGTGCGCGGGCTGATCGAGACGAAGCGCCGCGAGCCGGGCGACGACATCCTCTCCCGCCTGATCCAGGCCGAGGAGTCGGGCGACCGCCTGTCCTCGGACGAGCTGCTCGCCATGGTGTTCCTGCTGATCGTCGCCGGCTTCGAGACGACCCAGCACCTGATCGCGAACGGCGCGCGCCTGCTGCTCGAGCACCCGGACCAGCTCGAGCGGCTCCACGCCGAGCCCGCGCTCTGGGACTCCGCCGTCGAGGAGATGGTGCGCCACCGCGGCCCGGTCCAGATGACGAAGCCGATGTACCCGACCGAGGACGTGACGTTCCACGGCACGACGATCGGCCGGGGCACGCCCGTGATGCCCCTCCTCGGTGCCGCGAACCACGACCCACGCGTGTTCGAGGACCCGGACCGCTTCGACGTGGCGCGCTCGCCGAACCGCCACCTGGGCTTCGGCTTCGGCATGCACTTCTGCCTCGGCGCCCAGCTCGCGCGCATGGAGACGCGCGTCGCGCTCGCGAACCTGTTCGGGCGGCTGCCCGGGCTGCGCCTCGCCGTCCCGCCCGAGGCGCTCGAGCGGGTGCCGCTCGCCGGCTGGAACCGACACGCGTCGCTCCCGGTCGCGCCGGGCGGGTGAGCGCCTAGCGCGCCGGAAGCCCGCCGGGTGAGCGCCTAGCGCGCCGGAAGCCCGCCGGGCTTGCGCGCCAGCCAGTAGTGCATCGGGGTGAAGATCCCCTCCTTCGCTCCGTCGTGCATGCCGACCCGGAGGGCGACCATCAGGTGCTTGTAGGCCCGGGCGGTGGCCGGCGGCACCAGGCGGAGCTTCTCGAGGACCCAGATGCCCGAGTGGAGGACGGTCGTCAGCGAGGAGAACAGCACCTCGAGCGACAGGCTCTTCTCCTCGAAGAGGTACCACCAGCGCTTGCCGCCGAGGGACACGGCGAAGTCGTTGTGGTCGCGCTGCGTGATGATCTCGAAGCCGGCTTCCTTGAGCGCCTCGGTCAGGTCGGACATCTTCACCAGGCCGCACACCCCGACGCCGTACTCGATCAGGTGGCGGATGCGGCGGTGGTTGGGGTCGTTGGGGTCGTACTTCTCCGTGAGCTCCCAGTTGAAGCCGGTGAATCGCGCGCCCGGCTTGAGGACCCGGAACACCTCTCGACACAGCATCTTGTAGTCGGGCGAGTGCGCCAGCGACTCGCACATGTAGACACCGTCCAGGCTGCCGTCCGCGAGCGGCGTGTGGTGGTAGTCCGCGCACACCAGGTCGATCTGGTGGTCGATCTGGAACTCCTCGTTCCACTTCTTCATCTGGGCCAGGTGCTTCTTGTTGATGTTGACGGCCTTGATCCGCGCGCCGGTGAACTGCGCGATGCAGCGGGTGGGGCCGCCCGTGCCACAGCCGAAGTCGCCGAGCGTCATGCTCTCGTCAGCCCCGAGCGACAGGCCCAGGTAGCACTGGTACATCTGCTGGCAGGCGCGGTACGTCTGCCACTTGCCGTTCTCGACGGGGAACTGGATGCCCGTCGAGTAGTGCGGCCCCCAGATGAGGTGCAGGATGTCCGTCGTCAGGTTGTAGTAGTTGTCGACCAGCTCGAGATACTTCTCCTTGCGCTGGCCCTTCTTGTTGCGCTCGTCTGCGTCGGCGTCCGCGGTGTCGTACATCTCGAGGTGCCGGACCAGGTCCTCGCTGTGCACGTCCACCGACGGCAGCTTCCGCTTGAGCCAGAACAGGCCCAGACCGGAGATCGCGAGCGCTGCGACGAGCCCCCAGAGCATGCTGGCTCCTCCGCCTGCCAGCGCGGCATCGGCAGGGGCAGGCCCCTGACAGGGGACGCCGATCGCAGGTGCGCGTCAACACCCCATTCTGGGGATCCCGGAAGGCCCCGGGGGGCCCGGCTTCGCGCGGGCCTCGGGCCGGCCTAGCGCGCGGGCAGCACCACCAGGGACGCGCCCCGGTGCGGCGGGTGCAGGTGGCAGTTGATCGCGTAGACGTGGCCACCCTCGAGGGTCGGCAGCTCCACGACGTATTCCTCGCCCGGCTGCAGCACCACCTCGATCCCGAGCGCCGGAATCTGGAAGCCGTGCGGCTGGTCCACGGTGTTGAAGACGCTGAGCGAGCGCCCGCTGCCCGAGGTGACCACGACCGTCGACGGGATGAAGATGTTCTTCCCGCCGACCAGGGCGGAGATCATCTGGACCTGCGTGACCTCGGCCTCGAAGCCTCCGCCCTGGCCCCCGACGGTGGCGACGCAGCCGGCGAGCAGCGCCGGGGCGACGAGCGCAAGCACTCGCCGCCCCAGCTGGCCGCGCCGACTCACTCGGCGCCCATCGCCTTGGCGGCGTCGTCGGTGGCCTCCTGCGCAGCGTCGGCAGCGTCACCCGCGGCCTCCTGCGCGGCGGCAGCGGCGTCGCCGGCGGCCTCCTGCGCGTCGGCCGCTGCGTCCTTGGCGGCTTCCGCGGCGCCCGCGGCGACGTCCGCGGCAGCGCCGGAGGCGGCCTGGGCGGCAGCGGTGGCGGCTTCACCGGCCTCTTCCGCCGCCTGCTTGGCGGCATCGGCGGCCTCGGTCATCTCCTCGGCCATCGGCGACTCCGACTGGCCGCAGGCCATCCAACCCAATGCGAGCGCCGCGATCAGCGCGATCGCGAGGCGGATTTCCTTCATCTTCATCCCCGTCTCCTTCTCGGCGCCGCCCGCGTGGCCGGATGCCACGACGGCGGCGCTGTGGCTATCGTAGGGCGTTCCGCGCCCCGAGTTGTGAGAGGTATCACAATATGGCTGCCACGAGCGACGCTTCCATCCCCCTGGACGACGTTCGGCCCCTCCTGGATGCGGGGGAATCCCTCCTATCCCCGGCCCTCGAGCGGGCGAGGCAGCTGACCAAGAACGGCGCCGCCATCGACGATCACCAGGTGCTGACCGAGCGCGTGGCCTATGCCGCGACGGAGCTCCGCGCTGCCCGCGAGGTGGTGGCGCTCTGCGACGCCATCGCGCAGGAGGGCGGCGAGGTCCCGGTCGCCACCGCGGCGGCGGCCGTGGCCGACCTGATCGCGAGCCTGCGCGCGCGCCTCGATGGGGTCGCCGACGAGCTCGGCCTCGACGAGGCCCACTTCGACCGGGCGCTGCCGGCAGCGCTGCGCGCGCGGGTCCGCGCGGCCACGAGCGAGGCGCGCGTCCGCGCCATCGGGCGAGCGGCGATCGAGGCGCAGGGACGCACCGAGCCCCCGCTCGAGGAGACGCTCGAGCAGGTGCGCGCCTCGGTGCGCGAGTTCGGCGAGAAGGAGGTCCAGCCGCACGCGGAGCGCATCCACCGCGAGGACGAGGACATCCCCGAGTCCTTCATCACCACGATGGGCGAGCTCGGCTACTTCGGGCTCTCGATCCCGGAGCAGTACGGCGGCCACGAGCTCGGCAACCTGGCCATGATCCTCACCACCGAGGAGCTCTCGCGCGCCTCGCTCGCCGCCGCCGGCTCCCTCATCACGCGGCCCGAGATCCTGACCAAGGCGCTGCTCCAGGGCGGGACCGAGGACCAGAAGCAGCGCTGGTTGCCCAAGCTCGCCTCGGGCGAGGTGATGGTCGGCGTCTCGGTGACGGAGCCGGACATCGGAAGCGACGTCGCCCGCGTGAAGTGCCGCGCCGAGCGCGCCAACGTGGACG
>JBFIYM010000173.1:0-8913 GCA_041605395.1 Myxococcota bacterium | reverse complement strand
GGTGCCGGTGCCGCAGCTCCTGCCTCGCCTGTTGGAGAAGTCCCCCCAGAATCCCGGGCCGCAGCTTCTGGTCATGGGGGATGTCGATTACGACGCCGGCGCCCCGGCCGCGTCCGGGCGGGAGCCGGGAGCCCGCGGCGTTGATCCGAGCCGGCCGCAGGCCAACTTCAATTCCGACCTCCGGGCCGGAACCCAGGCCGAGAGGGAGAGAAGCAGCCCGATCGTCGCGACGACGAGGAAGAGCGCGGGCATGCTGGGACTCCGTCCGCCGGGGGAGCGTTCAGCTTCGGGTCAGCAGGAGGGTGCGCGGGTCGAGGGCGACGCGCAATGCCGAGACGTCGGGGTTCTCGTGGTCCTTCAGGGCCCGGAGACCCACGCCGGATCCCTCGGGCTCGAGGGCCAGGATGACGCCGAAGGTGTCACGGCTCGCGGCGAGCGCACCCGGCAGGCTCTCCACCTGCTCGTCGGCCGACGCGGCCGAGAGCCAGATCTCGGCGCCCAGCTCCTGCGCGAGCGCCCGCATGTCGAGCAGCTCCTCGGGCGTGCCGCGCTCGGCGTCGAAGTTCTCGAGGAGCACCAGGGCCGGCGGGCTGCCCATCTCCTGCTGGAGCTCGGCCGCCTCGCGGAGCTTCGAGGCGTCGAAGCTCTCCGACGTGACCGCGCGGATGCTGCGCCGCCGGTCCACCTCGGCGTGGACCCGGGCCGCGTCGTCGAGGTGCGCCTGCGAGGCCAGCTCCTCGAAGAGGGTGTCGTAGTGGGCGCGCGTGTGGGCCACGGTCTGGTCGATCGCCACGTGGAGCACGTTGCCGCCGCGGATCAGCTCGTCGAGCGCCATCCCGACCAGGAACGGCGTCTTGCCCACCCCGTGGCCGGCCAGCAAGAGCCCCAGGTTGCCCTTGCCGAGCCCCCCGTGGAGGCCCTTCTCGAGGATGCGAACGGGGCTCCGGGCCGTCAGGAACTTCTGGTACATGCGGAACCCTACTCCTCGTCCCCGCCCTTGACGCGGTTTCCGTACTTCTTGATGAGCTCTTCGGTCGTCTCGCGAGGCGCCGGGGCGTAGCGCGCGAACTCCAGGGTGAACTCGGCCTTGCCCTGGGTGCTCGAGCGCAGGTCCGTGGCGTACCCGAACATCTCGGCGAGCGGCACTTCGGCCTCCACCTGACAGAAGCCCTCGGCCTCCGTCGTGCCGATGACCGTTCCGCGCCGCTGCAGGATCGTCTTCAGCACGGCGCCCTGGAACTCCGCCGGCCCCTCGACGCCCAGCTTCATGAGCGGCTCCAGGATGATCGGCTTCGCGCGCGGGTAGAACTCGCGGAACGCGCCGCGCGCCGCCGCCTGGAAGGCGTTGTCCGACGAGTCGACGGAGTGCGCGGCGCCGTCGTTCAGCACCACCCGCAGACCGATCACCGGGAAGCCGATGAGGCGCCCCTTCGCCAGCATGGACCGGAGCCCCTTCTCGACGGAGGGGATGAACTCGCTCGGCACCGCACCGCCGCGCACCTCGTTCAGGAACTCGAAGTCCTTGCTCCCGTCCGTGATGGGCTCGACGTAGCCTGCGATCTTGCCGTACTGCCCGGAGCCGCCGGTCTGCTTCTTGTGCGTGTAGCTGTAGTCGGCCCGTTGCGAGATCGTCTCCCGGTAGGCCACCTGCGGGGCGCCGGTCTCGACGTCCACCTGGTACTCGCGCTTCATGCGCTCGACGTAGACGTCGAGGTGCAGCTCTCCCATGCCCGAGATCACGGTCTCGCCGCTCTCCGGATCCACGCCGGCCCGGAAGGTGGGATCCTCGCGCACGAAGCGGCCGAGGGCCTTGCTGAAGTTCGCCTGGCTCTTCGAATCCTTGGGCTTGACCGAGAGCGAGATCACCGCGTCGGGTACGAACATCGAGCTCATCGCGACGTCGACGCTGCCGTCGGTGAAGGTGTCGCCCGAGGCACAGTCGACGCCGAACAGCGCGACGATGTCGCCGCCGGCGGAGGCCTCGATCTCCTCCATCTCGTTGGCATGCATGCGCACCAGCCGGCCCACCTTGAGGCGCTTCTTGGTGCGCGAGTTCGTGATCGTCTGGCCCCGCGAGAGCATGCCCTGGTAGACGCGCACGTAGGTGAGCTGCCCGTAGCGCCCGTCCTCGAGCTTGAAGGCGAGTGCCACGAGAGGCTTGTTCGGGTCGGACGAGAGGGCGATCGGCTGCTCGTCGTTCGCGAGGTCGACGGCGCTGTTGCGGACGTCCTCGGGGCTCGGCAGATACGCGTTGACGGCGTCGAGCAGGGGCTGCACGCCCTTGTTCTTGTAGGCGCTGCCCAGGAAGACCGGGCAGAGCTGGAGCGAGAGCACGCCCTTGCGCACGGCGTCGTAGATCAGCTCCTCCGTCACCTTCTCCTCGAGCACGGCTTCGGTGAGCTCGTCGGAGAACAGCGAGGCGGCGTCGAGCATCTGCTCGCGCGCGGCCTCGGCCTCGGCGCGCAGGTTCTCCGGGATCTCCTCCGAGACCACGTGCTCGCCGTTCTCCCCTTCGAAGCGAAGCGCCTTCATGGTGACCAGGTCGATCAGGCCCTCGAGGTTCGCCTCGAGGCCGATCGGGATCTGCATCAGCACGGCGTTGAGCTTCAGCTTGTCGCGCAGGCCCTCGACCACGCGCCGCGGGTTCGCCCCCGAGCGGTCGAGCTTGTTGACGAAGGCGAGCCGCGGGACCTTGTAGCGCCGCATCTGGCGGTCGACGGTCATCGACTGCGACTGCACGCCCGCCACGCCGCAGAGCACGAGGATGGCGCCGTCGAGCACGCGCAGCGAACGCTCCACCTCGATCGTGAAGTCGACGTGGCCTGGCGTGTCGATGATGTTGACGTGGTTGCCCTTCCACTCGCAGTAGGTCGCGGCCGACTGGATGGTGATGCCGCGCTCCCGCTCGAGCTCCATGAAGTCCATGGTGGCACCCACCTGATCCTTGCCTCGCACCTCGTGGATGCGGTGGATGCGCTGCGTGTAGAACAGGATCCGCTCGGTGAGCGTCGTCTTGCCCGAGTCGATGTGGGCACTGATGCCGATGTTGCGGACCTTGGACAGCTCGAGTGTGGCCATGGCGAATCCAGACAGGGAGTGGGTGTGAGAGACACGCCGCGCCGCCGGTGGGGCGCGGGGCCCGACCGCGGAGCGGCCCGGGAGCGCTCCTCGCGGAGCGCCCGGGGGACGGGCGCCGGAAGTTAGGGGCTTCCCACCGCGGAGCAACCGGAATCCCCGCGGGGCATCCGGGCGGGGGGCCGGCTACGTCTGGGTCTGGGACTGCCCCGTCTGGCGCTGGGACTGGGGCTCTGCGACCGGGGCCGGATCGAAGAACTCGTCGTGGATCGCCTCGCAGATCGCGGCCAGCTCGCCGACGGTGCGGGTGAGGGTCTCGTGCAGGGTCTTGCCGACCTGGGCCTGGGGGTCGAGCGCTTCGACGTGCTCGAGGGTCCGGGCGAGCAGGCGCTCGGAGCGCTCGCCGACCGGCGAGCCGTCGCCGGGCCGCACCAGCCCGAGAAAGTTCCGCGCACGCAGCAGGTTGTGCCGCACCGAGCGCGGAAAGACCGGGTCGAAGAGCAGAAAGCGCGCCACGGCGGCGCCCGAGAGCGTGTTCTCGGGGCGCTTGTAGAACGGCTCGACGCCCGAGCACGAGCGCAGCGCGGCCAGCCACTGCGCGGCCTCGGCCGGCGTCTCGACGCCGCGCTCGCCCGGCCCGACCGAGTGGTGCTTCACGTCGAGGATGCGCGCGGTCTGGCTGGCGCGCTCGAGCGCGGTGCCGAGCCGCATGAACTCGAAGGGGTCCTCGTGCAGCATGGTGGCCTGCGCCACGCCGTGGAACAGGAAGCAGCGGTCGCGCAGCGAGACGTAGAAGGCGTGGCGGTCGCGGTCGTACAGGTTCCGCGTCGATTTCCGCTCGAGCCAGAGCCAGGCCGAGTTGAGGGTCTCCCACATCTCGAGGCTGATGGTCTCGCGGATGGTACGCGCGTTCTCGCGCGCCCAACCGAGCGCCGAGACGATCGAGACGGGATTCTTCTCGTCCCAGACCAGGTACGATTGCACGCGCTCCGCCCGATCCACCTGGGACGCCGGCACCCGGCTCCGATAGTCCGCCTCCTGGCCGACCACGACGACCAGCGGAAGCCAGCGCTCCGCCTCGGGCAGCGTCACGTCGAGCTGGAAGGCGAAGTTGACGTCGAGCAGGCGCGCCAGGCTCTCCACCCGCTCCAGATGCCGATTCAGCCAGAAGCAGCTCTCCGCCACACGGGAGATCACGGGTGCGCCTCGCGCGGGGTCACGAGTGTTCCTCGCCGAGCACCCAGGTGTCCTTGGAGCCCCCGCCCTGGCTCGAGTTCACGACGTAGGAGCCCTCGACCAGCGCGACGCGGGTGAGCCCACCGGGCAGCACCCAGCTCTTGCGGCCGCTCACGATGTAGGGCCGCAGGTCGACCCGGCGCGGCGCCACGCCGCGGCCCGTCCAGGTGGGGCAGGTCGAGAGCTCGATCCGCGGCTGCGCGATGTAGTTGCGGGGGTTGGCGAGGACCTTGGCCCGGAACTCGGCCCGCTGCTTCTTCTTGGACTGCGGGCCGATCAGCATGCCGTAGCCCCCGGCCTCGTTGACCGCCTTGATGACCAGCTCGCCCACGTGGTCGACGACGTAGCGGCAGTCCTCGTCCCGCGCACACACGTAGGTGGGGACCTGCCCCAGCTTCGGCTCCTCCGAGAGGTAGAAGCGGATCATCTCGGGCACGAACGGGTAGATGCCCTTGTCGTCGGCCACGCCGTTGCCGACGGCGTTGGCGAGCGCCACGTTGCCCGCCGCGTAGGCGCGCATCAGGCCCGGCACGCCGAGCGCGCTGTCGGGCCGGAACGCTTCGGGGTCGAGAAAGCCGTCGTCGATGCGGCGGTAGATCACGTCCACCCGCTGCGGCCCGAGCGTGGTCTTGGCGTAGACCTTGTCCCCGTCGACGAAGAGGTCGCCGCCCTCGACCAGCGGCACGCCCATGCGCCGCGCCAGGAAGCTGTGCTCGAAGTAGGCCGAGTTGAAGGGGCCGGGGGTCAGCACGACGGTGGAGGCGTCCTCGTCCGGCGCCGGCGCCACCGCGTCGAGGGCCTCGCGCAGCCGCGTGGTGTACTCCTCGACCGGGTCCACCCGGGCGTTGCCGAAGACGCGAGGGAATACCTTCTTCATCACGCCGCGGTTCTCGAGCACGTAGGAGACGCCCGAGGGCGTTCGCACGTTGTCCTCGAGCACCAGGAACTCGCCCTCGGGATCCCGGATCAGGTCGATGCCGGCGATGTGCACGTGCACGCCGCCGGGCGGCACGATGCCCCGCACCTTCTTCTCGTAGCTCTTGGCGCCGAGCACCAGCGCCTTCGGCACGATGCCTTCGGCCAGGATGCGCTGCGGGCCGTAGACGTCGGCGAGGAAGAGGTTCAGCGCCTGGATGCGTTGCTCGAGACCCGCGCGGACGCGCGCCCAGACGTCGCCGGGCACGAGACGCGGGATCAGGTCGAAGGGGAAGATGCGCTCGGCCCCCCGCTGGTCCGAGTAGACCGAGAAGGTGATGCCGCTCTGGAGGAACGTGGCATTGGCGAGCTGCTGGCGCGAGCGGAACTCCGCGCGGCCCAGCGCTTCGAGCAGATCGATCACGCGGTGCGCCTCGGAACGCGGCGCCCGCGTGGGGTCGAAGTACTCGTCGAAGGTGCCCGACAGCGGCTTGTAGCCGGCAAAGAGCGCCGGATCGGATCTGCGCGACTCGCGCCGCGGTCGCTTCGGGGTGGGACTCACGGGGCGCGGAGTGTCGCGAATCTCCCGTGCGTCCGCAGCGCCCTCCGTGCCCGATGACCCGGTTGCTACGTTCGGCCGCGACATGACCCTCCGCGTCGCACTCCATCACGAGACCCGGTACGACTACGACCGCGCCGTCACCCTCGGGCCCCAGACGATCCGGCTGCGGCCGGCCGCCCACTGTCGCACGCCCGTCGTCAGCTACGCGCTGCAGGTCGAGCCCGAGCAGCACTTCCTGAACTGGCAGCAGGACCCGCACGGGAACTTCCTGGCCCGGGTGGTCGTGCCCGAGAAGGTGCGCCGCTTCTCGGTCACCGTGGAGCTGGTGGCCGAGATGGCGGTCATCAACCCCTTCGACTTCTTCCTGGAGGAGAGCGCCGACCACTGGCCCTTCTCCTACGAGCCCTGGCTGGCGGAGGAGCTCGAGCCCTACCTGAAGACCGAGACGCCCGGGCCGCTGCTCTCGGCCTGGCTCGCCGCGGTGCCGCGCGACGCGACCCCCACGGTCGACTTCCTGGTCGCGCTGAACCGGCGCCTCGAGGGCGAGATCGAGTACGTGATCCGGATGGAGCCCGGGGTCCAGACGCCCGAGGAGACGCTCTCGCTCGGGCGCGGCTCCTGCCGCGACAGCGCCTGGCTGCTGGTGCAGATCCTGCGGCGCCTCGGCATCGCCGCGCGCTTCGTCTCCGGCTACCTGATCCAGCTGGTCCCGGACGTACCCGCGCTCGATGGCCCGTCGGGCCCGAGCGCGGACTTCACGGACCTCCACGCCTGGGCCGAGGCGTACGTTCCGGGCGCCGGCTGGATCGGCCTCGACGCCACCTCGGGCCTGCTGGCCGGGGAAGGTCACCTGCCGCTTGCGTGTAGCCCGAAGCCGCTCTCGGCGGCGCCCATCACCGGGGCCGTCGAGGCCTGCGAGGTCGAGTTCGGCCACACCATGCGCGTCGAGCGCATCCACGAATCGCCGCGCGTGACCAAGCCCTACGACGAGGGGGCCTGGGCCGCGATCGATGCCCTCGGTCAGCGCGTCGACGGGAGGCTCCACGACGAAGACGTGCGGCTGACCATGGGCGGCGAGCCCACCTTCGTGTCGATCGACGACATGGAGGGCGGCGAGTGGAACACGGAGGCGGTCGGCCCCACCAAGAAGCGGCTCGCCACCGACCTGATCGACCGGCTCCGTGAGCGCTTCGCACCCGGCGGCCTGCTCCACTTCGGCCAGGGCAAGTGGTACCCCGGCGAGCCGCTGCCACGCTGGGCGTTCTCGCTCTACTGGCGGGGCGACGGGCGCCCGCTCTGGACCCGCCCCGAGCTCCTGGCCACCGAGGCCCGGGGCGCGGAGGTCGGCGAGGCCGACGCCCGCCGCTTCGCCGAGGCCGTGGCGGCGCGGCTCGAGGTGGCCCCCGACTACCTGATGCCGGCGTACGAGGACCCCCTGCCGCTCCTCGGCGAAGAGGCGCGCCTGCCGCCGAACGTGGACCCCGAGAGCGCCGACCTCGAGCGACCGGAGGCGCGGGCCCGCCTGGTGCGCACGCTCTCCCGTGGCCTCGGCCGCCCGGTGGCGTTCGTGCTGCCCGTGCAGGCCTGGCACGCGCGCGACGGCGGGCGCGGCTGGCGCAGCGAGAAGTGGAGCTTCCGGCGCGGCCGCCTGCTGCTCGCCGCGGGCGACTCCCCCGCCGGCTACCGGCTGCCGCTCGGCGGATTGCCGGCGCTGCCCGCGCTCGACTACCCGCACGTGATCGCGGCCGACCCGACGCTCGAGCGTCCCCCTTTCGCGGCGCCGAACCCGCGCCGCCAGCCCTTCGGAGGCGGCGCAACGCCGGCGGCCGCCCCCGAAGGCGAGGCGCCCGCCGGTGGGCCGGACGCGGCATCCGGGGGCTTCGCCGTGCGAACCGCCCTCGTCTTCGAGCCCCGCGACGGCCGCCTCTGCATCTTCCTGCCCCCCGTCGAGACGGCGGACGACTTCGTGGAGCTGGTCGGCACCCTCGAGGACACCGCCGCGGCGCTCGGCTGCGAGGTCGCGATCGAAGGCTACCCGCCGCCGCCGGATGCCCGCCTGCAGCGGCTCTCGGTCACGCCCGACCCCGGCGTCATCGAGGTGAACATCCACCCCGCCGGCAGCTGGGGCGATCTCGTCGCGAACACCGAGGCGCTCTACGAAGAGGCACGGCTGGCGCGGCTCGGCACCGAGAAGTTCCTGATCGACGGCCGCCACACGGGCACCGGTGGCGGCAATCACGTCGTGGTCGGCGGGCCCACGCCGGCCGACAGCCCCTTCCTGCGCCGACCCCACCTGCTGCGCAGCCTGGTGGCCTATTGGCTGAACCATCCCTCGCTTTCCTACCTGTTCTCGGGCCTCTTCCTGGGGCCGACCAGCCAGGCGCCCCGCGTCGACGAGGCGCGCCACGACGCGCTCTACGAGCTGGAGATCGCCTTCGCGCAGATTCCCGAGGGCGATGCGCCCTGCCCGCCCTGGCTGGTGGACCGCATCTTCCGGAACCTGCTCGTCGACGTCACCGGCAACACCCACCGCGCCGAGATCTGCATCGACAAGCTCTACTCGCCGGACACGGCCACCGGCCGCCTCGGCCTGGTCGAGTTCCGCGCCTTCGAGATGCCGCCCCATGCGCGCATGAGCCTGGTGCAGCAGCTCCTGCTTCGCGCCCTGATCGCGCGCTTCTGGACGGAGCCCTATCGGGAGCGGCTGGTGCGCTGGGGGACGGCACTCCACGACCGCTTCATGCTGCCCCACTTCGTGTGGGAGGACTTCGAGGGCGTGCTGCGGGACCTCGACGCGGCGGGCTTCCGCTTCGAGCCGGCCTGGTTCGGCCCGCACTACGAGTTCCGCTTCCCCCGCTACGGGAGCTTCCGCTACGGCGACGTCGAGGTGGAGCTCCGCCAGGCGCTCGAGCCCTGGCACGTGCTCGGCGAGGAAGGCGCCGTGGGCGGGACGGCCCGCTACGTCGACTCCTCCCTGGAGCGCGTGCAGCTGCGGGTCACGGGCCAGACGCCCGGCCGCTACCGGCTCGCCTGCAACGGGGTCGAGGTGCCGCTCCACGCGACCGGGCGCCAGGGCGAGGCCGTGGCGGGCGTGCGCTATCGCGCCTGGCAGCCGGCGCGGGGGC
>JBFIYM010000172.1:0-9098 GCA_041605395.1 Myxococcota bacterium | reverse complement strand
CGCGAGGCGCGACCCGCGCGCCGCCCGAAGCGTTCGAGAGCTGTCGATCGCCGCCTCCCGCGCGCCGACCGTAGACGACCCGGTACGCCCCTGCACGCCGCCGCACCTCGGCTCGTTCCCTGGCGCTTCGGCTCGATCCGCCCGCAGCGAGGCCCTACGCTCGGCCGGCCGACGTTCGAGCGCGAGGTGACCACCGCTGCAACTTCCCGCGAGGCACGAGAGCCGGCCGCCGCTCTGGCTCTGGGGGATCCCGTTGCTCGCCGGCGGGCTGCGCATGCTGCCCTGGCTCTCGCAACGCTTCGTCGAAGCGCCAGCGGGCACGGCCTATCTCCCGGTGAGCTATCTGCCGAAGGACTTCCTCCAGTACGCCGCCTTCAGCCGCCAGGTCGTCAGCGACGGCGCGTTCTTCTTCGCCAACCCCTTCACGACCGAGCCGCAGTCCGACCGCTTCGTGCTCCTGTTCCACTGGGCGGTCGGGCTCGTCGCGAAGGCGAGCGGCGCCTCGACCTTCGAGGTGTTCGAGTGGTCGCGGGTCCCCCTGCTGCTCGGACTCTTCGCCGTGCTCTGGTGGTTCCTGCGCCCCGTCTTCGAGGAGCGGGGGGACCGGGCGATGGCGGCGTTGCTGGTCGGCTTCGCGGGGGGCCTCGAGGGCTTCGTCCGGCCCCTGGCGGACGCGCTCCCGCCGGGCCTCGCGCTGCGCCTGCTCCAGGACACCTCGCCGCTCCACGGCTGGAGCCCGTTCGCCGGCTTCTACAACCCGCTCTGGATCGCGGGCCTCGGTCTCGCGCTGCTCGTGCTGCGCCCCCTGCTGCTGGAGCGTGAGCGCTCTCCGCTTCGCCTCGCGGCGTCCGCCACCGGCCTCGTCGCCCTCTTCTTCGTGCACCCGTACACGGCGCTCGCGACCGGTGTGATCGCGACCCTGCACCCCGCGGTCGCGTGGCTCTCGGGAGAGCGACCGCCGGCCAGACGGACGTTCGAGGACGCCGCGGTGCTGGGCGCGGCGGCCCTCGTCGTCGGCGGCATCAGCCTCTGGCAGCTCCAGGACCCGGTCTACCGCCAGAGCACGGGCGGCGTGCTCGGCGACCAGAACCTCTCGGCGCTCTGGTATCCGCTCACGTTGGGCGCGCTCGGCGCGCTCGCCTTCGCGGGCGCGCGCCGCTGGTGGGCGGCGCGCCATCCCGCGCGCGCCGCCGTGTTCAGCTGGATCGGCGCCATCGTGGTGCTCCACTGGCTGCCGCTGCTGAACGGCTACAAGTTCGTGTTCCTGCTGCCGCTCCCCCTCTGCATCCTGGCCGCACCCGTGGCCCGCGACGGGCTGCGCCGAGGCCTCGCGGCGGGTGGGCGCGGGCGGGCGGCCCTGGCGGCCGTCGGGGCGGCCCTCTTCGCCGGCAGCGTCCTCCAGACGGTCGACGCGGTCCGCTCGGTGGACGAGGTGAGCGTGGCGCCCGTCGATCTCGTCCGCATGGTCGACGTGCTGGCCGCGGAGCCGGCCGGCCATGCGCTGGTGCCGTCGGGGCTCGGGAACGTCCTTCCTGCCATGAGCGCGCACCGCGTCTGGCTGGGCCACTGGTTCCTCACGCCGGACTTCTTCGAGCGCGAGGCCCGGCTGCGTCGCTTCACGACGCAGCCGAGCACCGCCCCGCAGCTCCGGGCGCTCCTCGAAGACCAGGCGATCCGCTACGTCGTGACCCAGCGCGCGCGGGCGGACTTCCTGGCGCGGCAGATCGGGGACAGCGTCGTCGAACGACGCCGGGTCGGCGGGCTCGAGCTGCTGCTCCTCGAAGGGCCGGTGTTCGACTAGGGGACGTAGCCGAGCGCGCGCAGGCGCTCGAGATCCTCCTGGCTGACGGCGTCGGGCACCACGTCCCCGCGCTGATGCGCGCGCAGCCACTCGCGGATCCGCGCGTCGAGGGCCTCGACCCGCTCCGTCTCCTGCGCGGCGAGGTCGTTGCGTTCCTCGGGGTCCGCCGCGAGATCGAACAGCTCGCGCGCCCCGTCCCCCGGGCCCACGATCAGCTTCCAGCTCCCGACCCGCACCGCGTACTGCTCGCCCGGCACCTCCGTGTTGTCGGGCCGGAACAGGAACACCGGCGCATCTTCGTCGGACGGAGCCTGCCCCTCGATGCGTGGCCGGAGGCTCTGCCCCTGCATCGGGGCCCCGCCCGCGACTTCGACGCCGGCCAGGTCGAGCAGCGTCGGGGCCAGGTCGACGAGCGACACGGGACCCTCGACGACGAGGCCCGCGGGAAGTCCGCGGGGCCAGCGCAGCAGCAGCGGCACGCGCATCTGCTCCTCGTAGAGCTGCGTGCCGTGGTTCAGCTCGCCGTGGTCCAGCAGCCCCTCGCCGTGGTCGGCGGTCACGGCGACGAGGGTGTTCTCGGCGAGGCCCTGCTTCTCGAGGGCCCGCAGCAGCACCCCGAGCTGGTGGTCGACGAAGGCGATCTCCGCGTCGTAGCGGGCCACCATGCCACTGATGCCGTCGGCGGGAAGATCGGGGGTCCGGAGGCGCTGCACGAACTGCGGCGGCGCCACCCAGGGCTCGTGGGGATCCATGTAGTGCACGAACAGGAAGAAGGGCCGCTCCCGCTTCCAGTCGCCGTCGAGCCACGCGAGGGTCCGGCGCGTGGTCTCGGTGGCGCGCCGATCGAAGGCCTCGGCACCACTCTCGGCGGGGACCATGGTCGTGGCCGTCGAGACGTCGAAGTCGTCGTCCCAGTGCCCGAAGCCCTGGTCCCACCCGAAGCGCGCGTCCAGCACGTACGAGCTCACGAAGCCGGCCGTCTCCCAGCCTGCGGCCGCGAGGCGCTCCGCCAGCGTCTCGAGCGAGGGCTTCAGCTGGCGGCCGTTCTTCACGACGCGGTGGGTGATCGGCGCGAGCGCGGTGAAGAGGGTCGCGTGCGAGGGGCCCGTGGTCGGCGCCGGCGCGTAGGCCTCGGCGAAGCGCACGCCCTCGGCCGCGAGCCGCTCGAGGTTGGGGGTGGTCCGGCGCTCGTAGCCGTAGGCGGAGAGATGGTCGCCGCGCGTGGTGTCGAGCGAGACCAGCAGCAGGTTCGGCGGTTGCTCGCGCCCACAGCCGAGCGCGAGCCACGCCAGCGCGAGGAGCAGCCCCGCCCGGGCCGCGACGAGATCGCGCACTAGACGTAGAACTGGCGCGCCCACTTGCGGTACTCGGCGAGGTAGGTGTCGGCCTCGCAGAGCACCGGGCGCGCGCGGTGAACCTTGTGCTTCCAGATCGCGAAGTCCTGCTTCACGCCTTCGGTGAGGCTCGTCATGAACTCCTCCCCGGCCAGGTCCACCAGGTTGTTCGTGCAGGTGAGCAGCCAGCGCGAGAGCACGCGCTCGCCGTCGATCGGCGTCGTGGAGGAGTACATCAGCAGGCCGGCGTTGGGGATGCCTTCGCTGCGCACCGCCGTCAGCCCGAGGCCCCAGGAGTCGCGGACCAGCGTCATCTGGAAGGTGCCGAACGGCGTCTCCTGCTCGCTGGTGTTCACCATGCGGTAGTGCCGGCCGTCGGCGGAGTAGGAGATCTCCCCGGGCGGGGTCTCGGCCATGCGATGCACGTACTGGAAGTGCACGGGGTCGTTGTTGTTCTCGTGGGTGTCCTGCACGTGCGCCTCGAGCTCGAGCTCGTAGGTGCGCGGCTCGCTCCAGTCGGCGTGACCGATCTCGGGCAGGACCGGGAAGTCCCACTCCGGCGGCTTCTTCTCGGCGTGGTACCAGACGAAGACCATGCCGTTCTTCTCCTGCACGTCCCAGGCGCGCACGCGCGCGTTCGGCGGGATGCGCTCGCAGTAGGGGATGTGGGTGCAGGCGCCCGATTGGCCGTCGTACTGCCAGCCATGGAAGGGGCAGCGGATGGTCTCGCCCATCACGCGGCCGCCATGGCCGAAGTGGGCGCCGAGGTGCGGACAGAAGGGGTCGAGCACGCGGGCCTGACCCGCGCGCGTGCGGAACAGCACCAGCTCCTCGCCGAAGTACTCGATCGGCCGGACGTCGCCGACCCGGAGGTCGCGGCTCCAGGCCACGGCGAACCAGCCGTTCGGGTAGGGCAGCTGGACGTGCTCTTCGTCGCGTCGGGCCATCTCAGGTCTCCGTCTGTTCGCCTGCCAGCGCGTCTCCGAGGAAGGCGGCGGTGGCACGGGCTCGTTCGTGGATCGGATAGGCGTCGAGGTTCGCCCAGTTGAACATGAGGGCGTAGTAGGCGCCCATCACCATCTCGGTGAGCGTCTCGGGGGCGTGGCGGCGGGTGACGTCGCCGGCGCGGATGCCGTCGCGCACCAGCGCCCCGAAGGCGGCGTGGAGGCGGCGCGCCTGATCGGACTCGGTGCCGGACTCGTGGATCGCGTGGATCAGCTCGGTCAGCAGCTCCCGATGCATCGGCCCGGCGGGCTCCGCGTGCGCGGCCACGCCCTCGAAGAAGCGCTCGAGCCGCTCGCGCGTGGTCCGGCCCGCCCGGCGGGCCGCCTCGATGTCCGCGAGCAGCTGCTGCGAGCCCTCCTCGGCGAGCGCGCGCAGCAGCTGTGCCTTGGAGGCGAAGTGGTTGAAGAAGGTCTTCTGCGCGACGTCCGCGCGCTCGCAGATCTCCGCGACCCGCGTGGCGTGGACACCGTGCTCGTCGAACAACGCCGCGGCGGCCTCGAGCATGCGGCCGCGCAGCTCGAGCTTGCGGCGGGCGCGGCGATCGAGTTCGGGAGCGGCGGCCATCGGCGGCAAAGCCTAGCGGGGGCGTACACTCGATTGCAAGAATGCACTCGAGTGTATCCAGGCTCCTAGCCGGGATCCGCTGCGAAGCCCGCCTGGAGGCGATCGCGGTAGGCCCGGGGCGGGAAGAAGGCGATCAGCACGGCGGCGCCACTGGTCAGGCCGAACAGCGCCTGCCCCAGCTGGGCCGCCGGGCTGGTGGTCGTGGGCTGGCCCGAGTGCTGGACCGCGGCCAGCACCAGACACAGCAGCGTCGTGGAGCATCCGAACAGCCCCCACATCAGCAGCCGGTGGCACACGAGCCGGTCGGACAGGCCGAGCGCCACGCGGCGGCGTGAGCGGCCCCACTCGACGAGCCCCTCGGCCCCCATCCAGCCGAAGCAGAGCACGGAGACCCAGTGGAACGTCGCGGCCCAGCCGAACGAGACCTCGAAGGAGGACGCCGCGGCGGGCGCGGACGCGATCGAGACCAGGACGCCCACGGACGACATCGCCAGGGTGGTGACGGCCGCCCCCGCGAGCGTGTGCGCCCAGAGCGCGCCGGGCCGGAACACCCGGACCGTGAAGGCCAGGAAGCAGGCGATGCCGAGCCCGTTCGCGACGAGGCTCAACGCCACGAGCAAGAGCGCGACGTCGCCGACCCGGGCGTAGCCGTTGCCCGAGAGCACGCCCAGCGGGAATCCCACGATGGCGATCAGGCACAGGCCGTGGCCGCACAGCCAGGCCGGGCTCCCGCTGTTGCCCCGGGCCAGCCGCAGCAGCCGCACGCCGACCGCCGCCCAGCTCACGACGAACACCAACATCGCGAGGCCGACGATGGCCAGCACGCGGGGCCCTCCCAGACCCCGACGTATCGGAGCCCCGCCGGCCCAACCTGAGGGCTTATCCCCTCGTATCCCCTCGGGTCCCACGGATCAGACGGCCCGGGAGCGCCCCGCTGTGGGCGCCGTCGCGGAAGGTCACCTCGCCGGACACGAGCGTCGCGGCGTAGCCGTCCGCCTTCTGGATCAGCCGCCGCGCCCCGCCCGGCAGGTCGTGCACGAGCTCGGGGATCGCGAGCCGGAGCTTCGGGAGGTCGATCACGTTCAGGTCGGCCTTCTTGCCGGGCGCGAGGGTGCCCCGGTCGCCGAGACCGTAGAGCTCGGCGGTGTCGCGGGTCATCTTGCGCACCACCCATTCCAGCGGGAGCCGCGGGCCGCGGCGCCGGTCGCGCGCCCAGTGCGTGAGCAGGAAGGTGGTCATGGTCGCATCGCACACGGCCCCGCAGTGGGCGCCGCCGTCGCCGAGGCCGAACACGCTGTCCGGGTGCTCGAGCATCTCGCGCAGCGCCTCGAGGTCGCCGTCCGAGTAGCTGAGGATCGCGAGCATCAGCAGCTGACGGCCGTCGAGCTTCAGCATCTCGTCGTAGAGCACCTCGAAGGGGTCCCGCCCCTGCCGCTCCGCGATCGCGCGGATGCTCTGCTCCGGCGCCGGCTCGTAGTCGGGCGGGTCGCCGAGCGGGAAGATCTTGTGGAGGCCGTTCTCGATCAGCGTCGAGACCACGGCCATGCGCGGGTCCGCGTCCGCGGGAGGCGACTCCGACAGGATCTGCCGCCGCACCGCGGGGTCGCGCAGCTTCGCCACGCGCTCGGGCAGCGGCAGCTCGGCCAGCTTCCGGTAGCTGGGCCGCTGCGAGAAGGGATGGAAGGTCGAGTGGCCGATCAGGAGCATGGTGGGCCGCGAGCCGACCTGGGGTCGGAGGCGCGCGCCCTCGGCGTTGGCGCGGCGGCAGAGTGCGAGGATCTCGCGCCACTGCGTGCTGTCGACCTCATGCTGGGAGAGCGCAAAGGAGACGGGACGACCGGTCTCGGCCGAGAGCTTTCGCATCCAGGCCACCTCGCGCTCCGGCGCGGCGAGGTCCTCGCCCATCACGCCCGCGGGCGCGAGCTCGACCAGGCCGCGGCCGAGCGCCCCGAGCGGGCGGCACAGGCCGAAGATCTCGTCCTCGCTGGCGTGCGTGCCGGGCACGACCTCGCCGTCGATGGCGCGGTGCACCAGGGTCCGCGACATCGAGAAGCCGAGCGCGCCCGCCTCGAGGCCCTCGCGCACGAGGCGTGCCATCTGCGCGATGTCCTCCGCGTCGGCCGGCTCGTTCTTGGCGCCCCGTTCCCCCATCACGTAGGCGCGCACGGCGCCGTGGGGCACCTGCGTGCCGATGTCGAGCGCGTAGCGTCCGCGCTCGAGCGCATCCAGGAACTCGGGAAAGCTCTCCCACTCCCAGCGGATGCCCTCGTGGAGCGCCGTGCCCGGGATGTCCTCGACGCCCTCCATCAGCCCGATCAGGAAGTCCTGCTGACCGGGCCGGACCGGCGCGAAGCCGACGCCGCAGTTGCCCATCACCAGGGTGGTGACGCCGTGCCAGCAGGAGGGCGTGAGGAGCGGGTCCCAGGTGGCCTGCCCGTCGTAGTGGGTGTGGATGTCGACGAAGCCCGGCGTCACCACGCGGCCGCGGGCGTCGAGCTCCTCGCGCCCGCGTTCGGAGACGCGTCCGACCGTCGTGATGCGGCCGGCATCCACGGCGACGTCCGCCTCGCGCGGGGCGCTGCCGGTTCCGTCGACCACGGTTCCGCCGCGGATCACGAGATCATGCATCGGGAATCTCCACCTGGAGCTGGTCGCCGTCCCCGTGCACGGCGAAGGTTCGGACCGGCCGCCGGATCGGGGGCGCCACGGGCTCGCCGCTCCGGACGTCGAGCTTGCCGCCGTGCAGCGGGCACTCGAGGACGGGGCCCTCGAGGCGTCCGCCGGAGAGCTGCACGAACGCGTGGGGACAGCGGTCTTCGATCACGTAGGGCGTGCCCGCGACGTTGCAGAGCACGAGCCGGAGCCCGACCGCCTCGAACGCCTGCATCCGCCCGGGAGCGGGCAGCGGGACCGGGACGAGCTCAGCCATCGCCCTTCTCGAGGTACTGCATCAGCACGTCGTGGTGGTGGAGGATGCGCACCTCCTGCTTCGAGAGGTGCAGCGCCTCGAACGCGGCCGAGCGCATGCCACGTTGGATGCGCGGCAGGTTGTAGAGGTCCTCGTCGAGCAGATCGCCGCCGTCGCACACCCCCGCCAGCGTATCGCCGTCGGCGGTGCGGAAGAAGTGCTTCTCGGGCCGCGGCACTTCCTGGTTCGGCGTGTTCACCAGGTTCCAGAAGTCGAAGTACATCTTGTTCGGGTCGTCGGGGTGCGGCCGGTGCGTGAACACCCAGACGAACATCGAGTGCGTGTTGAAGGTGACGTTCGGAAAGATCGTGTAGTGGAAGTCGTCGCACATCTGCGACTCGTTCAGCTCCGAGAAGTCCGCGCCGAGCGCGGGGCCGAGCTTGCGGATCGCCTCGGCGAAGGCCGCGCGGGCTTCCCTCGGGCCGCCCGCGAAGTTCTCGACGCCGACGCGCTTCAGGAACATGTCGCGCATGCCCGCCGTCACCGTCCCCGCGCCCGGATGCCGCGGGCTCGCCTGGACCTCGGGGAAGATCATGCGCGTATGGTGCGGGTAGCAGTCGTAGACGGTGTTCACGTCGTCGCTGAACTCGAGCGTCCAGGTGTGCGTGGCGGAGAGGTGGTAGGCCTCGTTGAACGCGTCGACCGACGTCTTCCAGTTGCACTCGATCTCGATGGTGCAATCGAAGGCCAGCTTCCAGCGCTCGAAGTGGTAGGGGTCGAGGTGCTCGGGGATCACGCCGAGGTACTCGCGGAGCGGCATCGCCTCCGGGTCGAGCGAGACGAAGACGAAGCCGGCCCAGGTCTCGCAGCGGACCGGCCGCAGCGAGAGCCGGTCGGCGGGCACGCCCTGCTCGAAGCAGTGCGCGTCGAGCGCCTCGAGCAGGCGGCCGTCGAGGCCGTAGCGCCAGCCGTGGAAGAGGCAGCGGAACTCGCTCGCGTGTCCCCGCCCCGGCTCGCGGAGCCGCGTGCCGCGGTGCATGCAGACGTTGTGGCGCGCGGCGAGCGAGCCGTCGGGCTGGCGGATCACCAGGACCGACTCGGGGCCGATCTCGAACGTGAAGTAGTCGCCGGGCGCCGCGGCGTCCGACTCGCGGCCCGCGAGCAGCCAGACCCGGGTCCACATGCGCTCCCACTCGAGGCGGGCGAAGTCGGCGCTCGTGTAGCGCTGCTTCGGAATCGGCACGTAGGCGAGTGCCGGCTCCGGCGCCTTCGCCATCGGGGTGGGACACATGAACGGGGCCTCCGGCCGGACCAACCGGCACCGTACCAGACCGGAGCGCGGGCCCGCCGGTTGCGGCATGGATCCACCGCGACCCGCCGAGTCCGGAGTAGGAGCCGGCCCACCGGTCCCGGGCACGGCGGCCGCATGAGGATTCGTCCAGAGGCTCCTGGGCCTCGACCCGAGCGCCGGCCTCACACGCGAAGG
>JBFIYM010000171.1:0-9183 GCA_041605395.1 Myxococcota bacterium | reverse complement strand
TCCGCGGCGCCCGGCAACCCGGTCACATATCGAAAGCGGGCAATATCCGGTCCTTCTATGAGCAGGCTGATGACGGCGTCATCGATGCTGGGAAACTTCGGCATTCTCGCCCTGGCGTCGATCTGCGCCTCGCAGCCGAACTCGTCGAAGAGCGGGACGTCGCCCTGGTAGTGGTCGAGGCGCGGCTTCGGGTCGGCCACGAACTCGTCCACGAAGGTCTTCATCTCCTCGTACGCGCTCTTCGAGTCGACGATGATGCGGCGCGTGTCCGAGTTCGCGAAGTCGCGGATCACGCGGAGCGGGAGCGCGGGCTCCTCGTAGAGCGTGGCGGGGGCCCGGACGCGGTCCTTCTTGATCTGGATGTCGTCCCAGACCGTGGTCAGGTACTTCACGTCGGCTGCGAGATCCGCCTCCCGCACGGCCTCCCCGGCCGTACGGATGATGAAGCCGAGGTCGGCCGGCTTCACCCGGTTCACGATCTCCTTGAGCCGTCGCCGCTCGCGGTCCGAGTCGATCTTGCGCGAGACGCCCACGCGCTGGGCCCAGGGGGTCAGCACCAGGTGCCGGCCGGCGATCGAGACGTGCGAGGTGATGCGGGCGCCCTTGGTCCCGATCGGCTCCTTCGCGATCTGGACCACGATCTCCTGGCCCTCGTCGACCAGGCTCTCGATGTTCGGGACGTTGCGGTTGCGGCGCCGCCGCCCGCGGCCGCCACCGCCGTTGTCGTCCTCGTCGAGCCCCTCGATGTTCTCGACGTAGTCGCCGGCGTAGAGGAAGGCGGCCTTGTCGAGGCCGATGTCGACGAAGGCCGCCTGCATGCCGGGCAGGACCCGCAGCACCCGGCCCTTCACGACGCTCCCCACCACGCTGCGGCTCCGCGTGCGCTCGATGTGGAGCTCGACGAACTGCTTCTTCTCGAGGATCGCGACTCGGGTTTCCCCGGGGACCGCGTTGATCAGGATCTCGTTCTGCATCGACGCCCTTCTCGGCGGTGCCGGCACGCACGCGTGCCCGGCGCCGGCCGTGGCATCGGCCGCAACTCGGGATCCATGCTGGGTTCCGCCGCGAAGGGCGGGGCGGGGTCAGGCGGGCGCCGCGGCTCCCAGGCCGAGACGCGACTGGACGGGTGCCCTCGTGGACTGCCCGAGAAATCGACCGCTCTGGTTGATCAAATCGAACCTTCGTGTTGCGGTCCCGATCCGCCGCCGAACGTCCCGCGCATTCCCCGCCGCACGTCCAAACGTCCTGGTCGGCTCTGGATCATTCCCCTGGACCCCCCTCGCCCCTCTCCCGCACACTGCGCTATCCGGCACACTGTACGGATCCGGGGCCCCGGGGGGGTCCATGGATCGGACCGAAAAACCTTCGGGCGGAACATCCTCGATCGCGCCGGGGTGGTCAAGCTGATCGATATCAGGACGACAAGAATCCCCGAGGGGACATGAGCGGCGACGCCCGCCGTGCACTGCCCTCCGTAGACCGCCTCGCGCGGAGCCTCGGGGACGCCCATCCCGAGCTGCCTGCCTGGGCGCTCCGGGAGGCGGTGCGCCGCGCGGTCGCCGAGGCGCGCGGCGAGGTGGAGGCCGGGCGCCCCGCGGGCGATCCGGGCGGCCGGGCGCTCGCGCTGGCCCGCCGGCTCGCCGAGCCGCACCCGCTCCGCGTCGTGAACGCCACCGGGGTGGTCCTCCACACGAACCTCGGCCGCGCCGTGCTGCCCCGCGAGGTGGCGGACGCAGTGGCCGCCGTGGCGAGCCGCTACAGCGCGCTCGAGCTGGACCTCGACAGCGGACGGCGGGGGGAGCGGGGCGCCGAGCTCGCCGAGCTGCTGTGCCTCGAGAGCGGGGCCGAGGACGCCCTGGCGGTGAACAACGGTGCCGGCGCCGTGCTGCTCGCGGTCTCCGCCCTCGCCCGTGGCCGCGAGGTGATCGTCTCGCGCGGCGAGCTGGTCGAGATCGGCGGCTCGTTCCGCGTCCCCGAGATCCTGCGCGAGGCCGGCGTGCGCCTCGTCGAGGTGGGCACCACGAACCGCACCCACGCGCGTGACTACGAGCGCGCGATCGGGCCGGACACCGGCGCCATCCTGAAGGTGCACCGTTCGAACTTCGAGCTCACGGGCTTCGTGGCGGAGGTGGAGCTGCCCGATCTCGTGGAGATCGGGCGGTCGAGGGGCGTGCCCGTGATCGAGGACCTCGGCAGCGCCACGCTCGTGGACCTGCGCAGCGAGGGCCTGCCCCCCGAGACCTTCGCGCCGGCGCGCCTCGCGAGCGGCGTCGACCTCGTCTGCTTCTCCGGCGACAAGCTGCTCGGAGGCCCCCAGGCCGGCATCGTGCTGGGCCGCAGGGAGCCCGTGGCGAAGCTCCGTCGGAGCCCGCTCGCCCGCGCGCTGCGCCTCGACAAGCTCACGCTGGCGGCCCTCGACGCCACGCTGCGCCTGGTGCTGGCCGGCCGTGCGCGCGAGCTCCCGACCCTGCGGCAGCTGCTCGAGCCCGCCGAGACGGTCGCCGCCCGCGCCGACGCGCTCGCGGCGCGCCTCGCCAAGGTGGCGCCCGCCGGGCTGGAGGTCGGCTGCGAGCCGACCCGGGCGCCGGTGGGTGGGGGCTCGCTGCCCGGCTTCACACTCGAGAGCCGCGCCGTCGTGCTCGGCGCCGCAGTCGGCGCCGAAGCGCTCGCGGCGGCGCTCCGCGGCGCCGAAGTTCCGGTGATCGCGCGCGTCACGGACGGTCGCGTCCTGCTCGACGCGCGTACCCTGCTGCCCGACGACGAAACCGCCCTGGAAGCGGCCGTGGCCGCGCTCCGCCTCGCTGGCGGAAGCGACATCGGGTAGGGTCCAGGGCCGAGACCGCCATGCTCAATTCGGCCGTGCTCGTTCTGAATCGCTCGTATCTGCCGATCCACGTGACTTCGGCACGACGCGCCTTCTCGCTCGTCTACCAGGGCATCGCGCGGATCGTGAACGAGCAGTATCAGACCTTCGATTTCGAGGCCTGGAGCCAGCTTGCCGTTGCCCGCGACATGGATGCGATCGGAACGCCGAGTGGCCGCATCCGCGTGCCCCGCGTCATCGTGCTGGTCGCCTTCGATCGGCTGCCGAAGCGCCACGTTCGCTTCAGCCGCATCAACCTGATGGCCCGCGACAACTTCCAGTGCCAGTACTGCGGCACCAAGCCCCGCCGCACCGAGCTCAACCTGGACCACGTGGTTCCGCGTTCGCTCGGCGGCCGCAGCACCTGGGAGAACGTGGTGACGAGCTGCGTCGACTGCAATCGCAGGAAGGGTGGGCGGACCCCGCGCCAGGCACGGTTGAAGCTGAAGCGAAGGCCCGAGCGCCCGCGCTGGACGCCGCTCGCGAACCTGATGTGGTCGAGCGTCCGGTACCAGGAGTGGCGCCCGTTCCTGAGCGTGGTGGACGCCTCGTACTGGAACGTGGAGCTCGCCGAGTAGCGGGCTCGCGATGGAGCGAGCCACGAAGGCCAGGGGCAAAGGCAGCACGCCTCGGATGATCGCCCTGGGCGGCGGGAAGGGCGGCGTGGGAAAGACCTTCCTCGCCGCGAACCTCGCGGTCTCCCTGGCACGGTCCGGCGCGCGCGTGGTCGCGGTCGACACCGACATCGAGGGCGCCAACCTCCACACCTGGCTCGGCGTGACGTCGCCGCGCGCGAGCCTGGCCGACTTCGTCGCCGGACGCGTGCAGGATCCCCTCGACCTGGTGGTGGAGACACCGCACGCGACGCTGGGTCTGATCGCGGCGACGCACGGCAACCTGGCCGTCTCCCAGCCCGAGCCCTCGCGCCGCGTCGAGTTGCTGCAACGGCTGCGCCGCCTGCCGTGCGACTTCGTGGTGGTCGACTGCGGCGCAGGCGCGCACCCGGCCACGATCGACTACTTCCTGGTCGGGGACGAGGCCGTTCTCGTGCTCCACCCCGAGCCCACCTCGCTCGAGAACACCTACTCCTTCCTGCGCGCAGCCTTCTACCGGCGCATGCACCTGGTGATGCAGAAGCACGACGTGCGCCAGCTGGTGCGCGAGGCCATGGACCAGCGCAACGAGCGCGGCATTCGCACGCCGCTCGATCTGCTGCGCGAGGTCGAGGCCATGGATCCCGAGGAGGGCCGTCGCTTCAGCCAGGCCATGCGGGGCTTCCGGCCGCGCGTCGTCGTGAACGAGGTGGAGAACGCCGACGAGGTGAAGCTCGGCTTCTCCGTGCGCAGCGTGTGCCGGAGGTTCTTCGGCATCGAGGTGGACTACGTGGGCTACGTGAACCGCGACCCCGCGGTGCGCGAGGCCGTGCAGGCGCGGCTGCCCCTCGTGCAGTTCCGGCCCAAGAGCGATGCCGCGGTCTACGTCGAGCGGATCGCGCGCAAGCTCGCGGAGGCGGCCGGGGAATTCCGATGAGCGACGACCACTACGAGCTGCTCGAGCTGTCGCGGGACGCCACGCGCGAGGAGGTCGAGCGCGCCTACCGGATGGCCATGGCGACCTGGTCCGAGGACAGCCTCGCCGCCTACTCGGTCGCCGCCGACGACGAGCTGGCCGCCCTGCGCGAGCGGGTGGAGCAGGCCTATCGCGTCCTCGTCGACGTCGAGGCACGGACCGCCTACGACGAGGGCCTCGGCGGGCCCGCGCCCGCGCCGGTGGAGGAGCCCGAGCTCCTCTTCGACGAGGAGCCGGAGCCCGAGACGGCGGCGGAGCTGCCGGCCGAGATCGACGACTTCGAGGATCTCTCCGGGCCCGACGAGGGGCGTTGGAGCGGCGCGGCGCTGCGCCGCACGCGGCTGGCCCGCGGCCTCGAGCTCGGACAGATCACCGAGATCACCAAGGTGAACCCGCTCTACCTGCGCTGCATCGAGGAGGAGCGCTTCGAGGCGTTGCCCGCCGCGGTCTACGTGCGGGGCTTCGTGGCCGCCTACGCCCGCTGTCTCGGGCTCGACGCGGCGCGCGTCACTTCGGACTACGCCGAGCGCCTCCAGTCGGCGCGGCCCTCGGCGAGCGCGCTGCGCAGGCCGCAGGCGCGGCGGTGAGTGCGATCCAGGAGCCCGAGCGCGCGGCGCGGCTGGCGCGTGCGATCCTCTCGGACGTGATGCTCTACCACGAGGACGCCGTGCGGCAGGGGATCGAGGCGGACGACCTCTTCGACCGGCTGGCCGGGGAGCTCGAAGAGGCGCGCGTCTACTTCGAATCGCGCGTCGAGGCGGATGTCGCGCGCGCCTCGAACGCGTGGAACCGGGCCCTGGTGGACGTTCTCGTGTTCCGAAGCCGGCACGTCCGCTCGCGCATCTGGTAAAGCAGGGGTGTGGTGCGTTTCGTGATCGGTGAGGGTGAGGCCGACGAGCGGCTCGATCGGGCCCTCGCCGCGCTGGCCGGCGTTCCGCGTTCCCAGGCGCAGCGCTGGATCGACGCCGGCGTCGTGCGCTGCAACGCGGCCTCGGCCAAGGCGAGCCAGCGGCTCGCCATCGGCGACGTGCTGGCCGCCGAGCCCCCCGAGCCGACCCCGCTCGCGCTCGAGCCCGAGCCGATGCCGCTCTCGATCCTCCATGAGGACGCCGCCCTGATCGTGCTCGACAAGCCGGCCGGGCTCGTCGTGCATCCCGCCCCGGGGCATGCGCGCGGCACGCTCGTGCACGGGCTGCTCCACCACTGCCGCGATCTGGCGGGGATCGGCGGCGCGCTCCGCCCCGGCATCGTGCACCGACTCGACGCCGGCACCTCCGGCGTGATGGTGGTGGCGAAGTGCGACGCCGCGCACCAGGCCCTCGCCCTCCAGTTCCGCGAGCACACGATCGAGCGCGTATACCACGCGTTCGTCCGCGGCACGCCGGCCGCGGAGAGCGGGCGGGTCGAGCGCCCGATCGGCCGGCACCCGCGCGACCGAAAGCGCATGTCGGTGGCGACCCGCTCGGGGCGCGCGGCGGCCACCGTCTGGCGCGTGCGGACGCGCTATCCGAGGCCCGGGGCGGCGTGGCTCGAGGTGCGTCCCGAGACCGGGCGCACGCACCAGATCCGGGTGCACCTCGCCTCGCAGGGACTTCCGATCCTGGGCGACCCGGTGTACGGGCGCTCGCGGGCGGGCCTTCCGCCGGGCGTGTCGCTGGCGCGGCCGGCCCTGCACGCCGCCCGGCTCGGCTTCGTCCATCCCGATACGGCGGAGCGTCTCGTCTTCGACGCGCCGCTCCCCGAAGACCTCGTGGCGCTCGCCGCGGCACTCGAGGCCGAGGCCCCGTGAGCGACTGGATCGAGCACCCGCTGCTCGGGCGCGCCGGTGTGCCGCACGGCTTCGGCCTGCGCACGAGCCCCGAACGCGCGGACGTGCGTCGCCCGAAGCAGGTGCACGGCGACCAGGTGGTCTCGGCGGACGCGGCGGGCGCGCTCGGCGAGGCGGACGCCTGCCTCGCGACGCGGCCCGGCGTCGCGGTGGGCGTGGTGACGGCCGACTGCGTGCCGGTGCTGCTCGCCGCCCCGGGCCGCGGCGTGGCCGCCATCCACGCCGGTTGGCGGGGGCTCGCGCGCGGCGTGATCCCGCGGGCGGTCGAGGCCGTGACCCGGCTGGCCCCGGATGCGCCCCTCGTCGCCGCGATCGGCCCCGCGATCGGGCCGTGCTGCTACGAGGTGGATGCGCCGGTGATCGAGGCGATGCGCGAACGCTTCGGCGCCAGGGCGGAGCCGGCCCTCCGCGCCGGGCGTCCGGGCCACGCCCAGCTCGACCTCGTCGCGCTGGCACGCGAGGCGCTCAGCGCCGCGGGCGTACCGGAGGCCGCGATCGGCGCGGTCGGCGCCTGCACGCGCTGCGACGCCGAGCGCTTCCATTCCTTCCGCCGTGACGGCACGCGCGCCGGCCGCCTACTCTCCTGGATCGAGCGAAGCGAGGCGCCCCAGAAGTGATTCCGTACCTCGAGCATCCGGTCATCGAGATCGGCTCCTATCCGCTCCAGGCGTTCCGCGTGCTCGCGCTCACGGCGATCGTGGTCGAGTACACGATCGTGGTGCGGCGCGCGCCGCGGCACGGCTTCAGCAGCGAGCAGGCGTCGTCGCTGATCGCCTGGGCGACGGTGTTCGGGCTGATCTCGGCGCACGTCTTCGACGTGATCGCCTACTACCCGGAGCGCCTGCGTGAGGATCCCCTCGAGCTGTTCCGCATCTGGGGCAGCCTCTCTTCGTGGGGCGGCATGATGGGTGGGCTCGGCGGCCTCGCCTTCGTCGCCTGGCGGCGCGGCCTCGGCGCGACCGGCGTGATGCGCTTCCTGGATCTCGCGATCTACGCGCTGCCCTTCACGCTGGCCGTCGGCCGGCTGGGCTGCGGCCTCCAGCACGATCACCTGGGCATCGCCTCGACCCACTTCCTGGCCGTGGCCTTCCCGGACGGCCCGCGCTTCGACCTCGGGCTGCTGGAGTTCTTCTACCTGGTGCCGGTCTGCATCGTGTTCTTCTTCCTGGGCCGGAGAGACTGGTCCGCAAGCGCGGCGAAGCCGCGCGCGCAGCGAGGCGGAGCCGAGCGAAGCCCCCCGGTCGGCTTCTTCAGCGGGCTCTTCTTTGCGCTCTACGGCCCCGCGCGCTTCGTGATGGACATGCTGCGCGCCGAAGACGCGCGCTACTTCGGCTGGACGCCCGCCCAGTATCTCTGCGTCCTCACGACCCTCGCGGGGATCGCGCTGGTGGTCTGGTCGCTGCGGCGCGAACGCGCGAGCCCGGCCCCCGCCTAGCGCCCGCGGGAAGGCCGTCTGGCGCCCGCGGGAGGCCGTGTCCCCCCGACGGGGGACTGCGGCCGCCGATCGCGCCCCCGTACGATCGCTCCGACTCGCGAAGGAGGGATCGATCGTGGCTGGCGTCCATCGACGGATCGGGCTTGCAATTGCCCTGTGGCTCGTCGCGCCTGGGCTCGCGGCCGCCCAGGTGATCGACTTCGAGACGATTCCCGGCGACGTCCCCGCCGAGGGTCTCCCGATCGGCGACCAGTTCCTGGCCAGCCACGGCGTCACGTTCTCGCTCGAAGGAGGCGGGACGCCAGTGCTCGCCGAGGTGGGGGCGCCCATCACCGCCTTCCAGGGCCCGGGTGGCGCGGCGGACACGCCGGCCGCGGGCGTGGACATCGGCGACTTCTTCCTGACCGACGATGGCGTGACGGGGGGCGCCCCGCCGCCGCTGCTGATCACGTACGAGAATCCGACGGCCGGAGCGAGCGGCCTGATCCTCGACGTCGACGGCACCGAGTCGTTCCTGATCGAGGCGCGCGACGATCTGGACGCCGTGCTCGAAGACCAGCTGATCGCCGCGGGCGACTCGGGGACCGGCGACGGCGCCGCCAGCTGGTGGGGCTTTCAGCGGCCCCAGAACGACATCGCCTCGATCCGCATCGTGGGCATGTTCGAGGGCGCCTTCGGCTTCGGTCTCGGCTTCGACGACTTCAACGCGGCCGGGATCTGCCCCGACGCGCCGCTGCCCGGCTGCGTGGTCGCCGCCAAGGCGAAGCTCGGGATTCGCGAGGGGAAGCCCGGAGCCGAGAAGTGGAAGGTGAAGCTGTCCGGCTTCGATCAGCAGACCACGCAGGGCGACTTCGGCGACCCGGTCGACGGGCCGACGCGCTTCGACTTCTGTCTGTACGACGACGCCGACGGCTTCGTTGGGGGTGCGGTGGTGGCGCGAGGCGCCGCGACCTGCGGCTCACGCGGCAAGCCCTGCTGGAAGGCGAAGGGAGACAAGGGCTACGGCTACGGCGATCCCGATGCGTCCGCCGTCGGCGTCCGCAAGGCGAGCGTTGCGAGCGGCCCGGCGGGCAAGGGCAAGATCCAGGTCCAGGCCGCCAACAACGCCAAGAAGGGCCAGACGGCGCTGCCCACCGGCATCGCGGCGGGCCTGGCCGGGAGCGACGCCGTGACGGTGCAGCTCGGGGTCAGCGACGGCCTCTGCTTCGAGGCCGCACTCGCGGTCGATTGGGCCGACGCGACCCGCGTCGATGCCAGCACCCCGTGACCGGCCCAGCCCCTCCGCGGGGAGGACGCGTCAGGCCTCGGCGCCTGCCTCCTCGGCGCCGTTCGCCCGCGGCGTGCTCAGCTGGCGCACCGCGCGCGCCACCGCCTCGGCGTCGACGACGCCGAGCGCGCGCGCATAGGCCGCGATGTGGCGGCTCCGATAGGGCTCCGGCGGCAGCGCGTCCCAGGCCTGGCGCTCGATCGCATCGAGGGTCGCGAGGC
>JBFIYM010000170.1:0-9583 GCA_041605395.1 Myxococcota bacterium | reverse complement strand
TGGGAAACGCGCTTCGCGGTCGATCGCGGCGCCTCCCGGGAAGCGATCTGACTCGGAGTCAGCTTTCGCGCGCCCGGTGCCTCGCTCAGAAGCGGACGACGCTGCGAACCCCCTCGCCGGCGTGCATGCGATCGAAGGCCTCGTTGATGCGATCCAGCGGGAGCTGGGCCGTGATCAGCTCGTCGATGGCGATCTTGCCATTCATGTACCAATCGACGATGCGCGGGACGTCGCTGCGGCCGCGCGCGCCGCCGAAGGCGCTGCCCCGCCAGACCCGGCCCGTCACCAGCTGGAAGGGACGGGTCGCGATCTCCTCCCCGGCGCCCGCGACGCCGATGATGATCGATTCACCCCAGCCCCGGTGACAGCACTCGAGCGCCTGTCGCATGGTGCCCACGTTGCCGATGCACTCGAAGCTGTAATCGGCGCCGCCGCCAGTGAGCTCCACCAGGTGGGGGACCAGCTCGCCCGAGAGTTCGCGCGGGTTCACGAAGTCGGTCATCCCGAAGCGCTCGGCCTGCCCCCGCTTCGCGGGGTTCACGTCGACCCCGACGATCTGGTCCGCGCCCACCAGGCGCAGCCCCTGGATCACGTTCAGGCCGATGCCCCCCAGGCCGAACACGACGCAACGCGCTCCCGCTTCCACCTTCGCGGTGTAGAGCACCGCACCGATCCCCGTGGTGACGCCGCAGCCGACGTAACACACCTTCTCGAAGGGCGCGTCCTTGCGGATCCGCGCGACGGCGATCTCGGGCAGCACCGTGTAGTTGGCGAAGGTCGAGGTGCCCATGTAGTGGAACAGCGGCTTGCCGCGCAGCGAGAAGCGACTGCTGCCGTCGGGCATCAGGCCCTGCCCCTGGGTGGCCCGGATGGCGGTGCAGAGATTGCTCTTGCCCGACAGGCAGGTCTTGCACTGACGACACTCGGGCGTGTAGAGCGGGATCACGTGGTCGCCCACCTCGAGTGAGGCGACGCCCGGGCCCACCTCGCGCACGATCCCGGCGCCCTCGTGACCGAGGATGCACGGGAAGCGGCCCTCCGAATCGCGGCCGGAGAGGGTGTAGGCGTCGGTGTGGCACACCCCGGTCGCGTGCACCTCGACCAGCACCTCCCCCGCCCGCGGGCCCTCGAGATCGACCTCCTCGATCTCGAGCGGCTTCCCGGGCTCGTGGGCGACGGCGGCGCGGACCTTCATCGGGGCCTCCTGGAATGAGGCCCGAGCATAGTGCCCTGCCCGGGCTCAGGGGGCCGACCGGGCGGGCTCAGGGGGCCGACCGGGCCCGCCCTCGATCGCCCGGTGCCTCGTGGCCGCGCTCCGCCAGCGCGCGCAGCACGCGCACCGCGGCCCGCAGCTCCGCCGGCGCGAGGCCCGCCGCGAGGGCGTTGAGCTCGCGGGCCTCGCGAGCGGCCAGCCCGTGGTAGGCCCGCGCCCCGGCTTCCGTGAGCTCGATCAGCCGCGCGCGCGCGTTGCGCGGATGCGGACGACTGGCCACCAGGCCCTCGCGCTCGAGCAGCTCGGCCAGGCGCAGCACCCCCTGCCGGCTCACCCCCCGCAGGCGGGCCACCTCGCTGCCGTGCAGCGGCCCGTGGAGCGCGAGGGTCCGGAGCAGGCCCATGCGCCCCTGCGAGACCGGGAGGGCGGAGAGGCGTGGCAGCGACCTCTCGAGCTCGCGGAACAGCTGGAACAGGGCGGCGCCGGCCTCGGTGTAGGCCACCCGGTCCGACGCGGCCGAGGGCCGCACACTGGTTGCCGGGAAGGGAGCTTCACTCATCTCGGGACCCCTCGGATGTCAACCTATTTACATCAGCAAGAGTCCGAATTCAATGGAAATTCCAACTCGGACGAAGAGCCCAGGCGATCGATCCCCGATCCAGCCCCGATCAGGTTGCTATAGGTAGACACCGCGGAGGGGAACCCCAATGGCGGACCGCAAGGCGGATCTGGACCCGGCCGAGACCACCGAGTGGCTGGAGGCGCTCGAGTCGGTGTTCCGAATCGAGGGCATCGAGCGCGGCCACTATCTGATCGAGCGCCTGATCGATCAGGCGCGCCGCTCGGGGGCCCACCTCCCCTACTCGGCGACCACCGCCTACCTGAACACCATCCACCTCCGCGACGAGCCCGCGATGCCCGGCGAGCCCGGCCTCGAGCACCGGATCCGCTCGCTCGTGCGCTGGAACGCCCTGGCCATGGTCGTGCAGGCCAATCGCGCCAATGCCGAGCTGGGCGGCCACATCGCCACCTTCGCGAGCGCCGCCACGCTCTACGACGTCGGCTTCAACCACTTCTGGAAGGGCCCCGAGCACCCCGACGGGCCCGACCTGCTCTACATCCAGGGGCACTCGTCCCCGGGGATCTATGCCCGCGCCTTCCTCGAAGGCCGCATCGGCGAGGACGACCTGCTGCGCTTCCGCCGGGAGGTGGGCGCACCGGGCCTCTCTTCCTACCCCCACCCGTGGCTGATGCCGCACTTCTGGCAGTTCCCGACGGTGTCGATGGGGCTCGGGCCGATCATGGCCATCTTCCAGGCGCGCTTCATGAAGTACCTGGAGCACCGCGGGCTCGCGGACATGAAGAGCCGCAAGGTCTGGTGCTTCGTCGGCGACGGCGAGATGGACGAGCCGGAGTCCCTCGGCTCGATCGGCCTCGCCGCGCGCGAGCAGCTCGACAACCTGGTCTTCGTCGTGAACTGCAACCTCCAGCGTCTCGACGGGCCGGTTCGCGGCAACGGAAAGATCATCCAGGAGCTCGAGGGCACCTTCCGCGGCGCCGGCTGGAACGTGATCAAGGTGATCTGGGGCGACCGCTGGGACCCGCTGCTGGCGAAGGACCGGAAGGGGCTCCTGCTCGATCGAATGGAGAAGGCCGTCGACGGCGACTACCAGAACTACCAGGTTCGCGGGGGCGCCTACACCCGCGAACACTTCTTCGGCACGCACCCGGAGCTGCTCGCCCTCGTCGCCAACCTCACCGACGACGATATCTGGCAATTGAATCGCGGCGGCCACGACCCGACCAAGATCCACGCGGCCTATCACGCCGCCGCCCACCACAAGGGCCAGCCGACGGTGATCCTCGCCAAGACCGTCAAGGGCTACGGCATGGGGGAGGCGGGCGAAGGCAAGAACTTCACCCACCAGCAGAAGAAGCTCGGCGAGGAGACGCTGCGAAAGTTCCGCGACCGCTACCGCCTGCCGATTCCGGACGAGAAAATCGGGGAGGCGCCTTTTTACAAGCCGCCCGCCGACAGCCCCGAGCTCACCTACATGCAGGAGCGCCGAAAGGCCCTCGGCGGCACCCTCCCCGCGCGCAGCGGCGCCGCCCAGAAGCTGCCGCTCCCGGACCTTACGATCTTCGAGTCGCTGCTCAAGGGCTCGGGCGACCGCGAGATGTCGACCACGATGGCGTTCGTACGCATGCTCGGCGCGCTGACCCGCGACAAGCAGATCGGGAAGTACGTGGTGCCGATCGTTCCCGACGAGTCCCGCACCTTCGGGATGGAAGGCCTGTTCCGCCAGCTCGGCATCTACGCGGCCCAGGGGCAGCTCTACGAGCCCGTCGACTCGGACACCTTCGCCTACTACCGCGAGGACCAGAGCGGGCAGATCCTCCAGGAAGGCATCAACGAGGCCGGCGCCCTCTCCTCCTGGATCGCGGCGGGCACCGCGTATGCGAACCACGGCCTGCCCATGATCCCGTTCTTCATCCTCTACTCGATGTTCGGCTTCCAGCGCGTCGGCGATCTGATCTGGGCGGCCGCGGACTCGCGCACCCGCGGCTTCCTGCTCGGGGGGACCGCCGGGCGCACGACGCTGGCCGGCGAGGGCCTGCAGCACCAGGACGGGCACAGCCACGCGATGGCGGCGAACGTGCCGAACTGTCGCGCCTGGGACCCGGCGTATGCGTACGAGCTGGCGCTGATCCTCCACGACGGCATGCGCCGCATGTTCGTCGAGCAGGAGGACGTCTTCTACTACGTCACCGTCATGAACGAGAACTACGTCCAGCCCGCGCTTCCGGACGGCGCGAGCGAAGGCGTGCTGCGCGGCATGTACCGGCTGCGCCAGGCGGAAGGAGACGGCGAGCGGGTCACGCTGCTCGGTAGCGGCACGATCTTGCGGGAAGCCCTCGCAGCGGCCGACCTGCTGCGCGACGACTTCGGAATCGGGGCCGACGTCTGGAGCGTGACCAGCTGGAGCGAGCTCCGGCGCGAGGCGAGCGGTGTGGAGCGCTGGAACCTGCTGCATCCGACGGAGCCGCAGCGACTCACCTACGTGGAGGAGTGCCTCGGCGCGGAATCCGGGCCGGTGATCGCAACGAGCGACTGGGTGCGCGCCGTCCCCGAGCAGCTCCGACCGTTCGTCCCCGCCCGCTACCGGACGCTCGGCACGGACGGCTTCGGACGCTCGGATGGGCGCGAGCGACTGCGGCACTTCTTCGAGGTCAACCGGGGCTTCATCACCGTCGCCGCGCTGAAGGCGCTCTCGGACGAGGGACGCGTGCCGCCCGCAACCGTGCAGCAGGCCCTCGAGAAGTACGGGATCGACGCCGACAAGCCCGACCCGGCGCGGAGCTGAGCCATGCCCGAGCGCATCGAGTTCACGCTTCCGGACATCGGTGATTTCCGAGACGTCGACGTCGTCGAGGTGCTCGTGGCAGCGGGGGACCGCGTCGAGAAGGAACAGTCGCTGATCATTCTCGAGAGCGACAAGGCCACCATGGAGATCCCGTCGCCCGCGGCCGGCGTGCTCGAGGAGCTGCGCGTCCGCGTCGGAGACCAGGTCAGCGAAGGGGACCTGATCGCGGTGATCCAGGCCGACGCTGCGAAGAGCGCGGCGACGCCGGCCGCGGCAGCCGCCGTTCCCGCGCCCGCGGAGCCGGCCGCACGAGCGCCGGAGGCAACCGGGACGCCGGAGCCGGCCGCACGAGCGCCGGAGGTACCCGCGGCGCCGGCGCCGGCCCCGCGAGCAGCACCCGCGGCGAAGGAGCCGGCCGCACGGGCGCCGGAGGCACGCGCGGAGGCGGAGCCGCCCACTGCGGAGCAGCCCGGTCGACCGGCCGCCCACGCGGGCCCGTCGGTGCGGCGTCTCGCCCGCGAGCTCGGCGTGGATCTCAGCCTCGTGCCCGGCACCGCGCGGAAGGGCCGCATCACCAAGGAAGACGTCCAGCGCTTCGTGAAGGCCTCGCTCTCGGGGGATACCGCGGCCGGGGTGCCGCTCGCGGGCGTGGCGGTCGCCGCCCCGGTCGACATCGACTTCTCGCGTTGGGGCGCCACCGAGCTCCAGCCCCTGAACCGTGTGCGTCGCGCGTCGGCGGCCAACCTGCACCGCAGCTGGGTCACGGTTCCCCACGTGACCCAGTTCGAGGAGGCCGACGTCACGGACCTCGATGCCTTCCGCAAGGCCCAGCAGGCCGAAGCCGCGCGGCGCGAGCTGAAGCTCACCTTCCTGCCCTTCATCGTGAAGGCGGTGACGCGGGCGCTGGCGGAGTTTCCCCACTTCAACGCCTCGCTCGATCGCACGGGCGAGAGCCTGATCGTCAAGAAGTACTTCCACATCGGGGTCGCCGTCGACACCGACAACGGGCTGCTCGTCCCCGTGATCCAGAATGCCGACCAGAAGGGCCTGTTCGAGCTGGCGGCCGAGCTCGAGGAGATGTCGGGGCGCGCGCGCAGCCGGAAGCTCCGGCCCGCCGATCTCCAGGGCGGCAGCTTCAGCATCTCGAGCCTGGGCGGCATCGGCGGCACGTTCTTCACACCGATCGTCAACCACCCGGAGGTGGCCATCCTGGGCGTCTCCCGCATGCAGCGGCGCCCGGTCTGGCAAGACGGCGCGTTCGTGCCGCGGCTGCTGCTGCCGCTCTCGCTCTCCTACGACCACCGGGTGATCGACGGCGCCGACGCCGTCCGCTTCACGAGCCGGCTCGCCACGCTCCTCGGCGACCTGCGTCTGTTGCTGCTCTGATGGCGAGCGTCGTCGTCCGCGTCCCCGACCTCGGCGAGTTCCACGACGTGGACGTCGTGGAGGTGCTGGTCGCGGTGGGCGACCGGGTCGAGGCCGAGCAGCCGCTGATCGTGATCGAGAGCGAGAAGGCCTCGATGGAGGTGCCCGCCCCCGAGGCCGGCGTGGTGGCCACCCTGGCGGTCGCCGTGAACGCCCAGGTGAACACCGGCGACGCGATCTGCACGCTCGAGGTGGAGGCGAGCCGCGAGGCGGCATCCGGTCCGCAAGGCCATCCCGAGGCGGCGGAAGCGCCCGGCCCGGAATCCCGCGGCGTGTCGCCGGAAGCGCCCGCGTCGGAATCCCGCGGCGTGTCGCCGGAAGCGCCCGCGTCGCCCCCCCGGGTGTCATCGGGCCCCGGCCGCGCACAGCTGCTCGTGCTGGGCGGTGGCCCGGGCGGCTACACCGCCGCGTTCCGCGCCGCCGACCTCGGCCTCGACGTCACGCTGGTGGAGCGCCACGCCACGCTGGGTGGCGTGTGCCTGAACGTCGGCTGCATCCCGTCGAAGGCCCTGCTGCACATGGGCGAGGTGATCGAGGCCGCCCGCGCGCTCGGCGAGCACGGCGTCGAGTTCGGCACCCCCCGACTCGACTTCGAACGCATCCGCGCCCGCAAGAACGAGGTCGTGTCGACCCTCACGCGCGGTCTCGCGCGGCTCGCCGAGCAACGCAAGGTGCGGGTGGTGCGCGGCGCGGGCCGTTTCGTCGGGGCCCACGAGCTCCGGGTCGCCGGCGCGGAGGGCGAGCAGCGCCTCCCCTTCGAGCAGGTGATCCTCGCTACGGGCTCCCGCAACGTCCCGCTGCCCGGGCTGCCCGACGACCCGCGGATCCTCGACTCGACGTCGGCACTCGAGCTGCCGAGCCCGCCCGGGCGGCTGCTGGTCGTCGGCGGCGGGGTGATCGGCCTCGAGCTGGCGTGCGTCTACCTCGCCTTCGGCTGGCGGGTCGAGATCGTCGAGCTGTTGGCCCAGCTGCTCGGCGGCGTCGACCGCGATCTGGTGCGTCCCCTCGAGAAGCGACTGCGGGCGGAATGCGAGCGCGTGCGCCTCGAGACCCGGGTCGCGGGAATCACGGCCTCCGCCAGCGGGCTCGACGTCGAGTTCGAAGGCGCCGACCCGGGATCGGGCACCTTCGACCGGGTGCTGGTCGCAGTCGGCCGGCGTCCCAACAGCGACGAGATCGGGCTCGAGGCGCTCGGCGTGGCGGCGGACGAACGGGGCTTCGTCGCCGTGGACGCGGAGCTCCGCACCAGCGTCTCCCACGTGTTCGCGATCGGAGACGTGACGGGGCCGCCGCTGCTGGCACACCGCGCGATGCACCAGGCCAAGGCGGCCGCGGAGGTGGCGGCCGGCCGGAAGGCGGCCTTCGACGCCCGCGCGGTGCCTTCGGTCGCCTACACCGACCCCGAGGTGGCCTGGGTCGGGGTCTCGGAGACCGACGCGCGGCGCGAAGGCATCGCGCTCCACAAGGCGGTGTTCCCCTGGAGCGCCAGCGGTCGCGCACTCGGCATGGGCCGCGGCGAGGGACAGACCAAGCTGCTCTTCGCCGAGGACGGCGGCCGCCTGCTGGGCGCTGGGCTGGTCGGCGCGCACGCCGGAGAGCTGGTCGCGGAGGCGACGCTGGCCATCGAGCTCGGCGCCGACGCCCACGACCTGGGCCTGACGATCCATCCCCACCCGACGCTCTCCGAGACGGTGGCGCTGGCGGCTGAGCTGGCAGCCGGCACCATTACCGATCTGATGCCGAAGCCGTCCCGGAAGCCTCGTGGCTGACCCGCTCCATCCGCGCTCGAAGGGCTGGCGCCTGGCGCAGCTCCTGCTGCTCGGCTGGGCTGCGGGCGCCTCGTGCCTGTCCTCCCCGCAGAAGCCCCCGCGCCTCGAGCCGCTGCGCCTCTACGCGATCGGCGATTCGATCACCACCGCCTTCGATGCCTGGGCGCCCGGCGACAACGACGCCGTCTCCTGGGTGAACGGCTTCCACGGCCCGTTCGAGGAGTTCTTCGGCGTCCCCGACGTCCAGAGCCACAACCAGCGCATCACCGCCGCGTTCGCCAGCAGTGGCCGGCGCAACGTGAGCGCCGCCGAGAACGGCGCGCGTTGGAACGACGCCCTGGACCAGGCCGCCGGCGTCGCGAACGAGGCGCCGACCTACGTGACCATCGCCCTCGGCGGCAACGACGTCTGCCGCGACGCGATCGGGGACCTTCCGCCCGTCGACCAGATCGCGGGCCACGTCCGGTCGACGCTCGACTTCCTGGACCTGACGCTCCCGGCCGGCGCGACAGTGGTGGTGGTGAGCATCCCCGACGTGAAGCGTCTCCACGACGTCGCGCTCGAGGAGAAGGGCCTGATCGGCATCCACTGCCACGACATCTGGGAGACCACCGCCCTCGGCTTCCCGTGCGGCTCGATGCTCTCGCCCGACAACAGCGAGTCCGATCGGCTCTTCGTCCAGGCCCGGAACTTCGCCTACAACGACGCCATTCGAGACGCCGTCCAGGTGAAGCGCAACACCAGCCGTCGGGTCTACTACCACTTCGTCGACATCGAGACGATGCCCTTCGAGGGAGACGACATCTCGTCGATCGACTGCTTCCATCCCTCGGACGAGGGGCAGGCGCTGCTCAGCGAGGTGGTCTGGAACGCCGGTCCGTTCGGGCCGTGAGCGCGCGAAGCACGACGTGCTGCGGCCCACGACCCCAGCGGCGCGCGCCGACGAAGCGACGCGCGGGCCCACGACACGCGGACTCGCATTCGCAGCGCTCCTGACCCCACTCGCCTTCGTCGTCCTGGCGTCGCTCGGCGCACCCTTCGGGGCCGCGCTCGGTGGGGCCGTGTTGTTGGCCGCCGGCGCGACGGCGGGGGCGCAAGCGGTGCTCGGCGGATCGGCGGCGCCAGGCGATCGTGCGGGGTCGCTCCTGCTCTGGCTCGCATCCTTCGCCTGGCTCGTGTGGATCCATCGCGCGGGCACGGCGATCCGCGGGCCGGACGTCCTGCTCGTGCCCGGAATCGCCCAGTCGCTGACCGAAACGGCCTCGCCCCACCGCGCGTTCGTCCCGGCCGAGCCCGGCTACGCGTATCCACCGGGCCTGCCCGTCGCGTTCACGCCGCTGACCCTGCTCCTGAGCGGCCCCCATCAGGTGATGGCATGGGGACTCCTGACGCACGCGGCCCAGGCGGCCCTGCCCTTGCTGTGGGCGAGCGCCCTGCGGCGCTGGTTCCACCTCGCGATCGAGCCCCTGACGCTGGCGCTGATCCTGCTGGCCTCGATGCTGTGCCTCGAGCGAACCGTCGTGCTCGGGGGTGCGTTCAAGAACGTGCACCACGTGGCGATCGGGGGGTTGCTGCCCGGCGCGCTGCTCCTGCTGCCCCGTCGACCCGGATGGCGACCCCTCCTCGCTTCCACCCTGGTGATCGCGAGCCTCGTCACCGCCTACTACTCCATGCTGCACCTGTTCATCGCCTGGGTGACCGCCTGGGCTGCGACCGACGTCGGCCTGCGGAGGCGACTCACGCGACGAACCCGGAGTGGCGTGACGGCGTCCGCCGTCGCATCGGTACTGGCCGGCTGCGCCCTGCTCGGG
>JBFIYM010000169.1:0-9588 GCA_041605395.1 Myxococcota bacterium | reverse complement strand
TCGTGCACGCCCGTTCTGTCGGTCACGTGTCGCCGCAGATGGACGCTCGCGCCTCTGCGCTCCCGACGGGCTAGGTGCCCTGGTTCTTGACGACGAACCTACGACCAGCGGCCCCCGCAAGCCCCTCCTATCCTCTCCCCCCGTGGGCCCCGACCTCCTCGCCGCCCTCGATGCCAACTACCTCGACGCCAGTCGCCTCTTCGTGACGGGGGCCGACGGGGGCGAGTACCTGGAGCGGCGCGACGTCGCGATCGTCTGCTGCGGGCTGCCGGTGCAGAACCTCAACTGGGGCTTCCTGCGGCTCCCGTGCCAGGACGTCCCCGCGGCGAGCGAAGCGGTGCGCGCCTATTTCGCGGCGCGGAAGCTCCCGTTCCAGCTCACCGTACGGAGCGGCGCCGACGAGCCGGTGAAGGCGCTCGAGGCGCTCGGCTGGGAGCGGCGGGCCGAGCCGCTCCCGGCGATGAGCCTCACGCTGCCGGCCGACGTGGCGGTCGCGCCGGAGGGCCTCGCGATCGAGGAGGTGAGGACGGCCGAGGGTCTCGCGGCGTTTCGCGAGACGGCCTTCCGCGGCTTCGGCTATCCGGTGGACGTGGCGCCGCGCTTCATGAACGCGCGGCTGCTGGCGGCGCCGAACACGCGGCTCTTCGCGGGCCGGGTCGGCGGCGCGGTGGTCGCCACCTCGCTCCTCGTCACGAGCGGCGCGGTCGCGGGCATCTACTGGGTCGCCACCGTCGAGGGCGAGCGCCACAAGGGCTTCGGGCGGGCCCTCACCTGGAAGGCGGTGGCCGAGGGCCAGGTGGCGGGCTGCCGCATCGCGAGCCTCCAGGCCTCGGGGCTCGGGCGGCCGGTCTACAAGCGCATGGGCTTCGCCGAGCCGTTCGTGTACGCGCAGTGGCTGCCGCCCGGGGCGTGATCGGGCGGGCTGCGCGAAACTGAGGTCGACTCCACCCGGAGGCATTCGCCATGAGCGGATTCCTGGAAGACCGGGCCGTGGCCGAGCGCGTGCTGCGGCACATCGACGAGGGGACGACGGACCGGGGCGACGCGGTCTGGCGCGAGCCCGTCGCGAACTACCGCTCCGAGGCGCGGCTCGACGCCGAGCTCCAGGTGCTCCGGCGCTCCGCCGCAGCCTTCTGCCCCTCGGCGGCGCTCCCCGAGCCGGGCTCCTACATCGCGCGCGAGTCCGCCGGCACGCCGCTCGTGGTGGTGCGCGGGCGCGACGGGCGCGTGCGCGCGTTCCGGAACGCGTGCCGGCACCGCGGCACGCAGGTGGCGAGCGGGTCGGGCTGCCAGCAGGCCTTCGTCTGCCCCTACCACGGCTGGACCTACGGGCTCGACGGTGCGCTCAAGCACGTCCCCCACGAAGACGGCTTCCCGGGCCTCGACCGGGGCGCGCACGGGCTCGTCCCGGTGGCGGCGCAGGAGCGCTTCGGCCTCGTGTTCGTCACCCAGGAGGGCGGCGCCGAGGCCGCGGCCGCGCTCGACGGTCTCCCGACGATCATCGCGCCCGAGCAGGAGCTGCTCGGGGCCGCGGAGGCCGACGCCGAGGTCAACTGGAAGGTCTTCCTCGAGGGCTTCATCGAGGGCTACCACATCAAGTCGACCCATCCGGAGAGCTTCTACCCCTACGGCTTCGACAACCTGAACGTGATCGAGCACGTGGGCCCGCACAGCCGCGTCACCTATCCCTTCCGCCGGATCGAGAAGCTCCGCGACGTGCCGCCCGAGGACCGCCGCATCGAGGGGCTCGTCACCTACGTCTACCACCTGTTCCCGAACGCCTTCGTGACGGTGCTCTCGCGCCACACGAACCTCGTGGTGCTCGAGCCGATCGACGTGGGCCGGACGCGGAGCGTCTTCTATCGGCTCACGAACCCGGGTGGCGGCGCCGAGGCCAAACAGCTCGCCGAGCGCGACTCCTCGTTCGTGGCCGATTCGGGGCTCGCGGAGGACCTCGCCGTGGTGCGGTCGATCCAGGCCAGCATCGGGAGCGGCGCCAACGAGCACTTCACCTTCGGCCACTTCGAGCCCGCGATCGTCCACTTCCACCGGACGCTGCGCGCGGCCCTGGCCCGCGGTGCGTAGGCGCGTGGGTTCGGAGAGGGAGAGCCGATCTAGTCCGATGAGGAAGGCGTGCCGCGCAGGAGGCCCGCGACGCTGAGATCCTCGTCGACCTCGGGCCAGTGGATCCCCTGGCCCTCGCCCAGGAGCTCGTAGTTCGAGCGCTCGGCGGGGGTGGCGCGAAGAAGCCGGGGAAACCAGGCGAGCGGAACGGAGATCCGGCGACCGTCGGCGAGGAGCACACAGAGCTCGTCTTCGGTCACCGAGACTTCCTTGGCGCGAGGATCAGTCTTCGGAAGAGAAGAACTCATGCCAGGATTCCTCGAATCGATCACGGTTCGCTTCGACGAGCGCATGGAGCCTGGCCAGCTCATGCCCGGCGAAGCCACTCGCAGAGGCTAGCGCGATCGGACGAAGCCAGAACTTGGCCAAGCATCGGTCTCGCTGGATGTGGACGTGAGGAGGCTCCAGACCCTCGTTGGCGAAGAAGAAGAACCGATAGGGCCCGATGCGAGCGACGGTCGGCACCAACCGACCTTATGGGTGGCTCCTTCGATTCACAGGCTGTGCCTGTGCTCGATGGCGTGCGAATACGCTCGGGGGCGCGTCAGGCGCGCGGTGCCCTCAGACGGACCCGGGTAGGCACATCGCCGCCCAGTCGCGATGCTGTGGGGGGTGAAGCGGAGGGACCGCGCACGATGAGGAAGTGGGCGCTGCTCGTGCTCGTCGCCGTGCTGGTCGCGGCGGCCTTCGCCGCGGGCGGGGTGGTGCGCGAGCGGCTCGGCTTCTCGTTCTCGATCGAGGGCCTCGCCGAGGCGCGCGACTGGGTCGCGGGGCTCGGCTGGCGTGGGCCCGCCGCCTTCGTCGCGCTGGTCACGTTCCGGAGCTTCATGCTCCTGCCCTCCTACCTGGTGCTCGTGCTCGGGGGGCTCGTCTTCGGCGCCGCGGCCGGCACGCTCTGGGGCGCGCTCGGGCTCGCCGCGTCGTCCCACATGCAGTACTTCGGCGCCCGCCTGCTCGGCGACGACTGGGTGCGGCCGCGCCTCGGCGCGCGCGGCAGCCGGCTCGAGGACCGCATCCGGCGCCTCGGCCCGGCGCCCGTCTTCGCGATGACGGCCCACCCGGCCGGCGTGCTGACGCCCCTCAACATCGCGGCGGGGCTCGTCGGCCTCGCGCTCTGGCAGTTCGCGCTCGCGATCGTCCTCGCGGTGCCGATCCGCGCGGGCATCTACTCGGTGCTCGGTACCGGAGTCCTCGACTGGGGCATCACCGCGTCGGCCGCGATCGGTCTCGGCCTCGTGGGCGTGGTGCTGACGCCCTTGCTGATCCCGAGGGTGCGAAGCTGGGTGCTGGGGACGGAGCCCGTCGCCATCCCGGCCGCCGCGGCCCGACGCGAGGAAGAGGGCGGCTGAAGCGGGCCCGCTCGCGGGCCGGTGTTCGCTAGAAGCCTTCGCCCACCGCGCACGTGTACGACTTCTTGACCGGGTGGGCGAGGCCGAGCGTGATCGGCGCGACGATGTAGCCGTACCAGGGCGTCGAGGTCTCCACCTCGGCGAGGCCGGCGCGGCACTCCACGGCGTCGGTCTCCGAGCGCATCATGCCCCAGAACCAGATCGTGCCGTGGTCGTTCTGTTGCTTCACGCCGGGCGGCACCGGCGAGTGGACGCGCGCGGTGTAGCAGGCGCTCGCGAGCAGGGCGGTGGCAGCGAGGAGCGCAACGGCTGTGCGAGTGCGATGCATCGGATCGACCCCCGAACGGTGTGAGCCTCACGGAAGCGGCGGGGGGGCGCCAGCCCGCCCGGGCCGGGGGGCGAGGTGGCCTCGACCGCGCCCCGGGCAGGGGCCTACAATGCCCCGTCCCTGCAAGAGAACCTGTGAGGAGGCTCACGCCTTGGCCCGAAGCAAGAGCAAGATCAAGCGCAAGCGGCTCCGCTGGAAGGTGAAGAAGGACCACCGGACGGACCGCAAGAAGGCGGCGGCAGCCGAGGGCCGCTAGCGCCCGACCCCGACGTGGTCCGGGTGCCGCTAGCGCCCGGCCCGAGCGAGAGAGAGTGCTCCCACGCGGCTCCCGGTGATCGATGCCCTGCGCGGCTTCGCGATCGTGCAGATGATCGGCTTCCACCTGGCCTACGTCCTCGCCGGGCTCGGCTGGATCCGCGTCGAGCTCGGCGTCGAGCCGCTCTGGGTGGCGTGGCGGGTCGCCATCGTGAGCCAGTTCCTGCTGCTCGTCGGCGTGAGCCTCGCCCTGCGCGCGGAGTTCAAGCCCGCGTGGAGCGACTTCTGGCGGCGCTGGCGCCAGGTCGCCGGCGCGGCGCTGATCGTCTCGTTCGGGAGCGCGCTCGCGCTGGGCCCCCGCACGATCTACTTCGGGATCCTCCACCTGATCGCCGTCGCGCTGATCGCGGCGCGCCTGCTGCTGCCGCTCGGTCTCGGGAACCTGCTGCTCGGCGCCGGGGTGGTGCTCGTGGGCCTCTCGCTCTCGAGCCCGGCGTTCGACGGCTGGCCGGCCGCCGCGATCGGCTTCGCCGCCGAGCCCCCGTGGACCGAGGACTACGTGCCCGTCTTCCCGTGGCTCGGGGTGGTGCTGCTGGGTACGGGCCTGGGCGTCGCGTGGCGGCGACGGAACTTCGCGCTCGCGGCGCCGCTCGAGCGTCTCAACGCCGCACCGCCGCGCCTCCTCGTCTTCCTCGGCTCCTGGCCGCTCACGGTCTATCTCGCGCACGTGCCCGTCCTGCTCGGGCTCGCCCTCGGCTTCGGCTGGCTCGCCGCGCAGGCGGGGCTCCGGGGCTGAGCCGGGCGCGACGCGTGCGGTCCGGTATCGTGCGCCCTCGAAGCGAGGAGGGGCCCCGTGAAGCCCGAGGACTGCATCCTCTACAGCGGCGCGGCCGCCGGCGCCGAGGCTGCCTTCGGCGCCGCCGCCGAGGCGCACGGCATCGAGGAGGTGAACTTCACCTTCGAGGGCCACAACGACGCCCGCCAGCGCGGCATCCGCGTGCTGACGCACGAGGAGCTGAAGCACGGCGACGTGAGCCTCAGCTACGTGAGCAAGCTCATGCACCGCCAGTACCGCGACACCAAGCTCTTCAAGCGCGTGCTCCAGACCATCTGGCACCAGGTGAACCACGGCCAGGAGATCTACGTGGTCGGCAAGATCCTGCCCGACCAGACCGTGAAGGGCGGCACCGGCTGGGGCGCGGAGTTCGCGAAGCTCTGCAACAAGCCGCTGTTCGTCTACGACCAGGAGCAGAGCGGCTGGTTCCAGTGGACGAGCGAGGCCTTCGAGCCGGTGAGCGACCCCGTGATCCGCCACCCGCACTTCTGCGGCACCGGCACGCGCTTCCTCGCCGCGAACGGCGCCGCCGCGATCCGGGACCTGCTCGCGCGCAGCTTCCCTTGAAGCGCGTCTGCGTCTTCACGGGCTCGAGCCCGGGAGCGCAGCGCGCCTACGCCGCGGCCGCGGAGCAGCTCGGCCGCACGCTCGCCGAGCGCGGCCTCGAGCTCGTCTACGGCGGCGCGCGCGTCGGGCTGATGGGCGTGCTCGCCGACGCCGCGCTCGCGGCGGGCGGGCGCGTGGTGGGCGTGCTGCCGGAGGCGCTCGTCAGCAAGGAGGTCGCGCACCCGGGGCTCACGGAGCTCCACGTGGTGGCCTCGATGCACGAGCGCAAGGCGCTGATGGCCGAGCGGGCGGACGCCTTCGTGGCCCTGCCGGGCGGCCTCGGCACGCTCGAGGAGCTGGCGGAGGTGCTGACCTGGGCGCAGCTCGGCCTCCACGCGAAGCCGTGCGGGCTGCTCGACGTGGCCGGCTACTACGCGGGGCTGCTCGCCTTCCTCGACCACGCCGTGGCCGAGCGCTTCGTCCACGAGGAGCACCGGGCGCTCCTCGTCGCGGGCGAGGCGCCGGGCCCGCTCCTCGACCGGCTCGCGGCCTGGCGGGCGCCCGCGCTCGAGAAGTGGCTCGATCGCGAAAGCAGCTAGGAGGGCCCCCTTTGCACTTCTTTGCCTCCGTGAAGCGTTTCGGGAAGGCGTGTGCGCGAGAGTGGGCGGTGACGTGCCCGAGAAGAGCATCGATGCGCCTGACCCTGCTTGCCGCCGGCTTCCTGCTGCTCGGCGCGGCCGCCTGCGGGGCGGAGCCCGACGCCGAGATCGCGCGCCTCGCCCAGGTCATCGAGCTCGGGCCCGGCATGACCGTGGCGGACATCGGCGCGGGCGACGGCGACTTCGCGGTCGAGCTCGCCGCGCGGGTCGGCCCCGCGGGCCGCGTCTACGCCACCGAGCTCGAGGCCGAGAAGCGCGAGACGATCGAGGCCGCCGCGAAGCGGGCGGGTGCCGGGAACCTCGAGGTGCACGAGGCCAAGGTCGACGGCACGAACCTTCCCGAGGGCTGCTGCGACGTCGTCTGGATGCGCCACGTCTACCATCACCTGTCCGATCCCGCGGCCGTGAACGCGAGCGTCCATCGCACGCTCCGACCCGGTGGCAGCTTCGTCGTCGTCGACTTCCCGCCCACCTGGTACCTGCGCTTCTTCGTGCCCGAGGGCGTGGGCGAGAAGCGGAGCCGCCACGGCATCACGCCCGAGGACGCGCTTACCGAGCTCCGCGCCGCGGGCTTCCGCGAGGTCGAGGTGATCGAGGACTGGAACCCGAGCTGGCTCGGCCCCGACAGCTACGCGCTCGTGCTGCGCCGGGCGGACGCGCCGTGACGCGGCCGCTCGACGGCCCGTGGGCCGCCGTGGTCGCGCACGCGCTGACGCGAGGCGACGCCCGGCCTACTCGTTGTCGGCGGTGTGCGTGGCCTTCCAGGCGGCGACCAGCGGGTCCCAGTGCGTCGCCAGGAAGTCGGCCTCGCTCTCGCTGTCGCTCTTCGTGATCACCGTGTAGCAGTGCGAGAGCGCGAGCAGGCGCTCGCCGTCGCAGAGCCCGTCGTCGCCGTCGTCGTCGCAGGCGCCGGCCAGCGCCTGCGCCCACTCCGCCTCGCTCCCGGCGAAGAGCAGCTCGTTGTCCTCGCAGGAGATGACCTTGTTCACGTACGGGAAGAGCGTGCTGCCGGTTGGCGGCGGGTCGAAGGCCAGGAACACGTTGTTGCGCACCCGGACCTTCGGGCCGCGACCCTGGTGGGACCACTTCCAGAAGCAGTTGTGCTCGAGCCGCCCCTTGTAGTTGTTCTCGAAGGCGTGCGCGCGCACCAGGTTGCCCGTGACGCTGACGGTGTTGTTGAAGCCCGTCCGATTCGGGTCGCTGGCGCGATGCTTGAACGCGAAGGCCACGTAGACGCGCTCCAGCAGGTTGTCGGCGATGTCGACGGCGCAAAGGCCGTCGGCCTCGATGGCGTCGTCGTGGATGTCCTCGAAGTGGCTGGCGTGGACGTAGAGCCACGGGTTCTGGGAGCCGTTCGGGCACGGCACCCCGGGCTCGATCGAGACCCCGTCGCCGTAGTTGCGCACGTGGACCGACTTGACGCGCATCGGCGCGCTCGGGGAGTTCACCGAGAGCGCGGCCGTGTGGTGGTAGGTGTCCCAGCTCGAGCTCGGGTCCCAGGGCCCGGTGATGCTGCCGCCCTGGAAGCAGCCCTGGAGCGGGCCCTCGAGCAGGATGCCGGGGCCCGGGGCCGGGTCGCCGATCCAGTCCACGAAGCGCGCGTTCACCTGCGCGCCGGGGTCGACGTAGGGGTACGTGGTCACGGCCGGGTCGGCGTTGGAGAGGAACACGGTCGGGGGGCAGTACGGGTCCGGCGTCCCTCCGCCCGAGCCCTGCGAGATCTTGAGGCAGCCGGCGCCCCCGCCGTACAGCAGCCAGGGGACCAGCAGCAGGGCCAGCCCGGCAAGGTGCAGAGCCGGGCCGGCTCTCCGTCGGGGCACTTCCATCCTTCTCCAAGAGCCTGTTCAGCAGCAGCAGACGGGTGTTTAACCCCCCATGTCTCTCACACCCCCACCTGCCAGGTCAACCCCTCCTGCCCGAACTCCCCCCGGGGGGTAGGGTGGCAGGGAGCGACCGGCCCCGATCGGCACCGATCCGGCCCGACCGCCTCGGCTAGCCTCCGCCGCTCGGGCCCTTAGCTCAGCGGTCAGAGCAGCCGGCTCATAACCGGTCAGGTCCCTGGTTCGAATCCAGGAGGGCCCACGTCGAAGGCTGCGGATTCGGCGGATCGGTAGAGCAGCTCGTCGCGGCGGACGAAGCGGAGCAGCCAGCCCGACCAGTCGACCCAGCCCTGGTAGGCGGGCGGAAGCGGGGTGCCGAAGCGGTCGCGCACACCGATCTGCGTCTCGTATCGCTCGATCGCGCGGCGCTTCAGCGGCTCGGGCCCTTCGTAGAGCGCCGGCGCCAGGCAGAAGCGCAGGGCCGGGCCGTAGATCTCCTCGCGCGCGTCCCAGACGGTCGCGGGCGTGTAGCTCAGCTCGCGGATCTGGCTGAACGGGGTCGCGTCCGTGTCGCGCTCGTTGCGCCGGGGCAGCGCGCAGCCGCCGCCGTACGTCCCGCTCTGGAGGCACGGACTCGGGCCCGGGCCGGTCCGGTGGATCAGCGCCGTGAACAGCTCGCGCGCTGCCCCGTTCTCGCGGATCGCACGGGTGACGAACGCGTAGAGAGTCGCGTGGTCCGGGTGGGTGTCGCGCGGGTCGGTCGTGAAGACGACCTGCGCGTCCTCCTCCTCGCGAAGGATCCTGCGGAGATCTGCGGCCAGGTGCTCTCCCGTCTTGGCGAGCCAGTCGTTCGGGGGCGTTCCGTCCTCGACGCAGATGGGGAGCGCGGGGGGTCGCTCCGGGTCCTCCCACGCGGTCTTCAGCGAGCCGTCCACGTAGCCGAGGAACTCGACGTCGCCCGGAGCGACCCCGAGCAGCTCCATCGCCGCGAGCGTCTCGCGCCGGCGCACGTGCCCGAACACGACGAGCTCGCGGAGCGTACAGGGCTCGGCGACCTCGTCGCGGGGCGCGCCGTTCTTCCAGACGTTGCACGCGCCGCAGTAGGCCTGGCCGTCGGTCACGACGACCACGCGCACCCGACGGCCCGCCTGGGCTGCCTCGTAGATCGGCCCGGCGAAGCCCAGCGTCTCGTCGTCGGGATGCGGGACGACCACGAGGATCGCGTCGAAGGCGGGGATCTCGTCGTTCTGGCAGACGACCTCGGCCGGCGACGGCTCGGCGGTCCTCTCCTCGCGGGGCAGCTCCGCAATCGCGGGTGCGGGCGCCGTCGGCTCCCCCTGCTCGCAGGCCCATGCGAGCGAGGCGAGCGCGACGATCGCGAGCGCGCTGCACCCTCTCACCGCGCCCCCGGGCTCCGGCACGCCGGCGAGTGGATCGTCACGCAGACGGAGGCGAGGCCGGACTCCGTGTCCGGATCGAGCTCGGCCTCGATGCGGTGCGGCCCCACCTCGTAGTGCGTGGTCGTCCGGCGGGTCACCACCTCCCGCGGGCTCGAGAAGAGGTTCTCCTGCTGGTCGGCGTTCTGCACGAAGAGATGGAACCACATGGACGTCTCTTCGCTCCGCTCGGCGCGGTGGAGCTCGACGCAGGTCTGCGTGGACGGCGCGTCGGC
>JBFIYM010000168.1:0-9686 GCA_041605395.1 Myxococcota bacterium | reverse complement strand
GGCCGGCTGGTGATCCCGGCCAACGTCGTACACCGGGCGGGCCGTCTCGACCCGATGGGCATCGGCCGGGCCCTCCACACCAAGGTCAACGCGAACATGGGCGCGTCGCCGATCTCGAGCGCCACCGACGAGGAGGTCGAGAAGCTCCGCTGGGCCGAGCGCTGGTACGCCGACACCGTCATGGACCTCTCGACGGGCGGCGATCTCGACGCCACGCGCGAAGCCATCATCGCGAACGCGCAGGTCCCGATCGGCACCGTCCCGATCTACTCGATGATCATCGGCCGGCGCATCGAGGACCTGGACGAGGCGATGATCCTCGGGGGCATCGAGCACCAGGCGAAGCAGGGCGTGGACTACATGACGGTGCACGCGGGCGTGCTCCAGGAGCACCTGCCCTACGTGCAGCGGCGACTGATCGGAATCGTCTCGCGGGGCGGATCGCTGCTCGCCAAGTGGATGATCCACCACGGCAAGCAGAACCCGATGTACACGCTCTGGGACGACATCTGCGAGGTGCTGCGCCGCTACGACGTGACCTTCTCGATCGGCGACGGGCTCAGGCCCGGTGGCCTGGCCGACGCGACCGACGCGGCGCAGCTGGCGGAGCTGGAGACGCTAGGCGAGCTCACCGAGCGCGCCTGGCGCCACGGCGTGCAGGTGATGGTGGAGGGGCCGGGCCACGTGCCCTTCGACCAGGTCGAGTACAACATGAAGCTGCAGCGCCAGCTCTGTCACGGCGCGCCCTTCTACGTGTTGGGGCCGCTCGTCACCGACGTGTTCCCGGGCTACGACCACATCACGAGCGCCATCGGCGCCACCTCGGCGGCGTATCACGGCGCCGCCATGCTCTGCTACGTGACGCCGAAGGAGCACCTCGGTCTGCCGAAGCGGGAGGACGTCAAGCAGGGCTGCATCGCCTACCGCATCGCCGCGCACGCCGCGGACGTGGCGCTCGGCATCCCCGGCAGCCGCGACCGCGACGACGAGCTCACCAAGGCGCGTGCCGCGCTCAACTGGGAGCGGCACTTCGAGCTCTCCTTCGACCCCGACACCGCGCGCGCGTACCACGACGAGGACCTCGACGTGGACACCGACTTCTGCGCCATGTGCGGGCACGACTGGTGCTCGGTGCGCATCAGCAAGGAGATCACCCAGTTCGTGAGCGGCAAGTCGGGGGAGTACGCCTGGGACAAGCCCACGCTCTCCAAGGCGCTCACGCCCGAGCAGCAGGCGATCCTCGAGAAGCGGGGCGTGCTCGCGCCCGAAGAGATCCACCGCCTCGCGAGCAAGACGCGCGAGCGGGTGGGCGCGGCACCGGGCGCCAAGGCCGCCTGCCACAGCGACCTCGCGAGTGACGAGGAGGCGGAGCGTCTCCAGGTCGGCCGGGAGGCAGAGCGTCCGCGGTCGTAGCCGGGCCGCACGGAAAAGCCCCGGAGGCTGTGTCGCCTCCGGGGCCCCGATGTCCGAACCTCACCCCCCCGATGATGCCCGGATGATTTCCGTTTCGGCCGAACGAGCGGGGACTTGAGCCCGGAATCTGCCCAGGAGGTGCCAGCGCGTGGACGGGCCGCTCCGGCTCTCGGACGAGACGCTCGGGGACCACCTGCGAAGGCTCGGCATCGCTTCGGCGGAGGATCGGGTGGAGGTCGCACCGGCCGGCGACGGGAACATCAACTGGGTGCGAAGAGCCACACTGTTCGGCGCCGAGCGGCGCTCGTGCATCGTGAAGCAGGCGCGCCCCGCCCTGGAGCGCTTTCCGGAGTACCAGGCGCCGACCGAGCGCATGCTCTGCGAAGCCCGCTACCTCAAGCGCGCGCGGCGCTCGGACCTGGCCGGCGTGCTGCCGAAGGTGCTGGCCTTCGACGCCCCGAACCGCCTGCTCGTGCTCGAGGACCTCGGCACCGCGGAGCGGCTCGATGCCGCCCTCGCCCGGCAGGCGGAGGTCGGGGCAGCGCTCGGCGAGCTGGCCCGCTTCCTCGGGCGGGTCCACGCCGAGACGCGGGACGACGCGAGCCTCGCGGCGGACTTCTCGAACGAGGGCATGCAGCGGCTCCACGGCGATCACATCTTCGTGGTGCCCTACGCCGAGAACGACTTCGCGCTCCCGCCGCGTACGGCCGAGCGCGGGGCGGCACTGCGCCGGGACACCTCGCTCGTGGAGATCGCCGCACGCGCCTACCACCGCTACCTCGAGCCGCGCGGGGCCCTCGTACACGGCGACGTCCAGGCCGGGAACGTGCTGCTCCCGTCCGGCGGCGTGAAGCTGCTCGATGCCGAGATCGCGCACGTCGGCGATCCCGCCTTCGATCTCGGCATGCTCCTCGGCCATCGACTGCTGCCGGATGCGGCGCGCGGCCGCGCGACCGCGGCGCGCCAGGCGCTCGCGGCATGCTGGGACGCCTACCGCGACGCCCACGGTCGGGCCGGCCTGCTCGAGCTCCCGGACGCGCTCCGCTACGCGGGCCTCGAGCTCTTGCGCCGCACGCTCGGTGCGGCACGGGTGGCCGCCGTCGCCGACGACGTGGCCGGGCTCCACGTGATCGAGGTGGGCGCCGCGTTGGTGCGGACGCCGACGCTCGACTCGCTCTAGTGCGGGCGGTCCGGTGGTGAGAGCGGAAGGGCACCGTAGGGGCGGGCGTAGTCGTCGCGGTCGGCCTCCAGCTCCGCCCACTGGATGCGCTGGTAGTCGAAGCGCCCGTCCGCCACGACGTTGAACTTGATCGTCTCGAAGTAGGGCGACAGGTCGAAGTCGCGCGGCGTCAGCAGGGTCGGGTGGCGCATGCGGAAGATTCCCGTGTAGCCCTCGCTGTCGTAGCCGAAGATGCGCAGCAGCAGCTTCGATCGGTCGGGCACGGGCGCCTCTCCGAGCTCGATCTGGGGCAGGATCGGGAACAGAACGCGACCGAACAGCTTTCCGAGCAGGCTCGAGCACATCACCTCGGTGGGCTGACCGCTGCCGAAGTGGAGTGCCGTACGGCGGAAGCGGGTGGGGACGATGTGGACGGGGATCAGCCAGCGCGCCATGTCGAGCACGTTGCGCAGGTCGTACTGCCAGCCGATCGCGGCGAGCGCATCCTCGAGGATCAGCTTCAGGTGCTCGGGCCGCAGCCGGTGCGGCCTTGCAATGCGAATGTTGTAGTCGACGTACTTCGAGAGCGGCGACGCGACGACGCCGTGGGGCAGCGCCTCTACCAGCAGCGACTCCGCGTCCTCTCCGAAGGCCCGGCGCGCGCCCTCTGCGGTCTCGCCGCCGCGCCGCAGGAGCTCGTCGCCCACGTAGAGCGCGGTGTGCGACCAGCAGCTCTGGGTCAGGTACTTGATGACCTGGGAGGCGCGGTTGTCGCCGTCGACCAGGAGCACGTCGCCCTTTCGGATGTGGCGGCGCAGAGCGTGGGGGTCGTTCCACACGAACCGCTGGTAGTGCGGCAGTGGCTCGGTCAAGAAGTCGATGATTCGACGCGTGATCCAACGGCGGATATCCACGGCCCGTTTCCTTCGGCCCTATTCGGACTCCCCTCCGGGTGGATTGATGCGATCCCCTGGGGTGGGTGGCCCGAAATCGCTGAAAGCGCTCGAAAATTCCTTGGCCCTCCCGCGCCGCTCATGTATCCTTAGGCCCCTCGATCCAGAATACCTTTTAATTTCAAGTACTTACGCCCCTTTCGACACCTCGGACCCAGGCCGGCTCGGGTGCGAGGGGGGCTGGAGAGCGGTCTCCTCGATGGAAGTGCGGATCAAGGCCAGCATTGGCTTCACGATCGCCGGAAGCGCTCTCGAGGACGCGCTCGCCGAGTACGACGAGCTGACCGTCCAGGGCCTGCTCCGCGAGATCCTCGACAAGGCGATCGCCTGCGACAGCATCCAGGTCGAGGTCGTCGACGGGCCCAACACGCTCGAGGAGTACGACTCCCAGGCGCAGGGCGCCTGAGAGCCGGAACGCCGCTCTAGCCGAAGAGCGGAAGCTGCTGCGGCAGCTCCATCGACCGCGGCACCTCGGCGGCCCCCGCCGCTACCGGCTCTTCCGGGTCCGCGCGCCGGGGCGGCCTCGGCTGATAGATGCCGCGACTGCGCGCCCACTCGAGCAGCATCTGGTTGAAGGTCCGGAAGCGCGGGCCGTGGTTGAAGTGGCGCAGGTGCGCGAGCTCGTGGCAGAGCGTGGCCACCAGGCTCGAGTAGCGCAGCGGCTCTCCCGTCTTGGCGTGGGCGAGGCGGATGCGGATCGTCCCGTCCGAGAAGCAGACGCCATAGCGGCGCTTCACGCGCGGTTGCTCGGGCTCGATCACGCGGTAGCGCAGCCCGAACCGCTCCGCGATGACGGCAGCGTCCCGGTTCAGCCGCGCCACCAGCTCACCCCGCTCGAAGGGACCCACGGCAGCGCAGGATTCCTGCGTGGACCGGGACCGTCAAGTATGATGGCCCGCGTGAGCAAAGCTGCGGGCGGGGGGCCGAAGGGCTCGGGGCCGTCTCCGAGCGCGGGCCGAAGGCTTGCGCTGTTCCCGCTCGACAACGTGGTCCTGCTGCCCGGGGTCGTGCTGCCGCTCCATGTCTTCGAGCCCCGCTACAGGCAGCTCACCGTCGACGTGCTCGCCGGGGATCGCCAGATCGGAATGATCGCCGTACGGCCGGAGCACGCCGGGGAGATGGCCGGCGATCCGCCGATCTACGCGATCGGCTGCGCCGGCTTCGTCACGGAGCACCGCCGTCTGGCGGACGGGCGCTACCACCTCCTGCTCCAGGGCACGAAGCGCTTCCGCGTCGTGCGCGAGATTCCCCGTGAGGGCGAGCGGCTCTATCGCCTCGCCGAGATCGAGCCGCTCGAAGACGTCACGGGCGACGCCGAGAAGGCCGAAGCGCTCCGCGAGCGGACGCTCGAGCTGTTGGTCCGCCTGACCGAGCGCACCCTGGAGCCGGGCCAGGCCCTCGACACGGCGCGCCTCCGGACCCTCGAGATCGGCCAGTTCGCGAACGTGATCTCGCAGTCGGTGAACCTGCCGACCCCCGAAAAGCAGAGCCTGCTCGAGGCGGCGACGCTGAGCGAGCGGCTGGAACGCCTCGTCGGCGCCCTCGACTTCCAGCTCGCCTGGCTCACGCACGCGCCCGACGGCGGCTCGGGGCGCGTTCACTAGGCGCTCGGGGGCGGTTCTCTCGCGAGATGCTCTGATCCAGGAATCTCCAGAAAAACCATGAAAAGCGGCGAAAATCGGTGATCCCATTCCCGACTCCGAGGCTCGGGTGACACTCCGGTGCAGCGCGTGACGCGATCTCGGGGTTGCGGGCGAACCCCGCGGAAGGCCGCCATCTTCTGCTCGCTAGAACGGCACTTTCCGACGCTGGCCGGAGGGTTCCGGCTTGAACCGACCCGGTGTAGAGCGCCGGCCACAAGCGGGGCGACCGGCGATTGCAGGGGTGCCGGCCGAGTGCTCTAATCCGCGCCGCTCCGGGGGGTGCGGGCCGCGCAAACGCGTCCAGACCCCCGGGATATCCTCCCAAACCGGCTGGTCTGCCGGTGCGAAGCTGGATGAACTCACCCCCCGATCTCTGGGACGGCGTTCTGCGCCGGCTCGGAACCGACACCGCCCCCGTCGTCCTCGAAGCCTGGCTCCAGCCGCTCGTGGTGCGCCCGGAAGCCGACGGCCTCGTGCTGGTGGCCCCGACCGCCTTCCACCGCGAACGTGTCCGCAGCCGCTTCGGGGAGCGGATCCGGGTGCTGGCTGAGGAGATCGCGGGCCGTCCGCTGCCCCTCTCCATCGAGCTGGCCTCCGAGGAGGCCGCCCCTTCGGCGCCGGGCCCGGCCCCGGAGCCGGCTCGGGCCGGGCCGGCGCTCCCCGACCGACCGGCCCCCGCGGCGATGGCGCGCTCTACGCAGCTCGCGCTCCCCTCGACCTTCGACACCTTCGTGACCGGCCCCGCAAACGCGCTCGCCCGCGAGGCCTCGTTCGCTCTCGCGCGGACGCCGCAGCTGGCCTTCTTCCCGCTGTTCCTGGCCGGCGAGTCCGGCACGGGGAAGTCGCACCTGGCGCGCGCCGTCGTGGCGGAGGCGCGGCGATGCGGCATCGAGCGCGCGATCTACGTCTCCGCCGAGCGCTTCACGACGGACTTCACGGGTGCGATCCGCGGCCGCCAGGGCTCCGCGTTCCGGCGCCGCTATCGACAGGACTGCGACCTGTTGGTGGTCGAGGACATCCAGTTCCTCGCGGGCAAGCGCCAGACCCAGCTCGAGCTGTTCCACGTGGTCGAGCACCTGCGGGCCGTCGGTGCTCGGGTGGTGCTGACGGGCGACCAGCTCCCTCGGCAGATCACCGACCTCTCGCCCCGCCTGGCCTCCCAGATGGCCGGCGGGCTGGTGGCGGAGCTCGAGCTTCCCGATCGGGCGCTGCGCCGCGCGATCCTGCGGGACCGGGCCTCCCGGGGCGGCGTCGCGCTTCCCGCGGACTGCCTCGAGCTGCTCGTCGACGGCGTGGTGGGCAGCGTTCGCGACCTCGAGGGCGTGCTGATCCAGCTCGTCGCGAGCGCCTCGCTGCTCGGCCGGCCCATCGACCGGGACCTCACGGAAACAGCGCTCCGCAAGGTCGGCGGTCCGCGGCCGGCCCAGCGCGAGCCCGGCGCGGTGATCGCCTGCGTCGCGGCGTTCTTCGGCGTCTCGCCGAGCCAGCTGGCCTCACGCTCGCGCGGCATGCGGTTCGGACACCCGCGACAGCTCGCGATGTACCTGTGCCGTCGCTACACGGACGCGAGCCTGTCCGAGATCGGGCGCTACTTCGGCCGCAAGCACGCCTCGGTGGCGAACGCGATCCAGAAGGTCGAGCGCGACATCCTGGCGCGCGCGCCGCTGCGCTACCAGGTCGAGGAGCTGGCGGCCCGGCTCGAGGGGCGCCGGGAGGCAGAGACCGGCGTCAGGCGCCCGGCGAGGGAACCGAAACCCGAGACCGCGCCCGCTCGCCCCGGAAGCGCCGCGGTCCGCTGAGCTCGCGCTCCCGCCTGGGCTCGAGCGAGGGCGGGTCGAGCGCCGGATCGTCGAAGCGCCGCAGCACGCGATAGGTGGTGCTGCGTTCGATCGGGGTGCGACCCATCTCGCGAATCAGCCGGCGCATCTCCTCGGGCGGCAGGTTCTCGCCGTGGTCGGCGCCCGACTCGCGGCTGATCGATTCCTCCATCAGCGTGCCGCCGAAGTCGTTCGCGCCCGCCGTCAGCGAGAGCTGCGCGAGCTTGCGTCCCATCTTGACCCACGACATCTGCACGTTCGTGATCCAAGGACGCAGGAAGAGACGGGCGACGGCGATCAGGCGCATGTCGTCGGCCGCCGAGGGCCCGGGGCGGGAGATCTCGACGTGACCCAGCGCGTTCTTCTCGTGGATGAAGCCGAGCGGCACGAACTCCGTGAAGCCGCCGGTCTGCTTCTGGACGCTGCGCAGCAGGTCCAGGTGCGCGGCCACGTGTTCCGGCCGCTCGATGTGCCCGTACATGATCGTCGAGCTCGAACGCAGGCCGGCCGCGTGGGCGGCGCTCACGATCTCGACCCAGCGCGCCGTCATCAGCTTGCGCGGCGCGAGCACGTTCCGGACCGAGTCGTCCAGGATCTCGGCGGCCGTCCCCGGGATCGTGCCGAGGCCGGCCTCCTTCAGCCAGGCGAGGTACTCCGGCAGCGGCATCCCGCTCTTCTTGTGGCCGAAGTCGAGCTCCTCGGGGGAGAAGGCGTGGATGTGGAGGTCCGGAAACGCCGCCTTGATCGTGGTCAGGATCAGGTGATAGTGGTCGTGGTCCTTCTTGGGATCGATCCCGCCCTGGATGCACACCTCGGTGGCCCCGCGCGCGACCGCGTCGCTGCACTTCCCGAGGATCTCCTCCATCGAACGGTCGTAGGCGTCCGGGTCGTCGGCGTGGCGCGAGAAGCCGCAGAAGCTGCACCCCACGTAGCAGACGTTCGTGAAGTTGATGTTGCGGTTGACGACGAAGGAGACGTCGTCCCCGTTGTCCTCGCGGCGTGCCGCGTCGGCGGCGGCGAGCAGGCAGCCCAGGTCTGCGCCCTCGGCGCGCAGCAGACGCAGGGCGTCGTCCCGGCTGGGCTCCTTCCCGGAAAGCGCCGCGTCCAGGATGCGCGCCACCTCCGGGCTCACGTCGGCGAACAGTCGCTCGAGCATCTATGCGGCCTCCCGGCCCGGGTGGGCCCGTGCGTATCCGTTCTCGTCGGCGAAGCGCTGCGCGACCGGCCGGAGCGCCTCGGAGAGGAAGCCCGGCCGGGCAAGGTGGCGCGGATACAGCGGGAGCCGCTCCACCAGCCGCTGCCCGGCCGCTTCGGTGCGCTGGCGCAGCTCGGTGAGCGCGGGCCAGGGCGCCTCGGGGTTGATGAAGTCGAGCGTGACGGGCGAGACGCCCCCCCAGTCGCTGACCCCGGCGCGCAGCAGCAGCTCGAGCAGGCCCGGCGCCAGGTTCGGCGGGGCCTGCACCTCGATCTCGCGGCCGAGCGTGAGACGCGCGAGCGCGACCCAGCCCGCAACCGCCCGGTCCGGCACCGGCGAGGCCCAGCGCATGCGCGTGCCCGGCTTCGGATGGAAGGGCTGGATGATCGCCTCCTGGATGTGACCGTGGCGATCGTCGAGCGCGCGGATCGCGAGCAGCGTGTCGACCCGCTCCGCATCGTTCTCCCCGATGCCGAGGAGCATCCCCGTGGTGAAGGGGATCTCGAGCTCGCCGGCCTCCTCGTGCATTCGCAGCCGGACCTTCGGATCCTTGTCGGGCGCGTACTGATGCGCCATGCCCTTGCCGCGCAGCCGCGGGCTGGTCGACTCGAGCATCAGGCCCATCGAGACGTTCCAACGCTTGAGCGCGACCATCTCCTCCTGGGACAGGATCCCGGCGTTCGTGTGCGGGAGCATGCCGCCCTCGACGCCGACGCGGCAGCCCTCGACCAGGTACTCCGCCGTACTGCGGAAGCCCTGGCCCCCGAGCCACTCCTTGTAGGCGCGGTAGGCGATCTCCGGCTTGTCGCCGAGGCAGAAGAGCGCCTCGATGCAGCCGGTGGCCACGCCGCCGCGGACGACCGCGGCCACCTCGTCGAGCGTGTACGTCTTGGCCTCGGGCGAGTCGGGCGTCTTCGCGAACGTGCAGTAGCTGCAACGATCGCGGCACAGGTTCGTGAGCGGGATGAAGACGTTCCGCGAGACGGTGACGCGATCGCCGCTCGCCTGCCGCTTGCTCTCGGCCGCCCCTTCGAGCAGGGGCTTCCACACGGCGTCGTCGTCGAGGCGCGCCGCCAGCCACTCGGCTTCGGGCCGCTCCAGCCGTCCGCTCTCGACCGCCTCGCGGACGATGCGCTCGGCTTCTCGCGCGGAAGAGCTCACCGCTCCATCCTAGCGCCGACGGGGACACTCTGGCGGGATCGGCCCGGCGCCGGGCCGCCGCGCATCGCTAGGCCCCGTCCTCGACGCCGGCCCAGCGACGGAGCTCGGCCGGGTCGGCCCGGCGCAGGAAATCCCCCGCCGGGAGCCCGTTTGGGTTCCGGTCGCGGATCGCGCGGATCACACCCACCAGGGCGGGCACCATCTTCTCCTCGGGAATGCGGGAGAACAGCACGTGGGCCAGGCGGTCGCCGTTGCGCGAGCCACCGACCAGCACCACGTGGTCGTTCTTGCCGTAGCCGTAGATGCCGATCTCGGCGGTCGGCGGGCGCGCGCAGTTGTTCGGGC
>JBFIYM010000167.1:0-9694 GCA_041605395.1 Myxococcota bacterium | reverse complement strand
TACATCGACGTGCCGCTGCCCGGCCCGCGCCTGCCGCACTCCATGGCCTTCACCGAGCGCTACGCCATCCTCAACGACTGCCCGCTGTTCTGGGACCCGGAGGCGCTGGCGCAGGGCCACCACGTGACGCGCTTCCATCCGGACCTCCCGACCCGCTTCGCGATCCTGCCGCGGCGCGGGCAGCCGTCGGAGATCCGCTGGTTCGAGGCCGCACCGACCTTCGTGCTCCACTGGATCAACGCCTACGAGGACGGCGACTGCGTCGTGCTCGACGGCTTCTTCCAGGAGGACCCCTCCCCCCGCCGCGTGCCCGGGTGGAGCTTCGAACAGAACCTGTTCCGCTACCTCGACCTCTTCGCCATGAAGGCCAAGGCCCACCGCTGGCGCTTCGATCTCCGGACCGGAGAGACGAAGGAGGAGACGCTCTCCGACCGCATCCAGGAGTTCGGCATGATCAACGGCCGCTTCGGCGGCCGCCGCCACCGCTACAGCTACAACGCCCTGCCCGCGGAGGGCTGGTTCGGCTTCGAGGGCGTGATCAAGATGGATCTCGAGCAGGGCCGCGAGGAGGTGGTGCGGCTCCCGGAGGGCACCTACGCCAGCGAGACGGTGATGGCACCGCGGCGCGGAAGCCGGGGCGAGGACGACGGGTATCTGATCACCTTCACCACGGACGTGCTGAACGATCGCTCGGAGTGCTGGATCCTCGATGCGGCGAGCCCCTCGGCGGCGCCGGTCGCCCGCGTGGCGCTCCCGGAGCGGATCGCGAGCGGCACCCATGCCTACTGGTGGGGCGCGTCCTCCGGCGCTGCCTCCCGGGGGTCGGGCGCTGCCTCCCGGGGTTCCGGCGCTGCCTCCCGCGCCACGTAGAAGAGACAGTCGCTCCGGGCGATCCCCGGATCGGTCGTGATCATGATCGGGACGAAAGCGCGCCGAGTGAGCAGGAGGCCCGCTTCGACCCGGAAGTAGTCCGGCGCGTGGTCCTGCCCCGTGGCATCGCGGAGCTCGAGCGGGCAGCTCGCATCGGCGACCCAGCCGATCGCAGCGCCGGCGCCGAGCGTCTCGAAGTTGTGCCGGTCGAGATCGGCCGAGACCGTGAGCTCGCAGTCGGCCGCGGGCCCGTCGGCCACCGCCACCCGCACGCCCGGCCGGAGTGTCGCCCGCATCGGATCGACCAGATGCCGGAGGCGAGGCGTGGGGCCGGCCGGGAACAGCGGATCGCGCGAGAGGAAGCGGCGGAGGCCCGCGAGGGCCTGGGCATCGGCACGCGCGTCGCCGCTCCGCCCGACCTCCGCCGTCACGCTGGGCAGGTCGCGCACCGCCTCGATCAGGGCGCCGATCCGCAGGTCGCTCTCTACGAAGCGGTCGCCGAACAGGGCCGTGAGCGCGAGGACCCGCGGCCCGGCCCCGACGCCGACGCCGTAGGCGGGGTTGTGGCCGGTGTTGTTGTGGATGTCGACGAGCGCCTCTGGCGCTGCCGCGCGAATCGCATCCAGGAAGGCACGCGCGAGCTGGCCCTCGGCGTCGTCGAAGGGGCCGAGGAAGCAGCGGTTCAGGTCCCGACGCCCCGGCAGCATGCGGTGGGCGAAGCCCGGCGGCTCGAGCGCCGCCGCGACGTTGCCGATCAGCAGAAGCGCGTCGACCACGGGCGGCTGCGCCTCGCCCAGCCAGGCGTGCAGCGCCCGGATGCCCGACGGCTCGTTGCCGTGCAGCAGCGTGCTGACGACGCGGGTGCGCGTGCGGTCGCGCCCGGCGATGCGCAGCGCCGCCGGCCCGCCGAGCTGCCGCAGGAAGCCCTCCACGGTCGGCGCCAGCGGCGTCGGCGGGCCGTCGAAGAAGCGCAGCCCACGACTCATCCGCGGGGCGCCGGCCAGCGGTCCACAGGCTCGCCGCTCTCTGCCGCCGCCAGGTAGTGCTCGAGCATCCAGGCGAGGGCCTCGCGGCGCGGACGGCCCGCGTCTTCCCCCACGGCGAGCGCGTGACGTTGCCAGGCAGCCCCGGTGCGGCCGCTGCGCACCCGGCGCTCGAGGATTGCGAGCAGCGGCGCGCTGTCGCTCCGCGCCACGCCCGCGGCGTCGAGGCCGCGCTGGGCGAGCGGCAGCAGTTCTTCGATCAGATCGGGTGCGGGCTGCGACGCGAGCGGTCCGCCCGGCTCGCGGGGCCAAGGCAGGGCTGCCGCCAGCCCGTCCCGGGCCGCCGCATAGAAGCTCGCGTGCACGGTCTCGAACGACGCCCCGGCGCACCACGCGTCGGCCTCCGGGGCCAACGCCAGGCCGAGGCCCAGGTGGAATGCGGCGTTCGCCAGCATGTCGGGCACGCTCGGCCCGGAGGGCAGCGCCCGCAGCTCGATGCGCAGGTGGCCGCCTTCGGCCGGATCGTAGATGGCGCGGTTCCAGCGCCACACGGTGCCCTGGTGCAATCGGAGCTCGCGCAGCGCCGGGGTGCGTCCCGCCGCGAGCGCCGCCCCGGGCTCCTCGCTGTCGAGGATCGGGAGCAACGGCGCGTGCCAGCGCACGTTCTCCTCGAACAGCTCGAAGGCATCGCGGATCCAGTCGCGCCCGAAGGAGACCCGCGCGGGCGCCCGATTGCGCAGCTTCGCTTCGCGATGGTCGACCGCCTGCTTGAAGAGCGCGATGCGGGTCTCCTCCCACAGACGCCGCCCCAGGAAGGTCGGCGAGTTGCCGGCTGCGGCGAGCACCACGGGCGTCGCGAGCTGGAGCGCGTTGTAGGTCCGGGCGAAGGCCCGGGGCGTCACTCGCAGGTGCACCTGGAAGGACGTCGCCGCGCCCTCGTACGTCACATCGTGGAGGTCGTCGAGACGCAGGTCGTCCACGCCGTGGATGTCGAGCGAGAACGGCTCGCGCCGGAGCCGCCGCAGGCTCGCCGAGAGCGCGCGGTAGCGGGGGCTCTCGGTCATGGCGGCTCCGTCGAGCGCCGCGCGCTCCAGGGTGGGGAGGATCCCGATGGTGACCACACGGCCGCCGTGCAGGGCGGCGGCACGCCTCATCTCGGCCAGCGCGTCGTTGCACTCGGCCGCCAGGGCCGCGAAGGGCCGGCCGGCGAGCGGGCCGTGACGGAGGTTCGACTCGAGGTTGAAGCGATCGAGCTCCACGGTGAGGCGCGGATCCATGGTCTCGGCGAGGACGCGGCGGTTCAGCGGCAGCGGGGCGCCGGCGCCGTCCACCAGCGAGACCTCGAGCTCCGCCCCGAGCGTGGCCTCGCCCTCCCCGAAGTCGCTGCGACCGAGCAGCCCGGCCAACACCTCGAGGCAGGCCTCGAGACGCGCGGCAAAGGACGCATACGCGTCGGCGTCGAAGTGTTCGCGGTCGATCTCGAGGCCCAAGTGGGCGCAGCGTACCGATCTCCCAGGCCGACGTCCGGCTAGGCCGGCGTCGACCCTTCCCCCCCGTCCCGGGGATTCAGATCGATGCGAACCGTCTCGGTCTCGGGCAGCGCGGCGCGGACGCGGTCTTCGATGGTGTCCATCACCGCCTCGACGCCGGGTGTGTCGAGCCGGTCCACCAGCTCCAGGTCGAGCTCCACCCGTACCTCCCGCGGCCCCGCGTAGACCGCCGCCAGCGCGTGGACCCGGCGCACCTCGGGGACGTGTGCCAGCGCCGCGCGAATGCGAGCCAGGTCTCGACGCGGCAGGGAGCGGCCCGTGATCAGCTCCCGTGCCTGGTGGATCAACACCAGGGCGCCGCAGCCGAAGAGTGCGGCGACGACGAGGGCGCCGAGGCCGTCGATGGCCGGCCAACCGAGCACCAGGGATGCCGCCACGGCGACCAGGCCGAGGACGCTCGAAAACGTGCCGACCGCGTCGCGCAGCAGCGCGTTCTTGACGAGCGGCCGCGCCGAGGCGGCGAAAGCCCCCCGCAGGCTCCCGCGCTCGGCACGCAGCTTCCGCGCACTGAGCGTCACCGTGTAGCCGTTGGTCAGGATCGAGAGCGTGAGGACCGCGACGGCGAGCGCAGGGTGCGTGAGGGGCTCCGGCGTGGTCCACTGCTCCCAGCCCCGCCATGCGGACAGACCCACGCCGACCACCAACATGACGAGGGCCGAGACGAGCCCCCAGAAGAAGGCCTCCCGCCCGTACCCGAGCGGATGCTCCGGATCCGGGGGCCGGCGCGAGCGACGCTCGCCCACGACCAGCAACAGCGAGCCGATCGAGTCGGCGATGCCCTGTGCCATCTCGGCGAAGACGACGGCGCTGCCGGTCCACCAGGCCACGACGAGGTTGCTGACGACGTCGAACACGTCGACCGCGAACGAAACGCGGACGACCCGCCGTGCCGAGATCCCGTTGACCGACGCAGCCTTGCGCTTCACGGCGCCCCAGAAGCGGCCATCGGGTGCCCCCCGCGCGGCCATCGGGTGCCGCCCAGGACGAGCCTACCGCAACCCGGAGTGCATCCGCGTGCGCTGCGAGGGTCAGGCCCCGGCCGGAACCGGGAGCGTCTCGTCGCCCTCGCCATCCGCTTCCCACTCGAGCCGGAAGGTCGCGCGACGCGCCGCCGGCGCGTGGAGCTCGATGCGCACCTCGCCCTTCTCGCCCATGAAGTCGAAGCCGCCCGCGATGGCGGCGGCGATTCCGTCCAGGTAGCTCGCGCTCTCCGCGACGCAGGCCGGGAGCGCCTCGATCTCGAGCCGCGCGGAGCCCGGCGCGTCGTGGGCGAAGCGCATCACGCCGGCGTCGCGATAGAGCTGGCTGTAGACGCGGGGGGCCCAGGCGTAGACGCGCTCCGGCGAGGCGCCGAACAGGCGCAGTGCCCCCTGCGCCAGCGAGCGCAGCACGGGGGCATCGAGCGCCCCGGTGAGGTTGGTGCGGAAGATCTCACGCGCGCGCGACGCCCCGAGCTCGGCGTAGATGGCGTCGGTGAGCTCCACGTCCACCGAGAGTGGCAGCCAGGCGATGCGACTCGCGTGCGCCACCCGCTCACGCGTCTCCGGCGCGAGCCGCGAGGCAACGCGTTCCCCGAGCCCCGCATCGAGCGCGCACACGGCCGCCAGCGTTCCCTGCACGAATCCGGCCAGGATGCGCGGGCCCTGCATCGCACGCTCCCCGCCAGCGTTTCGGAGCGACGTGCAGCGCGCTTGACCGCCGCCCCGCCCGCGAGCCACCCGCGGGCTCCTCCTACCCGGGCTCCTCGTCGGGCGCCACCCGCCCGTCCCGCAGCCGGTGCCGCTGGAGCTTTCCGAGCGCGTTGCGGGGGAGCTCCGCCACCCAGTGGAGCCGGCGTGGATGCTTGTACGCGACCAGCCGCTCGGCGCAGTGGCGGCGCACCTCGTCCAGCGGGATCGGCTCCGGGCCGACCAGGTACGCGGTCACCAGCTCGCCCCACTCGGGCGACGGCGCGCCGACCACGGCGGCGTCCTCGATCCCGGGATGGGCGCGCAGCACCTCCTCCACCTCCTGCGGATGCACGTTGTACCCGCCGGAGATCACCAGCTCCTTGGCGCGCCCCACGATGCGGAGCGCACCGTCCGGATCGAGCGCGCCGAGATCACCGGTGCGGAACCAGCCGTCCGCAGTGAACGCCGCCGCATTCGCGTCGGGCCGATCCAGATAGCCGCCGAACACGTTCGGCCCACGCACCTCGATCTCGCCGTTCGGCCCCGCGAGACGGAGCTCGACCCCGGGCAACGGAAAGCCGACGGAGCCGGCCCTTCGCTCCCCCGCGACCGGGTTCGAGGTCAGCATGCCGGTCTCGGTCATGCCGTAGCGCTCGAGGATCGACACCCCGGCTCGCTCCGCGAGCCGGGCGTGGAGCGCGGCCGGGAGCGGGGCGGAGCCCGAGACGCAGAGCCGGAGCGATGCGAGGGCGCCGACGCCCGGCGCCTCCGCGAGCCGATGCCACATGGTGGGGACGCCGAAGAACAGGGTCGCCGCGTGGCGCGCGACCGCCTCGAGCACGGCTCCGGGCTCGAAGCGCGGCAGCAGCAGCGCCGACGCTCCGGCCTGGAGCGTCCCCAGCAACCCGACCCCGAAGCCGTGCATGTGGAAGAGCGGCAGCGCGTGCACCAGGCGGTCCTCGGGCACCCAGTGCCAGGCGCTCCGGAGCGCCTCCGCGCTGGCCTGGAGGTTGCCGTGGCGCAGCAGCACCCCCTTCGGTCGTCCCGTGGTGCCGGACGTGTAGGCCAGCAGCGCCGGCGCCTCGGGACCCATCCGGTCGAGCGGCGGCCGGGGGCCCGCCGCGCCGGGCAGCGCGGGCGTCGTGACGAGCCCGAGCGACGCGAGCCCGCGCAGGCAGGCCGCCTGCGCCGCATCCGCGACGAGGGCGGCGCGCGGCGCGGCCTCCCGGGCCAGCGCCTGGAGCTCGGCGGGGCGGTAGCCCGGGTTCGCGGGAACGATCACCAGGCCGAGCCGCAGGCAGGCCACCAGGGCCACCGCGTGGTCGCAGGAGCTCGGTGCCGCGATCAGCACCCGATCGCCTGCCCCGAGCCCCGCGCCGGCGAGCCGCGCCGCCGCGGCCGCCGACGCCGCCTCGAGCGCGCCCCACGAGAGCCAGCCGCGCGTCGCGTCGAAGAGCACCGGTCGCTCGGGCGAGGCCCGCCAGTGCTCGGCCCAGACCTCGGGGAGCGCGCGCTTGCCGAGGGCGCGCGGCGCGAGGGACGGGTCCGGCGGCGTGGAGACGGTCACCGCGGCGCAGCGTAGGGCAGGCACCCGCCGGACGGCCCTCGCGCGGCCTCGCTATCCTCCCGGATGCTTCCGCGGGAGGTCGTGTGTCGCCTCCCGGAAGCGCCCGCTGGAGGTTCCGTGTCCGAGCTCGACTACCGACCGTTCGACTGCGACAACCACTACTACGAGGCGCCCGACGCCTTCACCCGGCACGTGCCGAAGGCCATGCAGCCGCGCTGCGTCCAGTGGGCGGAGATCGAGGGACGCAAGCACCACCTGGTCGGGGGCAAGCTGGCCCACGCGGTGCGCAACCCCACCTGGAACCCGATCGCCAAGCCCGGCGTGATGTCGGAGTACTTCCGGGGCAACCGGGAGGGGCGCAACCCCATCGAGATGCTCCGCGAGCGGGAGCCCCTCCCCGACTACTACATGGACCGCGATGCCCGCGTGGCCAAGTTGAAGGAGCAGGGCCTCGAGGCGGTGTGGCTGTTCCCCACGCTCGGCGTCCTCTACGAGGAGCTCCTCAAGCACGACACCGAGGCCGTCAAGGTGCTGTTTCGCGCCTTCAACCGCTGGGTCGACGAGGACTGGGGCCTGGCCTACCAGGAACGCATCTTCGCGGCGCCCTATCTGACGCTCGCCGATGTCGATTGGGCCTGCGAGGAGCTCGAGTGGGCACTCGAGCGGGGCGCGCGCGTCGTCGTGATGCGGCCCGCCGCCGTCTGGACGGCGCACGGAACGGCTTCGCCCGGCGACGCCGAGTTCGATCCCTTCTGGGCCCGGCTCAACGAGGCGGGCGTCACGCTCGTCGTGCACGCCGGCGACTCGGGCTACACCTCGCACGGCTACGCCCGCGACGGCTTCAGCGCCGAGCTCGGCGGGGCCATGATGAAGCCCTCGATCAAGGGCTTCAACATCGAGCGGGCGGCCTACGACTTCCTGATCACGCTCGCCTACGAGCGCCTGTTCGAGCGCTTCCCGAATCTGCGGGTCGCCTCGGTCGAGAACGGATCGGAGTTCCTCCCGGACCTGTTCCGCAAGCTCCGCCAGGCGAAGGCGCGCATGCCCGGCTACTTCCAGGAGGACCCGGGCGAGTGCTTCCGACGCCACGTCTGGATCAACCCGTTCTGGGAGGACGACGTGAACGAGGTGGTGGCGCAGATGGGGCCCGAGCGCGTGATCTTCGGATCCGACTGGCCGCACATCGAGGGCATGCCGCAGCCGCTCGACTACCTGTCGGACCTCGGCGCCTTCGACGCCAAGACGAAGCAGCTGATCCTGCGCGACAACACGCGCGAGCTGAACCAGCTGCGGCCCGCCTAGCCGGGGCGGATCAGAAGCGCAGCGCCAGGTAGAGGCCGGTGCACTCGAGGTCGCGCCCGCGGAAGAGCAGCGATCGCTCGGCGAGCAGCTGGCCGTCCGCGTCGTAGAGCCGCCGCGGGACGGACCAGCCGAGGCCCAGGGCGAGGCGCTTCCGGAACCCGGCCGGGCTCCAGTGCTGGGCCGCGCCCACCTGGATCCGTAGCGCCGACGCCGGCTCCGTGTCCTCGGCCCGGAGTGCCCGGTCCGGGTCGGCGGAGGCCAGCTGCGGGAGCAGGCTCAGCGTCAGGACCAGGGCGACGAAGGCGCGCATGGGAGGCTCTCCTCGGAGAGCCGGATTCGGCCCCGGACCCTGCGCGCTTGAGGTTCTCCCCCCCGGGCGGCAGCCCGCCGGCAGCGGCGCGGCAGCTCCCTACTCGGCGGCGAACACCCGGTCGAGGTGGTCCGCGCCCTGCCCGGCCGCCCACCAGAAGTACGGCGCCATCTGGTAGTGCCCGGTCGGGACCTGGAGCCAGCGCGGCCGACCCATGGCCTGCCAGAGCGCGCGGGTGCGGTCCTCGAAGATCACCCGATCGAAGCGCGCCGAGACGAGCAGCACGCGATCGGGATCGATGCGGTCCGCCCAGGTGAGCGGGTCCACCGGATCGGTGAAGGGACGCGCCTTGTGCGCCAGCTCGACGCCGTCGGCGAAGGCGCCCGAGGCGATGCCCCGTTCGCGAAAGCGCACGACGTCGCCGTCCTGGCAGTGGCGTAGGATCTCGGGAAGGCCGCCCCCGGCCATCACGAAGAAGCCGGCCTGGAGGCGGGGCTCCAGCGCGAGCGTGGTGGCCGCGAGGATGCCCCCGAGGCTGACGCCTGCGGTGGCGAGACGGTCGGCGTCCACCTCGGGACGCGTCGTGAGCCACCCGACCAGGCGCCGGGCGTCGAGCACGAAGCCTTCGAGGTCGGCCGCGAAGGCGGCCAAGTCGGTCGGCGCGCGATCGTCGTCCTCGCCGAAGAGCGAACGACGCCGCTCCAGCCAGACCGCCGCGTAGCCCCGGTTCACGAGCGCCTTGCTGAGCGCCTCGGCCACCACGTGGCTGCCCGAGCGGATCGGGAAGACCAGCACCGTCGCGTGGGGGCCGGGTCCCTGCGGAAGCTGCCAGTGGGCCACCCGGGGCTGCCCGTCCACGCCGGGGAACTCGATCCGATAGGCCCGGTCGGCGCTGCCCTGCAGGCGGTCGTAGATCCAGAGCAGCGCATGGCGCTCCACCGTGGTCGGCTCGGGGCTGACCAGCGGCTCCGAGAGCATCGGCTCGGCCGAAGTCGCCACGCGCGGCGCCGCCTGTGCGCCGGCGGCCAGGGCGCCGGCGAGCGCGATCGCGAGGCAGGCGACGAAACGTCTTCGCATGCAGGGGAGTGTCGCGAACCGCCGGCTCGGTGGCGAAGGCGTCGCAGCCGGGGAAGCGCGCGTCACCAGCGACCCCCCTCCCGCGACGAAGCGCCTAGAACCGCAGCGCGAAGAGGAAGGTGGCGAAGAAGGCCGCGCAGCACGCCAGCACGAAGAGCGCGTCCGAGAAGCGCGAGGGCGCGCGCTCGAGGGTGGCGCCGTCCCGCGGCGCGAACACGAGCGGCACCTCGTCCGTGGTCGGCTCGAAGCCCGGCTCGGGGCTCTCCAGGGCTGCCTCGATCGCGGCAGGCGCCGCCGCCTCGATCGGAGCGGGCGCCGCCGCCACGTTCGGCGCCAGGGCCGCCGCCTCGATCGGCGCCAGCGCG
>JBFIYM010000166.1:0-9846 GCA_041605395.1 Myxococcota bacterium | reverse complement strand
CCTGGCCCGGTATCCGCGGGCAGCGGACGCCTGACCATGGCCGGTTCGAAACTCGATCTCGGCGAGCTGGTGATGGCCGGCGAAGGTGCCGCAGCCGCCGAGCCGATCGCGGAGGGCGTCTTCGCGTCGGTCGGGATCTCGAACGCGTACCTCGTGACGACGCCCGAGGGCGACGTGCTCGTGAACGCGGGCATGGCGTTCGAGGGGCCGCGCACAAAGGAGCGCTTCGCGGCGGTGAGTGACGGGCCGGTCCGGGTGCTCGTCTACACCCAGAGCCACCCGGACCACATCGGCGGCACCGCGGCGCTCGCCGGCCCCACGACGCGGATCGTCGCGCAGGCGAGCTACCCCGAGGTGCGCGGCTACTGGAACCGGCTGATGCCGTTCTACGGCCGCCGCAGCCAGGTGCTGTGGCGGAGCGTCCTCGGCAGCCGCGGCGCGATGCCGAAGCCACCGCCCGACCCGGTCCCCGACCTGCTCTTCGAGGACCGCCACGCCTTCACCCTCGGCGGGCGTCGCTTCGAGCTGCTCGCGACGCCGGGCGGCGAGACCACGGACTCGTGCGTGGTGTGGCTGCCGGACGAGGGCATCGTCTTCACGGGGAACCTGTTCGGCCCGATCTTCGGCCACCTGCCCAACCTCTATACGCTCCGCGGCGACAAGATCCGCTCGGCCCTGCGCTTCATCGCGTCCCTGGACCGCGTGCGCGACCTCGATGCGGCGCTGCTGGTGACGGGCCACGGCGATCCGATCCGGGGCCGAGAGGCGATCCGCGACGGCCTCACCCGCATCCGCGACGCCACCCAGTGGCTGCACGACCGCACCGTCGAGGGCATGAACGCCGGGAAGGACCTGCACGCGCTGATGCGCGAGATCGCCCTGCCGCCGGCGCTCGCGGTCGGCCAGGGCCACGGCAAGACGAGCTGGTGCGTGCGTGCGATCTGGGAGGAGTACGCGGGCTGGTTCCACTACCGCTCCACGACCGAGCTCTACCCGGTGCCCGTGGAGGCGGTGCACGCCGACGTCGTCGGGCTCGTGGGCGCCGAGGCACTGGTGCGCCGGGCGCGAGAGCACGCCAGCGCGGGCCGTCCCGTCGAGGCGCTCCATCTCACCGACATGGTGCTCTCGGGCGCCCCCGACGAGCCCGGCGCCCTCGCCGTCCGCGCCGCGGCATTGGAGACGCTGCTGGAGCAGTCCGGCGGCGAGAACTTCAGCGAGGTGCAGTGGCTGCGCGGGCGCCTCGCCGAGACGCGCGAGGCGCTCGGCCACGAGGCCGCGAAGCGGGAAGGACCGAAGTGAGCGGGAACCTGTTCGACATCCGCGGCAAGGTGGCGCTCGTCACGGGCGCCAACTCGGGGATCGGCCTCGGCTACGCGGAAGCCATCGCGAGCCAGGGTGGCGACGTGGTGATCTGGGGCCGCCGGGCGGATCGTAACGAGGAGGCGCGGAAGCAGCTCGCGGCGCACGGCGGCCGGGTACGGACCGACGTGGTCGACGTGGCCGACGAGGCCGCACAGATCCGGGGCTTCGAGGGCGCCATCGAGGAGATGGGTCACCTCGACTGCGTGATCGCGAACGCCGGCTTCGTGACGCCCGCCGGATTCAAGGACATGTCCCTGGAGCACTACCGGGCGCTCGTTCGCGTCGCCCAGGACGGCGCCTTCATCACGCTCCGCGAAGGCGTGAAGCACATGGTGGCCCGCGTCGAGGCCGGCGGCCCGCCCGGCTCGCTGCTCGCGACGGGGAGCCTCTCCATCTTCCAGGCCGCGCCGGCCGGCGCGCACTACGCCGCGGCCAAGAGCGCGGTGGCGGCGATGATCAAGAGCATCGCCGTCGAGTACGGAAGCCTCGGCATCCGCGCCAACATGATCTGTGCCGGCCTCGTCGCGAGCGGCATGGTGCCGGCGGAGATCCCCCAGATCCAGGAGCTCGGGGCCAGGGCCCCGATCGGCCGGATCGGCCAGCCCGACGATCTGGCGGGCATCGTCGTCTACCTGATGAGCGACGCCGCGCGCTTCCACACGGGCGACCTCATCACGGTCGACGGCGGCGCCATGGCGAGTCTCTACTAGCTCCGGGAGGAGTTTCCCCGTGCGCATCCTCACCATCCACGGCCCGAACGACGTGCGCCTCGACCCCAGGGAGCCGCCCGCGCCCGGCCGCAAGGACGCCGTGATCGCCGTCAAGGCCTGCGGCGTCTGCGGCAGCGACCTCAGCTACATCAAGATGGGCGGCCTGCCGCCGGGCCGGGCCACGCCGATCGGCCACGAGGCGGCGGGCGAGGTGATCGCCGTGGGCGCCGACGTCGAGGGCCTCGCCGCCGGCGACCGTGTCGCGATCAATCCCATGAACACGCCGAGCTTCATCGGCAACGGCGGGCCGGAGGGCGCCTTCACGGAGCAGCTGCTCGTGCGCGACGCGCGCGTGGGCGACAACCTGCACCGGATCGCCGACGACCTGCCCTACGAGGTGGCGGCGCTCACCGAGCCGCTCGCCGTGGCCCTCCACGGCGTGAACCGCGCGGAGGCGAAGCCAGGCGACAAGGTCGCCGTGTTCGGCTGCGGCCCGATCGGGCTCGGCATCGTGCTCTGGCTGGCGGACCGCGGCGTCACCGACGTCGTCGCCCTCGACCTCGTGCCGGAGCGCCTCGAGCGCGCCCGGGCGCTCGGCGCGCGCGCCGTGGTGAACGCATCGAAGGAGGACGTGCGCGGGCGGCTCGCGGAGCTCCACGGCACGGCGCCCCGCGCCATCGGCGAGGGCGTAGCGACGGACGTCTTCCTCGACGCCGCCGGCGCGCCTTCGCTCCTGAACGACGTCGTCGGCATGGGGCGGCAGCACGCACGCCTGGTGGTGGTCGCGGCCTACATGCGGCCCACCGAGATCAACCTGAGCAGCCTGCTGATCAACGAGATGTCGATCACGGCCTCGATGGGGTACCCGAGCGAGATGCCCGAGGTCGTCGCCGCGCTCCCGCGCCTGCGCGAGAAGGTGGCGGGCATGATCAGCCACCGCCTGCCCTTCGACCGCGTGCTCGAAGCGCTCGCCGTCGCCGGGACGCCCGAGTCCGCGAAGGTCATGATCGGCTTCGAACCCGATTCGCGATGATTCGCCGGGCGCGCGCATCGAGCGGTTGCCGCTGCGCTACCGGCTCCTCTAGTGTCCGCCGACATGACGCTCAGCGGCCGACAGAAGCGCCACCTTCGTTCCCTGGGGCAGCGCCTCGAGCCGGTGGCGTGGGTGGGCGAATCGGGGCTCGGCCGCGGCGTCGTCCGGGCGATCGAGGAAGCCCTCGCCAGCCACGAGCTGGTCAAGGTCCGCATGCGGGAGCCCCGGGACAAGCGCGCGCTCGCGCAAGCCCTCGCGACCGAGACGGGGGCGGAGCTGGCGGGCCTCGTCGGTCACACGGCCCTCCTGTATCGCCGGTCTGCCGAGGACCCGAAGATCCAGCTGCCGCCGCGGGAGCCCTAGCACGTCATCCAGGCGCGCTCGCCGCGGTCGAGCCCTGGACCCGGCTACGAGAGCCGGACCCACCCTCGCGGCAGCGGCAGCGCGATGTCGTTGTAGGTCACGATCCCGGGCGCTGCGGCCACCACGGCCGGGATCGCGTTGATGGCGGGCATCGCCGTCATCACGTGCCCCAGCACCATGAAGTCCGCGAGCGACTTGGCCTCGAAGTCGGGCGGAGGCAGGAAGGACACCTTCGTGTGCACGGTCGGGAGCCCCTGCACCTCGATCTGCCAGCCGTCCTCGATCTTCCAGTCCGGCTCGAGGACGGGCGCCTTCTTCCAGCGGACGTTCAGCTCGACGATCGTCTTCCCGCCGACCCGGCCCTGCCAGCTGGCCGCGACGCCCGCGACCGAGCCCTTCGCGATCTGCCACGAGCCCAGGTCGAGATCCTCGAGCGCCTTCGCGTATTCCGGCACGCACACGATCTCGTCGAGCTCGACGCCGAGCGCGTCCGCCACCAGCGCGACCGCCTCGCCGAAGACCGCCGTGCCCTCGGCCGCCATGCCGGGGAGCTCGGGGTCGTCGATCGGGCGCCCGAAGCCCGCGGGCTTCTCGGTCTCGGGCGAGTCGTAGCCCATGGTGTGCGCCGCCTCGCTGATCGTGACCTTGTCGATGCGCTCGCTGATGCCGGCGCAGACGATCCCGAGCAGCTCGACGAAGCCCGGGCTGACCCCGGTGCCGAAGAGCGAGGCGCGCCCGCGCTCGCAGGCGTCGACCAGGCGCTTGCGGTCCGGGCCGAGCCGCCGGCCGTTGACGAAGGCAGCCGTGGAGACCACGTTCACGCCGGCCCCGAGGATCCGCACCAGCTCGTCGATCGAGGGCCACATCGGGTTGTAGACCACGCAGTCCGGGCGGAGCGCCAGCAGCGCGTCGACGTCGTCGCTGGCGGCGAGGCCGAGGGGATCGATGCCGCAGAGCTCGCCCACGTCGCGCCCGACCTTCTCGGGCGACCACGCGTAGCAGCCCACCAGCTCGAGCCCGGGGTTCCGGGCGATCGCCTTCACCGACTCACGCCCCACGTTGCCCGTGGTCCACTGGACGACTCGATGCGTCACGATGCACTCCCTCCCGTTGGATCGTCTCCGAAGATCTTCCGGCTCGCCCCCGCGACGGCGCGCACGCGCGCCCGGAACCAGTGGGCGCGGAGACCCGCCATCGGTCCCCAGCTGTAGACGGGCCCGTGCGGGAGACGGGCGAGACCCACCTCGGCGACCTCGGCCGGAGACGCCAGGCGCGACGGCACCGCCTGGCCCTTCTCGGCGAGGAGCTTGCGCAGCGCCGGCGTGTCCGTCGTGACGAGCACGAGCGAGAGCACGTCGACGCCGAACGGGCGGAGCTCCGCCCAGAGCGACTCGCCGAAGCGCAGGTCGAACGCCTTCACGCCCGAGTAGGTGGCGAGGTACGGCGCACCGCTGAAGGCCGCGCCCGAGCCGACCAGGAGCAGGCCGCCGCGGCGCCGCTCCCGCATCAGCCCGCCGAAGTGGTGGCAGGCCCCGAGCGTGGTGAGCACGTTACGCCGGACCAGCTCGACCCAGGCCTCGACCTTCTGGTCGAGGAAGTGGGAGCCGTTCGGGTCCGCGCCCGCGTTCGCGACGTAGAGCCCGACCTCCCGCGACCCGACGGCCGCGAGCATCTGCTCGAAGGCATCCGGCGCGGCCAGATCGAGGCTCACGGGGATGCATTCGACGCCGCTCTCGGCGCGGATCCGTTCGGCCAGCTCGGCCAGCGGTCCCTCGCGCCGCGCAATGAGCACGCAGTGCACGCCCTTCGCGGCGATTTGCCGCGCGAGCTCGCGACCCACACCCTCCGAGGCCCCTGCGACGATCGCCCAGGGCCCGTAGCGCGCTCGGAAGTCGCCGGTTCCGGTCACGGGTGCACCCCGACGCGGGCGGGGCGGCTCACGAGAGACTCGCTCCCGGCGCTGGCGCCTCCCGCAGCTCCGCCCGCACCACGAACTTGCGGATCTTGCCCGACGGTGTGCGCGGGAAGTCGTCGACGATGCGCAGCGCCTCGATCCACTTCTGCTTGGGAAGACCCGCGGCGCCGAGGTGCGCCTGCACCGCGGCGAGGTCGGGCGCCGACTCCCCGGGACGGAGGCGCAGCACGCCGCAGGCGCGCTCGCCGAGCCGGTCGTCGGGCGTGGCGACCACGGCGCACTCGGCCACCGCCGGCATCCGCATCAGCGCCTCCTCGATCTCCGCGGCCGAGAGGTTCAGGCCGCCGCGGATGATCACGTCGCTGAGGCGATCGGTGATCGTGAGGTAGCCATCCGCGTCGAGCACGCCCACGTCGCCGGTGCGGTACCAGCCGTCGCGCGTCACCCCGGCGGCGGTGAGCTCCGGGTCCGTGTAGCCGGCGAAGAGGTCGGGGCCGCGCGACCAGATCTCGCCGGGCTGGCCGGCCGGAACGTCGCGCCCCTCCTCGTCGACCATGCGGATCTCCACCGCCTCGAGCGCGCGCCCGTCGGTCCGGTTGCGCTTCGCCTGGGGCTCCGCCTGCGTCGCCCCCGTGATCGAGGGGTGCTCGGTCGACCCGTAGGCGCGGCCGACCTTGATCCCGAGCCCCTCGGCGCGCTCGGCCACGGCCGCCGGAACGGGCGACCCCCCGAGCCCGACGCTCTGGATCAGCGCCACGTGCTCGGGGCCGAAGGACGGATGGTCGAGCAGGCTGGTCAGGAAGATGGTCGCGCCGCCGCCGAGGCCGATCCCGGCCTCCACCATGATCTCGAGGGCCCGTCCCGGGTCCCAGCGATCCGTCAGGTGGATGGGGTCGTGCCGGAGCAGGGGCATCAGGTTCGCGGCCAGGAGCCCGGTCATGTGGGCCAGCGGCGAGGCCACGAACGGGGGCCGGCCGCTGCCCATGTCGAGGGCCGCGAGCTGCCGCGTCTCGAACAGGAGCGAGCGGTGGGTGTGGACGACGCCCTTGGGGCTCGCCGTGGTGCCCGACGTGTAGCCGACCATCGCGGGTCGGTCCGGGTCGATGTCGGGCTTGTCGGAGAACGGAGCGGCTTCGAGCAGCGCGTCGAGGGCGATGGCGCCGGGGAGCTCGCTACCCGCGGTTCCGCTCGGCACCACGACGACGTGCTCGAGGTCGGCGAGGCGACCCCGGATCCCGCGCAGGTTCTCGAGGTGGTCCACGGCGCCGAAGCGATCCACCGTGATGAGCAGCTTCGCGCCGGACTGACGCAGGATGAACTCGACTTCCCCGGCACCGTAGAAGTGGATGATCGGGACCATCACGGCGCCGATCCGGAAGCCTGCCCAGATGACCGCGACCGACTCGGCCCAGTTCGGGAGCTGGTAGGCGACGACGTCGCCTACGCCGACGCCCCGCTGCGCGAGGCCCGTCGCGATCCGCAGGGACTGCTCGTAGAGGCCGCCGATCGTCCCCGCGAACGGATGGCTGTCCGACCAGACCCGGAACGGCAGGGTGGGGGCCGCCGCGACCTCGCGCGAGAGGAAGCCGGCGAAGGTGTCGTCGGTCCAGTGTCCTTCCGCGAGGTAGCGCGCGCGGAGCGCCGCCGGGACGGTCCGAAGCTCCCAGTCCATGTGCACTCCGGGGCTGAAGGAAGTGACGGAGATGTTATATATCAGACCGCCCTGCGAGTCGAGCGGAGCCGTGCCGTGGACGCATCGAAGTCGATCCAGCCCGAACGACGCCCCGCCTTCAGCCCCAACCGGGAGGTCGGGCCGAAGGGGGCGGAGACCCATGCGCGGCTGCTCGCCGCGGGCCTTCGCGTCCTCGACGAAGCCGGCTACCACGGGACGCGGGTCGAGGCGATCGCCGCCCGCGCCGGCTGCTCGCGGCCGACCTTCTACCAGTACTTCGCCGACAAGGTGGACTTCTTCTTCCACCTCGCCACGCAGGTGAACGGCGAGCTGGGCGCCCTCACGCGGGCGTTCCCCGCGCTCGACCGGAAGCGGAGCAGCCGCGATGCGCTCGCGGGCTGGCTGGCGGGCTTCGAACGCGTGCGCCGCGAGTATGCGCCCGTGTTCCGCTTCGAGGCGCTGCTCCGTTCCGATCCGCGCATCGCGCGCGGCTCGGAGGCGCGGGTGCTCGAGACGGGTCGGACGATCGCGGCGGCGGTCGACGCGCCGCCGGCGACGCGCGTTCCGCTCGCCAACCACGGCGCCCTCCTGTTCAGCACGATCACCGAGGCCTTCGGCGCCAGCCCCCGGGAGACGACGCGGGAGCGCCTCGTCGAGGGCGCGGCGGACTGGCTCCATCGCTGTCTCCTCGGAAGCCTGCCGGGTGTGAACACGACGGTGGAGCCGCGTCCGGCACACGCGGCAGCCGCCGGACACGCGCACTCGCCGCGGGTCCCGCCGAGCCTGCCGGCGCTCGGCCGGAAGGCGGCCCGGTCGCGCGCGCGCCTGGTCGAAGCGGGCCGCGAGGTCTTCGGAAGGCTCGGCTACGAAGGGACGCGCGTGGACGACGTCGCCTCCGCGGCCTCGCTCTCCCACGGCACCTTCTATCGATACTTCTCCGGGATGGGGGAGCTGTTCCGCGAGGTCGCGACGCCCGCGGTGGACGACGTCCTGGTGCTCCTCGAGGAGCTGCCCGGCCCCCGCGGCGGGCTCCACGCCTGGTCCCGCCGCCTCTACCAGACCTACGAGGTGCACTGCGGCGTGTTCTCCGCCTGGGCCGAGAGCGAGCGCGCCCGTGCGGTGCTCGACCCGCACCTCGTGCTCGAGCTCGGGGCGGCGGTGGAGTCGGCGCTCGGACCGCGCAGCTTCGGCGACCTGCCCGTGGACGGGCTGCTCTTCGTCTCCCACCTCGAGCGCGCCCCGTATCTCGCCCGGGTCTACCCGCGGGTGTCCCAGCCCGAGGCGGTCACGGCCACCGCCGAGATCCTCGAGCGGGGCTTCTTCGGGGGCGCCCCGCCCGCCCCTTGACGGCCCGCGCCACCTGGTCCAAAATATGACGCGAACGTTAGATCCAGACGAGGCCGCGCGAGGCGCCGGCCGGGAGTGAGCCATGGCCCGAACCCTCGACTTCAAGGTCTTCGACGCCGACAACCACTTCTACGAGACCATGGACGCCTTCACCCGCTACCTGCCGAAGGACTACGAGGGCGTCCTCCGCTACGTGGAGGTGAACGGGCGCACCAAGCTCGCCATCAAGAACCGGATCACCGAGTACATCCCGAACCCGACCTTCAACGTCGTGGCGCCGCCCGGCGCCGACGAGCTCAAGTACAAGCTCCAGAACCCGGACTCGACGACCAAGCCGGGCGACAAGCCGCTCGTGGCGCCGCCCCGCTCCATCAAGTCGATTCCCGCCTTCTTCGAGCCCGAGGCGCGGCTCCAGCTCATGAACGAGCTCGGCCTCGACCGCGTGCTGCTGTGGCCGACGCTGGCGAGCGTCCTCGAGGAGCGGCTCGCCGACGATCCGGTCGCGACCCACGTGATCATCCACGCCTTCAACCAGTGGGTGCTCGACCACTGGAGCTTCAACGTCGAAGATCGCATCTACCCGGTGCCGGTAGTGACGCTCCCGATCGTCGACCGCGCCCTCGAGGAGCTCGACTGGCTGCTCGAGCGGGGCGCCAAGGTGATCCTGATCCGGCCCGCGCCGGTGCCGGACTGGAACGGCCGCCGGCGCTCCTTCGCGCTGCGCGAGTTCGACCCGTTCTGGAAGCGCGTCGAGGAGGCCGACATCCTGGTCGGCATGCACGCCTCGGACAGCGGCACCAACCGCTACGTGAACGAGTTCGAGGGCCGCGACAACGAGTTCCTCCCCTTCGCCGGGAAGTCGGCCTTCGTGGAGCTGCTCGGGGCCGAGTACCGGATCATCTCCGACGTGGTCGCCTCGATCATCGGCCACGGCATGGCGACCCGCTTCCCGAAGCTCCGGATCCTGCCCGTCGAGAACGGCAGCGCCTGGGTGCGGCCGTTGCTCGACCGCCTCCAGAAGGTCCACGAGCGCAAGCCCGAGCTCTTCGACGAGGACCCGGTGGCCGTGTTCAAGCGCAACATCTGGGTCCACCCGTTCCACGAGGAGGACCCCCGGGGCCTGATCGAGCTCGTCGGCGTCGAGAACGTCTGCTTCGGCTCCGACTACCCGCACCCCGAGGGCCTCTACGACCCGCTCACCTACGTGGACGAGATCGAGGGCCTGCCGAAGCCGGACCAGGCGAGGATCATGGGCGGCAACCTCGCCGGGATCATGAGGGTCGCGGCGTAGGCGCGGCGACAGCGCGATGCCGTGGCAGCCCCCCGCCCGAAAGGACTGGGTCGCGCACCTGAACGCGCTCGGCGCGAACCTCGCCGACGGCGGGCGCTCGCTGGTGCCGCTCGACCCGGACCGCATGCTCGCCGACGCGCGCCAGGCCACCGG
>JBFIYM010000165.1:0-10288 GCA_041605395.1 Myxococcota bacterium | reverse complement strand
GCTCGGAGGCGGGGGCGGAGCGAGCCGACGTTCGGCAACCGCCGTGCCATCAGGCCGCCCCGGTCGCGGCCTCGAAGACGAGCGGCGCACCCCCTTCCGGTTGCCGCTCGATCACGCCGATCCGGTAGGCGCGTTCGCTCATGCCTTCGAGGCGTTGGATCACGTCTTCGGCCTGGTCGCGGCGCACAGCCAGCACCATGCCGATGCCGCAGTTGAAGACGCGACGCATCTCTTCCTCGGCGATCTCGCCGTGTCGTGCCAGGAACTCGAAGATGGGCGGGCGCGGCCAGGCGTTCGGGTCGATCCGCGCGCGTACGCCCTTCGGCAGGATGCGCGGGATGTTGCCCTCGAAGCCGCCGCCCGTGATGTGCACCATGCCGTGGATCTCGAAGTCACGCAGCAGGTTCAGGATCGGCTTCACGTAGATGCGCGTCGGCGCGAGCAGTGCCGCCGCCAGCGACTGATTCAGCTCGGGCGGCGCTTCGCGCAGGTCGAACTTCCCGGCGGCCACGCCGGCGTCGAGGATGCGGCGCGCGAGCGCGAAGCCGTTGCTGTGGAGCCCGTTGCTGGCGAGCCCAACGAGCACGTCGCCGTGCGCGATGGTCGAGCCGTCGATCACCTTGTCGCGCTCGACCACGCCGACCCCGAAGCCCACCAGCTCGAGCTCGGATTTCGGATAGAAGCCCGGCATGCTGGCCGTCTCGCCGCCGAGCAGCGCGCAGCCCGCGCGCTTGCAGCCCTCGGCGATGCCGCGCAGGGCTTCGGCCGCGACCTCCGGCTCGAGCGTCCCCATCGCCAGGTAGTCGAGGAACACGAGCGGCTCGGCGCCCTGCACGACGAGGTCGTTCACGACCATCGCCACGCAGTCGATGCCCACCGTGTCGTAGCGCCCGAGCAAGGCTGCGAGCTTGAGCTTGGTGCCGACGCCGTCCGCCGAGGCGACCAGCACCGGCTCCTTGTAGCGCTCCGGCGTCTTGAACAGGCCCGCGAAGCCCCCCACCCCGGCCAGCAGCTCGGGCCGGTGCGTGGTCTTGGCGATCTCCTTGATCTGCTGGATGAAGCCGTCGTCGCGATCGAGGTCCACGCCAGCCTGCGCGTAGGCGGGGGCGCGCGGTGCCTTCGGTTTCGCCGACGGGGACATCGGAGCTTGTTTAGCAGAGGGGCGAAGGGGCGTCCCGCGGGGGATCCGGTCGCCCGGCGCTCAGCCTGGAAGGCGCGCGATCGGGACCGGGCTCGGCTCCGAGGCGGCGGGACCGTTCGCGCCCACCCCGCCGCCCGGCGGGCCCGCCGCGTCCGGCGCCCGGCTGCACAGGAGCTCGCGCGCCCCGCGGCCCGAGTAGAGCTTCATCCGGAAGAACTCGAACAGCACCACGTTGCCCCAACCGGCGATCAGCCACAGGAACGCCGCCTCGAGGGGCAGGCCGTGCCAGGGCCGGATGAAGATCCCCATCATGTTCTCCTTCCGGTAGCCCCACCATTCGTTCGGCAGCCCGAGCGTCACCTCCCAGAGCAGGCTCAACAGCACCACCACCATCATCGTGAACAGCATCGCCTGCTTGTTGATGAAGCGGGAGACCGCGGGGTAGACGGTGTAGTTCGGCAGCAGCGCGCCTGCGAGGAGGATGAAGGCGTAGCCCGGGAAGCCCGCCTGGTACTCGTGCGCACCGAGCTTCTTGTAGGCGTAGACAGCGAGGCAGAGCGCGGCGACCAGCGCGATCTTGCGCCCATCCGGCTTGATGCTGCGGATGCAGCGCGCCGCGTGGCGCTGGTAGGCGTCGGGCGGCTCGTCGTAGGCCCCGAACCAGCGCTCCGACGCCCAGGCATAGAGCAGCACCATGGTGAGACAGGAGAGCAGATAGAACGCCAGCTCCTCGACCGGGATGTTCCAGCCCCACCCCGTCGTGGGGTGCCAGCCCGGGATGCAGACGCCGAGCGTGGTCGACTCCAGCTTCTCGAAGGTGAAGAAGGTGTGCGCGAGTAGCACGTCGAGCGCGGTCCAGAACGGGACCACCACGAGCGTGGTGAGGCCGAAGGCGCGGCGCTGGATCGCGCGATCCCGGCCCCCCGCCCGAAGCCAGAGCAGCAGCGGCACGAGGGGGAACAGGGCCAGGGCGAGGCTCGCCGTGTAGCCGGGCACCTCGAGCAGGTCGCCGCCCGCCTCGCCTTCTTGGACGGGAAGGATGGCCACCACCGCCGCGGCGACGAAGATCAGCGCCATCGAGAGGACCGTGCGGGAGTCGCCGGAGCGCGCGTCCGCCCGTGTCTGGAAGTCGGCCGTCGCCATGCGGCCATTGTCGCGCGGCGCCGCAGGGGAGGCGCTGTGAACCACTTCACAGGGCGGCGAGATCGTCTTGGCCCCGGGTGGCGTGGAGGCCCTCGGCGCGCGTTCAGCCCAGCACCAGCTCCGCAATCTGGCGGAGCTGCGCCTTGTCGTGCGACATCACCAGCAGCGTCGTGACCGGTGTGTCCTTCCACGCCTCGAGACGCTCCTTGATGCGTGCGACCGGGCCCACCAGCGCGATCTCGTCGGCGAACGCGTCGGGGACGGTCTGGATCGCCTCCGCGCGCTTGCCCTCGAAGAAGAGCTCCTGGATCTTGTCCGCCTCGGCCTCGAAGCCCATGCGCGCCATCAGCTCCTTGTGGAAGTTGCGCTTCTTCGAGCCCATGCCGCCGATGTAGAAGCCGAGCGTGGCCTTGAGGGGCATCAGCGCCTGGCCGATGTCGTCGTTCACCGAGATCTGGACCCCCGCGCAGATCTCGAAGCCGGGCTTCGCCTTCCGCAGCGAATCCGCATAGACCTCGGGCCGGTAGGGCGAGTAGTAGAGCGGGAGCCAGCCGTCGCAGATCTCGGCGGCGAGCGCCACGTTCTTGGGCCCCTCGGCGCCGAGGAAGATGGGGACGTCGGCGCGCAGCGGGTGCGTGATCGGGCGCAGCGGCTTGCCCATGCCCCAGGCGCCGGGGCCGGTGTAGGGCAGGGGATAGTGCGGGCCCGGGTTGGCGACGGGGCCGGCCCGCTCGAGCACCTGGCGCACGATCGAGACGTACTCGCGCGTGCGCGAGAGCGGCTTCGCGAAGGGCTGTCCGTACCAGCCCTCGACGACCTGCGGCCCCGAGACGCCGAGCCCGAGGGTCACGCGCCCGTTCGTCAGGTGGTCGAGGGTGAGCGTGTGCATGGCCGTGGCGGCTGGCGTGCGCGCCGAGAGCTGCACCACGGCGGTGCCGAGTCGGATCCGCTCCGTATGCGCGCCGATCCAGGCGAGCGGCGTGAAGGCGTCCGAGCCCCAGGACTCGGCCGTGAACACGATGTCGTAGCCGAGCTTCTCGGCCTCCTGTGCGGTCTCGACGAAGCCCTGGGGCGGCTTCGCGCCCCAGTAGCCGAGCTGGAGACCGAGCTTCAGGTTCTTCGCCATGCCAGACCCTCCGCGAGGCCGCACCCATAGCACCGCCCGACGCGGCCCGTCATCGACGCGCTCGGCCGCCCGGCTCTGCTACCGTCGGCCCCGTGCGGATCGCGGTCGTGATCCCGGCCCGGGAGGAAGCCGATCGCATCGCGCACGCCGTCGAGAGCGCCCGAGCCCCGGGAGTCGACATCATCGTCGCCGATGCGGGAAGCCAGGACGCCACGCGCGAGCGCGCGCAGGCGGCGGGCGCGCGCGTGATCGGGAGCGAGCCGGGGCGGGCCCGGCAGCTCCGGGCCGGTGCTGCCGCGGCCGCCGCCGAGACGGAGGCCCTCCTGTTCCTGCACGCCGACACCGAGCTCCCGAGCGGCTGGGCGGACGCCGTGCGCGGCGCGCTGGCCGACCCGGCCGTCGCGGGCGGCGCCTTTGCCTTCCGCTTCGCGGAGCACGGCGCGGCGCTCCGGCTCGTGGAGTGGGGTGTGCGCGTGCGGCTCCGCCTGGCGCGGCTGCCGTACGGCGACCAGGCGCTCTTCGTCCGGCGCTCCGTGCTCGAGGCGATCGGGGGCGTGCCGCAGGCCCCCATCATGGAGGACCTCGACCTGGTGCGGGCGATCAAGCGGCAGGGGCGGCTCGCACTGCTGCCGGCCGCGGCCGTGACCTCCGCGCGACGCTACCTGGAGGGTGGCGTCCTGCGCACCGTGCTCCGGAACACGGGCGCGCTGCTCGGCTTCGCGCTCGGCCTCGACCGCGCCCGCATCGCCGCGTGGTATCGGCGATGAGCGCAGCCCGCCGGGTCCGGCGATGACGGCCGCCAGCCGGGGACGACGATGACGGCCGCCAGCGTCCCCGCCGATCGCAGCGCCATCGCGGCCAGCCGGCGCCACATGTTCCGGCGTCTCTGGTACTACATGAGCCGGCGCCGCGGCGACTACGTGGCCGGCACCGTGACCACGCTGCTCTACGCCGGGCTCTTCGTGCTGTTCCCGCTCGCGGTCGGCTGGTGCGCCCAGGGCGTGATCGACCAGGTGCCGCCCGGCGAGATCGTGAAGCGCTGTGCGCTGCTGCTCGCGATCGCGCTGGCGCGCTCGGGCGTGCGCTTCGTCTCGCGCGTCCAGCTCTTCAACGCGGCCCGCGGCATCGAGTACGAGCTGCGCAACGACCTCTTCGCGCACCTCCAGCGCCAGCCCCAGAGCTTCTTCTTCCGCTGGCGCACGGGCGATCTGATGAGCCGCTGCGTGAACGACCTCACCGCCGTGCGCCTGATGCTGGGCCCCGGGCTGCTCTCCGTGGTGCAGACGCCCATCCTGTTCGTCGGCGTGTTCGCAGCGATGCTGGCGATGGACCCCCGCATCACGCTGCTGGCCGCGATCCCGTACCCGCTCTTCATCCTGATCGCGCGCTCCTTCGGCCGCGCCATGTACGGCACCAACCTGGCGGTCCAGACCGGCCTCGCCGACCTCTCGAGCCACCTCCAGGAGACCATCTCGGGCATCTCCGTGGTGAAGGCCTACGCCATGGAGGAGACCACCCGGCGCCGCTTCGCGGAGCTGGCCGACGCCCTCTACCACCGTCACCTGCGCGTGGTCCGCGTGACCGGGGCGATGCCGGCGATCACGGGCCTACTGCCCACGATCGGCATCTTCGTGCTGTTCTGGGTCGGCTTCCCCGAGATCGAGCGCGGCGCGATGAGCTACGCCGAGTTCTTCGCGTTCTCGATGTACATCATCGAGCTCACCTTCCCGATCTTCATCATGGGCTGGGTCTTCAACCTCGTGCAGCGCGGCACGGCCTCGATGGAGCGCATCGACGACGTGCTCGGCGAGGAGCCGGCGATCCGAGACCACGCCGAGCGCTCGGGGATCCGCGAGCTCACGGGCCAGATCGAGCTCCGCAACCTGACCTTCCGCTACCAGGGCCCCGGGGCCCGGGAGCCCGCGCTGGAGGGGGTCTCGCTCACGGTGCCGGCCGGCCAGGTGCTCGGCGTGGTCGGCCCCGTCGGCTCGGGCAAGAGCACGCTGGCGTCGCTCATCCCCCGCCTCTTCGAGGTGGACGACGGCATGGTCTTCCTCGACGGCGTGGACGTGAACCGCATCCCGCTGGCAACGCTGCGCTCCTCGATCGCGATGGTCCCGCAGGACGCCTTCCTGTTCTCGATGTCGTTGGCCGACAACGTGGCCTACGGGCTCCCCGAGACCGAGCGCGCCGTCGTTCTGCGGGCGGCCGAGCGCGCCCAGCTCGCGAAGGACGTGCGCGAGCTGCCCCACGGCTGGCAGACCGTGGTGGGCGAGCGCGGCGTGATGCTCTCGGGCGGCCAGCGCCAGCGGACGGCGCTGGCGCGGGCGCTCGCGCTCGACCCCCGGATCCTGATCCTCGACGACACGCTCTCGGCGGTGGACGCCGAGACCGAGGCCGCGATCCAGGCCGAGCTCCGGCAGGTGTTCCGCGGGCGCACCGTGGTGGTGGTGGCCTCGCGGGTCTCGACCGTGCGGGACGCGGACCGGATCGTGGTGCTCGACGGCGGGCGCCTGGTGGAGCAGGGCAGCCACGAGGAGCTGGTGGCGGCCGGCGGCCTCTACGCCCGCCTCGCCCACGACCAGGAGGCGGAGGCACGGCGCCGGGCCGACCTCGCCGCGGTGGAGGCGCTGGCATGAGCGCCGGCGGCCCTCGACCGGGCGCCGACGGCGCCCCGCCCCGAGGCAAGAGCGGCCTCGAGCTGATCCTCGAGGAGGAGGCGCTCGGCAAGGCCATCGACCGCGCGCTGCTGCGGCGGCTCTGGCAGCACGTGAACCCCTACCGCTGGCAGGTGGCCGCGACGCTGCTGCTGGTCGGGCCCATGTTCCTGCTCGAGATCGCACCCGCCTGGCTGCTGAAGACCGGGCTCGATCGCCTGGCCGGGGCCGAGAATCCGGGGGGCGCGTTCGGCGCCTGGCTCGAGCCGCCCGCCGGCGTCTCGCCCTGGGTCTGGCTGCCGAGCCTGTTCCTGGTCGCGGGCGTGCTGCGGGCCGGGGTCGAGTACGCACAGGTGCTGCTGCTCGCCGCCACCGGGCAGGCGGCCATGCGCGACCTGCGGGCGACCGTCTTCGACCACATCCAGCGCCTGCACCAGGGCTTCTTCGACCGCTACCCGGTCGGGCGGCTCGTGACCCGCTGCAGCAGCGACGTCGAGCACGTGGCCGAGATGTTCTCGGCCGGCCTGGTGCTGCTCGTGACCGACGTGCTCCGCATGATCGGCTTCGCCACCGTGCTGTTCCTGATCGACGCGCGGCTCGCGGCCATCACCTTCGCGGTGGTGCCCCTGCTTGCGGTGGCAGCCTTCATCTTCCGCTTGAAGGTCCGCGACGCCTTCCGCACCACCCGCGTCCTGCTGGCCCGCATCAACGCGACTCTCCAGGAGACGGTCACGGGAATGAAGGTCGTCCAGCTCTTCCGGCGCGAGGAACGGAACCAGCGCGACTTCGAGCGCCTGAACGGCGAGCACCGGGACGCCTGGCTCACCTCCATCCGCTACGACTCGGCGCTGTTCTCGGTGGTCGAGCTCGCGGCGGGGATCACCACGGCTGCGGTCTTGTGGGCGGCCACCAGCGCCACCACGGCCGGCACGATCTACGTGTTCATGGACTACATGCGGCGCTTCTTCATGCCGCTTCGCGACCTCTCGGCCAAGTACTCGGTGATGCAGAGCTCGATGGCGAGCCTGGAGCGGATCTTCCAGCTGCTCGACACGAAGCCGGCCGTGCTCGACCCGCCCGCGGAGGCGGCGGCCCAGGCCCCGGTGGGCCGGGCGCGCGGGGAGGTCGAGTTCCGGAACGTCTGGTTCGCCTACCAGGGCGAGGACTGGGTGCTGCGCGACCTCTCGTTCCGGGTGGCCCCCGGCGAGCGCGTCGCCTTCGTGGGCGCGACGGGCGCGGGCAAGACCACGGTGATCAAGCTGCTGAATCGGCTCTACGAGGTGAACCGGGGGCAGATCCTCTTGGATGGCGTGGACTTGCGGGCCATCCCTCAACGAGAGCTTCGGCGCCGGGTGGGCCTCGTGCTGCAGGACGTGTTCCTGTTCAGCGGCACCATCGCCGACAACCTGGCGCTCGGGCGCGACGACCTCGGGCCCGAGGAGATCCGTCGCGCGGCCGCCGCGGTGGAGGCCGACCGCTTCGTGGCGCGGCTCCCCGACGGCTACGCCACCGACCTCCGCGAGCGCGGCGCCAACCTCTCGGCCGGCCAGCGCCAGCTGCTCTCCTTCGCGCGCGCGCTCGCGCACGGGGCCGACGTGCTGGTGCTCGACGAGGCCACCAGCTCGATCGACTCCGAGACCGAGGCCCTGGTCCAGCGCGGCATCCACGTGCTGATGGAGGGCAAGACGTCGCTCGTGATCGCCCATCGACTGTCGACGATCCGGGACGTCGATCGCATCTTCGTGCTCCACCACGGCCGCCTCGCCGAGCACGGCACGCACGCCGAGCTGCTCGCGAAGGGCGGCCTCTACGCCCGCCTCCACCGCCTCCAGTACGCCGCCCCCGCCGCTCCCGTCGCCGCAGCGGGCGCCTGAGGCCGGCGCCTCCCGACGCCGCAGCGGGCGCCTGAGGCCGGCGCCTCCCGACGAGGCCGCCGCAGAAGCCGGCCGAGCCCGCCCGGGGCGCGGCCTCGGGACGAGACAGAAACGTCACACCGACGGTTGCCATCTTCGCCCCGGGGGTGTTACAAACTGCCGCGCCCCCCAAAAAGTTGCGCCTGTATCCACGGTCACACCGTCCCCCCGGCGGTTTGGCACGATGCTCCCGCGCGGGGACTGGGGGTCGGTTGCGCATCAAGTCGCTGCAGATTACGGGCTTCAAGAGCTTCGTCGACAAGACGGCCTTCGCCTTCCAGCCCGGCATCACCGCCATCGTCGGCCCGAACGGCTGCGGCAAGTCCAACGTCGTGGACGCCATCCGCTGGGCCATGGGCGAGCAGGCCCCGCGGCGCCTGCGCGGCAAGGGCATGGAGGACGTGATCTTCGCCGGCAGCGAGGCCCGCGCCCCCGTGGGTCTCGCCGAGGTGGTCCTCACCTTCGACAACAGCGACGGCCTCGCGCCGCCCGAGTTCGCCGAGTACGCCGAGATCCAGGTCTCCCGCCGGCTCTACCGGGACGGCGAGAGCGAGTACCTGCTGAACAAGACCGCGGTGCGGCTTCGCGACGTGCTCGACTTCTTCCGCGACACGGGAATCGGCACCAAGGGCTACACGATCGTCGAGCAGGGCCGCATCGCCGAGATCGTCTCGGCCAAGCCCGAGGAGCGCCGCAGCCTGATCGAAGAGGCGGCCGGCATCAGCAAGTACAAGGCGCGGCGCAAGGAGGCCGAGCGCAAGCTCGAGAGCACCGACCAGAACCTCACGCGGGTGCGCGACGTACTGGCCGAGATCCGCCGCCAGATCGGCTCGATCGAGCGCCAGGCCAAGAAGGCCGCCCGCTACAAGCGGCTCCGCGAGGTGCAGCGGGTGCTCGAGCTCTCGCTCGCCGCCGAGGAGCGCGAGGCGCTCGGCGCCGAGCTCCAGGCGGCCGGCGTGAAGCTCGCGGCGCTGCGCGACGCCGCGGCCGCCACGGAGGCGCGGCTCGCCGAGCGCGAGGCGTCGCTCGAGCAGCGCCGGCTCGAGCTGGCCGAGCGGGAGCGCCTGCTGATCGAGGGCAACGAGGTGCTGCTCCAGATCCGCAGCCGCATCAAGGAGCTCGAGGCCCAGATCAGCTACGAGCGCCGCGAGCGCGCCTCGATCGCCGAGATGAACGCCGCCCGCGCCGCCGAGCGGGACCAGCTCACCACGCAGCTGGCCGAGAGCGACGCGCAGGACGCCGAGCTCGCCGCCGAGCTGGCGCAGCTCGAGGCCGCGCTCGCCGACGAGGGCGCCGCGGCAGCGCGCGCCGAGGCCGAGGCCCAGGCGGCCGAGCAGGCGCTGCGCGCGGTCGAGCGCGAGCGCGAGACCGAGAGCCAGGCGCTCGTCGAGGTGCTGACGCGCATCGCGCGCGCCGAGGACCGGCTGGCCTCGCTCGCCGATCGCCGCGACGCGATCGATCAGCGCCTGCGCAGCACGGACGAGGCGCTCGAGCTCTCGCAGAGCGAGGCGCAGCGTGCGGAGGGCGAGGAGCAGAGCCTCGAGGAGGGGCTCCGCAACCTGCTCGCCGAGCGCGACCGGGGCATGGGCCTGCTGCGCGAGGCGCTGGCGCGACACGAGCGCGCGGTCGCCGAGGCCCGCCGTGCCAGCGAGGAGCTCCAGGGTCGTCGCGAGCTGCGCGAGACGCGCCGGGCGCGGCTCGGCTCGCTGCGCGAGCTGGTCGAGAAGCACGAGGACGCCAGCGAGGCGTTGCGCTTCCTGACGGGCCTTCCGGACGAAGACCGCGCGCCGCTCCGTTTCCGCGGGCTGGTGCGGGAGGCCTTCGAGGCCGACGCGGAGGACGAGCGCGCGATCGAGGCCGTGCTGGCCGAGCGCGCCGAGGGCGTGGTCGTCTCGAGCGCCGACGGGGCACTCGCCGCGCTCGAGCGGCTGCGCCGCGCGAGCGCCGGCCGGGGCGTCTTCGTCCTCGAGCGCGGCCCGGCGGACGAGCCCCTGGGCTTCGTTCCGCTCGGCGAGCCGCTGCTCGCCCGCGTACGGCCGCGCCCCGGCTTCGAGAGCGTGGCGCAGGCGCTCCTCGGCCGCGTGAACCTGGTGCCGACCCTGGCCGAGGCGGTCGAGCGCTACGGCCACGGGCGCATCCCCTGCCACTTCGTGACCCGGGCGGGCGACGTGCTCACGGCCGACGGCGTGATCCGCGGCGGCGGGGCGCCCGGGCAGTCGGGCCTCCTCACGCGCGTGCGCGAGGTCCGCGAGCTCGAGAACGAGGTGCGAACGCTCGAGGAGGAGGTCTCGGTCCTCGAGACCGTGGC
>JBFIYM010000164.1:0-10345 GCA_041605395.1 Myxococcota bacterium | reverse complement strand
GTCGGGCTCGCCGCCGAGACCGCGGTGGGGCGGCTCGTCGCGCGGGGCGCGGGCCCCCGCTGGCTGGCCTACGCACTCACGCCGCGTGAGGCCCTCGCGCGCATGGGCGGCCCGCGCGGCGCCGAGCTGGCCGCGGCCACGCCCGACCCCACGCATCGGATGCCCGGCGAGATCGACACCAAGCTCCGCGGCTGGGAGATCCACGCCTCGCAGCGCGACTTCGTGCGCGAGACGTACGGGGTGCCGGCGCGCGTGCTCTACTGGCTCTGGGACGAGGAGTTCTACCGCGTCGTCGAGCCCGACGGATGAGAGCGCTCCGCGTCGCCGGCATCGCACTCGGCGGGATCCTGCTCGCCATGGCCGGGATCGCGGGGCACATGTTCGCGCGCATCACCGCGCTGCCCCACCCCGTTCCGCCGCAGGCGGCGGCGGACGCCGCGCCCCTCACGCGCGAGCGGCCGCCGCCCGCTACCGCGCGCGGCATGCGCCTCCATCTCCTCCACACCGCCGAGACCACGGTGCCGTACGGCCAGTTCTTCGGGGGGCTCGAGGGCTGGGTGGGCGCGGCCGCGATCTGGAGGGGCGGCCTCCAGCGCGAGATCCTCTGGGCGCCCGTCGGCGTCGCCGTGATCGTGCACCCGAGCGTGGGCGTCGTACTCGTCGACACCGGCCTCTCGCGCGAGCAGACGCATCCCTTCCGCTACTACTCCGTCCGCGCCGGCGGCCTGAACGCCGGCATCTGGCGCGACTCCTCGAACCGCATCGCCGCGGACGGCGACCTCGTGAGCCAGCTCCAAGGGCTCGGGATCGGCGTCGACGAAGTCCGCCACGTCGTGCTGACCCATCTCCACGAGGACCACGTCGGCGAGGTCGCGCGCTTCCCGGGGGCCACCGTGCACGTCTCCCGGCTCGAGTGGGAGGACCGCGCGCGCGTCGCCTACACGCCCTCCTTCGACGCGGTGGCTCGTTGGGACCACTTCGACTTCGCCGACGGCGCGTTCGGGCCGTTCGCCGCGAGCCACGACCTGCTCGGAGACCGCAGCGTCGTCCTGCTGCCGACCCCCGGCCACACGCTCGGCCACGCCGTCGCCGTGGCACAGCTCGAGGGGGCCGCCGCGCTGGTGGCGGGCGACGCCCTCTACACGCTGCGCCATCTCGACCCCGAGGCGATCGCATCGTTCAACTACTTCGGCCCCGACGGGCTCGCGACGTACCAGGACTCGGTGCGGCGCATCGCCCGCCTCGGACGAGAGCGCGAGGACCTCGTCCTCGTCGTGCCGCACGACCCCTTCGCCTACAACCTCGTCCTCACGCGCCGCGTGCTCGCCGACGGCCGGATCACCGTCGACGAGCGCGACGCGCTCCGGGCCGAGCAGGCGAAGCTCTTCGACGGGGAGGGCCGGCTGCTTCCGGCGGCGCGTCCCGCCTGGGATGCGGAGCGTCAGCGCGTGGTGAGCCAGATCCCCTGAACCCCACCGACGCTGGAATCGCACCACCGAATCCGCGAATCTCGCCCGGATGCGGTCGGCTGTCGCGCTGTTCCTGTTCCCGGTCTTCGCCGCGGCCTTCCTGATCTTCGGTGTGCAGCCGATGGTCGGAAAGCACATCCTCCCCTGGTTCGGCGGCGTCCCGTCGGTCTGGATGACCTGCCTCGCCTTCTACCAGACCGCGCTCTTCCTGGGCTACGCCTACGCCTACGGTCTCGTGGCGGGAGTCCGCCCACGCCTCCAGCCCGTCGTGCACGCCGTCCTGTTCCTGGCGTCGCTCGGGTTGCTGCCTGCGCTGCCCGCCGAGGCGTGGAAGCCGATCTCGCACAGCGGCTCGACGCTGCGCATCCTGGCCATGCTCGGCGCCAGCGTCGGGCTCCCCTTCCTGCTCCTGGCCGCGACGGGCCCGCTGCTCCAGGTGTGGTTCGCACGGGCCCTGCCCGGGCGTTCGCCCTATCCGCTCTACGCGGTCTCGAACCTCGGCTCGCTCCTCGGGCTGCTCAGCTACCCCTTCCTCGTCGAGCCGAATCTCGGGCTGACCCTTCAATCCACGCTCTGGTCCGTTTGCTTCGCCGCGACCGGGCTCTGGGTGATCTCCTGCGCGGTGCGGGCTGCGCGCGCGGCGCCCGACGCCGTCCTGCCGCGCTCGGCCGCGGTCGAGCCGCTCGCGCGCGGAGACGTCCTGCTCTGGATCCTGTTCCCGGCCTCGGCCGTCGTGATGTTCATGGGCGTCACCAACCAGCTCACGCTCGACGTCGCGAGTGTCCCCTTCCTCTGGATCCTCCCGCTCTCCCTGTATCTGCTCACGCTCGTGATCGCCTTCGCGTCCATGCGCCTCTATCGACGCCGCATCTTCGTGACCCTTGCGGCCGCGAGCGTGGTCTGGGTGCTCGCGGCCGGGTCCGGGGTCTTCGGGGACGCGCTCGGCGGAATCTTCACGGACTCGCTCGGCGTCACGGCGCTGCGGTACTCCGTCGCGCTGTTCGCGGGCTGCATGGTGGCGCACGGAGAGCTCTCCCGTGTGCGTCCTGCCCCGGCTCGTCTCACGAGCTTCTACCTCTGCGTCGCGGGCGGCGGTGCGATCGGGGGCCTCTTCGTCGGCCTCGCCGCACCCCAGCTGTTTGCGGGCTACCTGGAGCTGCCGCTCGGCGCGGCCGTATGCTGGGTGCTCGCGCTGGTTGCGATCCATCGGACACCGTCCGGTGTCTTCATGGTCCGCCATCGCGGCGTGGCCTGGACAGGCGTTGCCGTGCTCAGCCTGGGCGTGGCCGGCGCCTTCGCGTTCCAGCTCGGACGGCCCGAGCCCGGCCTGTTGACCCTCGAACGCAACTTCTTCGGTGTGCTCCGGGTGATCGAGACGGCCAGCACGACTCCCTTCGTGGTGCTGCGCCACGGAAGCACGCGCCACGGGATCCAGTACCGGGACGAGTCGCTCCGCAAGCACCCCACCTCCTACTACGGGCGGACGACGGGCATCGGGCTGCTGATGACCCAGGAGACGAGCGCAGGCGCCGGTCCCTTGCGCGTCGGGGTCGTGGGCCTGGGTGTCGGAACCCTGGCGGCCTACGGACGAGCGCAGGACGAGATGGTCTTCTACGAGATCGATCCCGCGGTCGTCCGCATCGCACGCGACGATGGCTACTTCAGCTACCTCGCCGACAGCCCGGCGCAGATCGAGATCGTGCTCGGTGACGCGCGTCTGTCGCTCGAGGCAGAGCGGGCCGAGCCGCGCAACTTCGACGCGTTGATCCTGGACGCCTTCAGCAGCGACGCCGTCCCTCTCCACCTGCTCACGGCGCAGGCCTTCGAGCTCTACGCGGCGCACCTGGCGAAGGGAGGCTTCCTGGCGATCCACATCTCGAATCGGAGCTTCGATCTCTCCGGCCCGGTGGCCCGCCTGGGCCAGGAAGTCGGCCTGCATGCCCTGCACATCGTGAATCGAAACGCTCCGCGCCTGCTGGCGGAGGAGGCGCATTGGATGGTGCTGGCCCGCGACCCGGGGCGACTCGAGCGTCTCGCGACCGGGGCGGCGCGTCTCCCCAGGCGACAGGGCCAGCCACTCACGCGGGCGACCCTGGTGCCGCCGGAGGTCGCCGCACGATCCCCCCTCTGGACCGACGACTTCAGCAACCTGCTGGCGCTGCTGCGAGAGCGGGGGCGTCGCGGGATCGGGGCGGGTCGCTAGCCGGCGGAAGCCTTACCGGCCGGGCACCACCGGCCGCAGCGAGCCTCAGGGTCCCTGCCGCGGCCGGGGATCGAGCCGGTAGACGAAGCGGTCGGCATCGAAGCCTTCGAGCTGCCCCGGCGTGCCGACCAGCACGGCTTCCAGCAGGTACACCTTGCCGCCGAAGCGCGCCCGGACGCGCGGGTCGGCGCGGATGTGCTCGAGCCAGGTCCGGCCCTCCGCGGGGTCGACGTAGAGCTTGCCGTCGCGCACGAAGTAGTTGAGCTCGACCGAGTAGGGGTCCTCGGGGCGCGTCTCGAGATCGATGAAGCGGTCGTCCACGAACGACCAGTCCGTGGGCGGCTCGCTCACGACCTCGCCGCGCAGCGCGCCGCCCGGGAATACGAGGAAGGGCCCGCCGCAGGCCAGGACGGCGGAGAGCGCCGCGCCACAGGCGATCGTTCTGGTGCTCATGCTCGTCGTCTCCAGGTTCGTGGGAAGCGCTGCGGCCAGGCTACAACTCCCGCCATGCCCCCGCTCCGCCTGGCCCTGCTCGGCGCCTTCGCGTTTCCCGCGCCGCTCGGCTCGCAGCGCTTCGCCGCGGAGCAGGAGCTGGCACTGCGAGACGCGGGCGCCGACGTAGAACGCTTCACCTACCCCGCGCGGGGGGTGACGTTGCGCGGCTTCGATCCCCGCAAGCTCGGCGCCGACCGCGCGCTGCGGGCGGCGCTCCTCACGGCACATCGCGAGCGCGCCTTCGACGGGGTGCTCGCGCACAACGCCGAGGGCGCTTTGGTGGCGCTCTCCGCGCGCCGGCAGCTCGGCGCTCCCGTGGTCTACGTCGTCCACACGCTCTGGGAGCACGAGCTCGGGAGCTGGCTGCCGAGCGCACTCGGGAGGCTGGCGCGCACCGCGGGACGACGGCTCGACCGGGGCCTCGCCCGCCGGGCCGACGCGCTGCTGGTGCTCTCCGAGCCAGCGCGGACGGCGCTGGCGACGCGGGCGGCGGGCCCGATCGCCTGCATTCCGCCCGGCCACACGCCCGAGCCCGAGCCGGCCGACGACGAGGTCGACGCCGCCTGCCAGCGCCGCGGGCTCACACGCGAGGGGTTCGCCCTCTACGCCGGAAACCTCGATCGCTACCAGGAGCTCGAGCTGCTCGACGCGGCGGCGGCCCTGCTGCCGGGCCTGCCGGTCGTCGTCGCCACCCACGACGCGCGCCGCCTCCACTCCGAACGGCTTCGCGTGATCCGCGTCGACTCGGTCGGCGAGTCGCGGAGGCTGCTGCACGGCGCGGCCGTGGCCGTGCTGCCCCGCCGCCTGCACGGCGGCTTCCCGATCAAGCTGCTGCACTACATGGCGGCCGCCCGCGCGATCGTGGCGCGCCGGAGCGTGGCGGACACGCTCCGCGACGGCGAATCGGCGCGGCTGCTGCCGGCAGACGCGGACGCGGAAGACTTCGCGGGGGCGATCCGCGCGCTCCTCGCCGACCCGGCGCTGCGCGCGCGCCTCGGCACGGGCGCGCGCACCACGCTCGCGAAGCGGCACGCCTGGCCCGAGCGCGCGGCAGAGACGCTGGCCCTGCTGCGGGCTTCTGTCGAGGCGGCGTCCGGCCGCTAGGCTGTGCCGGAACCCGAATTCGACCACCCTGCCCCCGCCCGTGCGGAGGCGGGGCGTCGTGCATTCGGGCGCTGGAGTCCCGTCTGAACCGCCCGCCCACGCGTCTCGCCGAGCTGGCCCGTCGCCTCGTGAGCCGGACGGGACCGGTGCGTCTCCAGGGGCTGCGCGGGGGTGCCCGCGCCGCCGTGATCGCACGGCTCGCCGAGGCCCACGAGGGCCGGCCCACCCTGGTGCTCACGGTCGGGGCCAAGGAGACGGACCGCCTGGTCGACGACCTGCGCGCGGCGTTCGGCGAAGCGGGCGAGGCCCAGGTCCGCCCGTTCCCGCATCCGGACGCGAGCCCCTACGACCGCTTCTCCCCCCAGCCCATCGTCGTGGCGCAGCGCATGGAGGTGCTCCACCGCCTCGCCCAGCCGGACGCGGCAGCCACCCAGCCGCCGGTGATCGTCGCCCCCTGGAGCGCGCTCGCCTGGCGCGTGCCCTCGCGCGAGGCCGTGCGCGCCGCGACGCTCCGCATCGCGCGGGGCGACACGATCGACCGCGATGCCCTGGTCGCGCGCCTCGTCGGGGCCGGCTACGCGCGCCAGTCGGTCGTCGAGGAGCGCGGCGAGGTGGCGGTGCGCGGCGGCATCGTCGACCTGTTCCCGCCGCAGCGCGACCACCCGGTGCGCATCGAGCTGTTCGGCGACGAGGTCGAGTCGATCCGCGACTTCGACCCCGCCAGTCAGCGGTCCCAGGCGGAGCTCGAGCAGCTCGTGGCGCCGCCACCGCGCGAGATCCTGGCGACGCGCGAGCTCGTGGTCGAGCGCGCCGATGCGATCCGGAGCGTCGGGCTGGCGCAGGGGGTGCCCGCGCGCACGCTCGACGGGCTTCTCGACGCGCTCCTGCGCGGCGCCCTTCCGCCCGGCGCCGAAGCCATCGCTCCATTGCTCCAGCCCGCGGTCGAGAGCTTCCTCGACTTCCTGCCGAGCGGCGCGCTCGTCGTGATCGACGAGCCCGACAGCGGGCGCGAGCGCCTCGCCCGCTTCCAGGTCGAGGCCCTCGAGGGCCACGCGGGCGCGGCCACCGGCGAGCGCGTGGTGTGCGCGCCCGACGAGCTCCTGATCGGCGCGGACGCGTTGATCGCGGCCATCGAGGCCAGGAGCCCGGTCGCGTTGGAACGCCTCGAAGCCGCCGGACCGGGCGCGATCCACGTCGTGCACAGCGGCAGCCAGGAGGAGCTGGCCCATCGCCTGCGGGAGGCGCGCGGGGCCTCGGCGCCGCTCCGACCGCTCGCCAAGGCCCTCGCCGGCTGGTGCGAGGAGGGGCTCGCGGTGGCACTCACGGCCGGCTCGCTCTCGGGCGCGGAGCGCATCGCCGCGCTGCTCGGGGAGTACGGCATCGAGAGCGAGCTCGCGCGCGCGCCCGCAGCGATCGCCGCGTGGAGCGCACCCGGCCGGGTGACGGTCCGCCAGCTCGACCTCTCGGCCGGCTTCGTGCTCCGCGACGAGGGGATCGTCGTGGTGACCGAGCAGGAGCTCTTCGGTCCGCGCGAGCCGCGCAGGAGGGCCACGAGCTTCCGCGAGGCCGCCGCCCTCGACGCCCTCGCCCAGATCGCCCCGGGCGACCTGCTGGTGCACGCCGAGCACGGCATCGGCGTCTACCGCGGCCTGGTGATCCTCGAGGTCGGACGGATTCGTGAGGAGATGCTCCGCATCGAGTACGCCGACGGCGATCGCCTCTTCGTCCCGGCGCATCGCCTCAACCTGGTGCAGCGCTACGTCGGGGGCGACGGGCCCACGCCCGAGCTCGACAAGCTCGGCGGCATCACCTGGGAGCGCACGCGGTCGGGCGTGCGACGGCGCGTGCGGGACATGGCCAAGGAGCTGCTCGCCGTCCATGCCGAGCGCGAGCTCCAGACCGGCTTCTCGTTCCCGCCGCGGGATCGCGCCCTCGAGGAGTTCGAGGCCGCCTTCCCCTACGAGGAGACCCCGGACCAGAGCGCCGCCATCGAGGACGTGCTCGCCGACCTGGTGCGCCCGCGCCCGATGGACCGCCTGGTGTGCGGCGACGTGGGCTACGGGAAGACCGAGGTGGCCGCGCGCGCCGCCCACCAGGTGGTGATGGGCGGCAAGCAGGTGGCCGTGCTGGTGCCCACCACCGTGCTCTGCCAGCAGCACAGCGAGACGTTCCGGCGTCGCTTCGAGGGGCTCCCGGTGAGCGTCGAGTCGCTCTCGCGCTTCTCGACGCCGAGGCAGGCGCGCGGCGTCCGCGAGGGGCTCGAAAGCGGAAAGGTGGACATCGTGATCGGCACCCACGCGCTGCTTCGCCGAGACATGGAGTTCCGGGACCTCGGCCTGCTGGTGGTCGACGAGGAGCACCGCTTCGGCGTGGCCCACAAGGAGCGCATCAAGCAGCTCAAGAAGACCGTGGACGTGCTGACGCTCACGGCCACGCCGATCCCGCGCACGCTCCAGCTGGCCTTCGCGGGGCTCCGCGACCTCTCGACGATCCAGACACCGCCGCCCGACCGCATCGCCGTGCGCACCCAGGTGTGCCGCTTCGACGAGTCGCTGGTCCGCGAGGCGATCCTGCGGGAGGTGCGACGGGGCGGGCAGGTCTACTTCGTGCACAACCGGGTGCGCACCATCGGCAGCCTGGCCGAGATGCTGGCTCGCCTCGTGCCCGAGGTGCGCGTGCTGGTCGCGCACGGTCAGATGCGCGAGCGGGAGCTCGAGGAGAAGATGCTGGCCTTCGTGCGGGGCGACCACGACGTGCTGCTCTGCACCACCATCATCGAGAGCGGCCTCGACCTGCCGCGCGTGAACACGATCCTGATCGACCGCGCCGACGCGCTCGGCCTGGCCCAGCTCTACCAGCTGCGAGGCCGCGTCGGGCGAAGCCGCCACCGGGCCTATGCCTACCTCCTGATCCCGGGCGAGGAGGCGCTCACGAAGGAGGCCACCCAGCGCCTCGAGGCGATCCAGGACCTCGCGGCGCTCGGCTCGGGCTTCCGGCTCGCCAGCATGGACCTCGAGATCCGCGGCGCCGGCAACCTGCTCGGCGCCGAGCAGCACGGGAACCTGGCGGCGGTCGGCTTCGACACCTACATGGCGCTGCTGGAAGAGGCCATCGAGACGCTGCGCGGCAACACGCCGGCGCCGCCGGTCGATCCCGAGATCCGCCTGCCGATCCCGGCGCGGCTGCCCGAGAAGTACGTGAGCGACGTGCGCCAGCGCCTGGTGCTCTACAAGCGCCTGGCCGGCGCGCCCGATGCCGCCGCCGTCGAGGCGCTGCGCGACGAGCTGCTCGACCGCTTCGGGCCGCTGCCGGAGGAGGCCGAGAACCTGATCGGGGTGATCCGCCTGAAGGTCGCGGCGCGCGCGCTCGGCATCGCGAGCATCACGCTCGAGAACGATCACCTAGTGCTGGCGGCGGCGGCGGCGAGCCGGGTCGACCCGGCGCGGCTGGTGGCGCTGCTGCGCCGCCCCGGCGCGATTCAGGTGCTCCCCGACCAGCGCATCCGTGCCGCCGCGCCGCCGGGCCGCGAGCCCGCAGCCCTGTTCGGGCGCGCCCACGAGGTGATGGCCCGGCTCGCCGGCTGAGGGCTTCGGCGCTCCCTCAGTCGATCCCGTAGGCGGCGAGCACGTTCCGCCCGAGGAAGCCCGCGCGCATCGCCTCGGGCAGCTCGGCCACGATCCGCTCGACCTCGGGCACGTACTCCGGCGGGTGGTCCGGGTGCGGGAAGTCGGAGGCCCAGAAGAAGCGCTCGGCGCCCACGTGCTCCATCACCCGCGCCAGGGCCTTCTCGTCGGGGTCTCCCGCGATCCAGCACTGGCGGCCGAAGTAGGTGCTCGGCTTCTCGCCGAGCACCTGGCGCACGGGGAGCCCCTGCGGCGAGGCGTAGACCGCGTCCATGCGGTCGAGCCAGTAGGCGATCCAGCTCGCGCCCGACTCGAGCACGACCAGGCGGAGCTTCGGGAACGTGTCGAAGACGCCGTACTGGAAGAAGGACGTGAAGGCGTGCCGGATCGCGTCGGCGGCCGTCACGTTCAGGAAGAAGGAGTACTTCGCGCTGGTGTAGCTGCCGTAGCGGCCGGGCGCCGCCCAGCGCGGCTCGAAGCAGGGGTGGATGCCGAGCGGCAGGCCCAGCTCCTCGCACGCCGCGAAGACGCGGTGGTGGTCGGGGTGGGCGACGGGCAGCCGCGTCCAGCTGAAGGGCGGAACCCAGACGCCGCGCACGCCGTCGGCCGCGGCGCGGCGCAGCTCCGCCTCGGCGGCCACGGGATCGCCCAGCGAGAGCTGTGCGATGGGCAGCAGCCGGCCGCCCGAGTCCGCGCAGAAGTCCACGATCCAGCGGTTGTAGGCCTGGAGATAGGCCTGCGTCAGCGCCTCGTCCTCGCACTCCGCGATCCACAGCACCCCGAGCGTCGGGTAGAGGAAGGCGCGCTCGAGGTTCTCGAGGTCGAGGCGTCGCAGCCGCTCGCCGGGATCCATGGCGCCGAGCGGCGCCTCGTCCACGTAGGCGAGGCCCGTCTTGGCCTCGCGCTCGTAGACGATGCCGCCCACCCGGTCCATGGCGCCGAGCCCGGCCGGCATGCCGGCGCGCACCAGCTTCGAAGGGCGCCCGTCGATTTCGACGTACTCGAGGCCGCGCTCGTCCTTGCGGATCCGGATCGCGCGCTCGCGCAGCCGGGGCTCGAGGTAGCGCTCCCACAGGTCGGGGGGCTCGAGCACGTGGCCGTCGCCGTCGACGGCGCCCTCGTGGCGCATGCGCGGCAGTGGTCTCGACAGCCTCTCTTCGGTCACGTCACCTCCCGCGCGGCGGCCCCGCTCCCCCATAGACGAGGCGCCGCCAGCCGCTGCGGTCGAAGGGACGCCAGCTCCCCTCGCGCTGGGCGAGACGGTCGGCCATGGCGTAGAGCGCGAGCGCGTTGAAGCCCAGGCCACAGTGGCTGCCGGGCACCTCGATGTTCTCCGTGTGGTCGGTCTCGGGCTCGAGGCAGCTGCTCCAGTGCACGATGCCGTCGGTGCGGGTGAAGATCGCGGTGGAGGGAACCGCCGGGGGCAGGCGCAGGCGCGCGGCCTCGGAGGC
>JBFIYM010000163.1:0-10372 GCA_041605395.1 Myxococcota bacterium | reverse complement strand
TAGGCGGCCGCCTCGGCCAGTGCCAGCGGTGGCAGCGCCAGCTGCTCGGGGGGCCGTGCGAAGGCCTCCGCCCACGGCTCGCCCGGCGCACGGGGAAAGCGCCAGCCCGCGGCATAGCTCAACACGAACGCAGCCGAGCCGTCCGGGGCGAGGTCGAGCGCCGTCGGCATGTGCAACAGCGCGCGCAGCCAGGAGTCCGTGTGCTCCGTCGAGGGCGGTGGGATCGCGACCGGCCCGACGGGCCGGGCCACGCCGGGCGCCCCGGTTCCGGCGAGCCACGCGCCGAGGTCCGCCTCGTAGAGCCAGGGCGGCGCGGTCTGCTTCGAGATCAACAGCAGCATGCCGCGCGCCTCGTCGACGGCCACCGCCTCGCAGTCGCGCGCACCGTCGGCGAACCGGAGCTCGCCGCCCCGCACCGGCCAGAGGCGCGCCTCCGCCGCCTCGAGCGGGGGCTCCTCGACCAGCCAGAGCCGGACGCTGCGTCGCCAGTTGCGGTTGTCGCCGACGTCGGGGATCAGCAGGTAGGCGGTTCCCTGCCAGCGGAAGCTCGCGAGGTCCTCCCAGTCCGTGTCGCCCGCTGCCGGAACGTCGAGGTCGAAGGCGGCCAGCCCCTCCCCGTCGAGCGAGAGGGCGTGGAGGCGCAGCGGATTGCCGCCGTCGTTCACCGCCCAGAGCAGCGGCGCGTTGCGCCGCGAGCCCGCCAGCCCGCTCACCTCGACGAGCTCCGGATCGCGGAGGCTTCCGACGATGCGCGGGGCGTCGAAGGGCGCCGGCACCGACGGCGCGGGCGCCGCCACCCAGGCGGGCTTCGGCGCCCGCAAGGCGCGCCAGGCCGCGCCGAGGTCGCGCCCCTCGACGAGGCCCTGGACGACGAACTGGAGCGGTGAAGCCAGGAGCAGGAGGAGCAGGCCGAGCCCCACCCAGCGCAGGCGGGGCATCACGGGAGCAGCGTCCGCACCACGCCTGCCGCGAGGAACCAGAGCTCGAAGCGGGGCGGCTCCGGCAGCGCGAGCGCGCGCGTGACGGCGCGGGTGTAGACCGCACCCTGCGCGCGATGGCGCTCGACGTGCTCGTCGACCCGCTCGGCCGCGACGGCGTCGGTCTTGTAATCGGCCACCACCAGCTTCCCGCTCTCCGGGTCGCGGTACAGCAGGTCGACCGCGCCGGCCACGAAGCCCACCGGATCCTCCTCTCCGTCGCCCTCTGCTTCCACCCACACCGGTAGCTCCCGCGCGACCACATGGGGCGCGAGTGAGGCCAGGCGCCCGGCCAACGGCCCCGCGGCGAACCCCTCCCACAGCGTGCGCGCATGCGCCAGCACGGCTTCGCGCTGGCCCGGCGCCGCGGCGGCGGCCACGGCGCGCTCGAGCGCCACTTCCGTCACGTCGGCGCGACCCGCCTCCAGCACGGCGTGCAGGGCCGTTCCCGCGGCGCGCGCGACGTCCCGCGGGACGGACGAGGCAGGCGGCTCGGGGAAGGCCGGCGCGAGCGACGTCTCCGTCTCGCCGGCCTGCTGCTGCGCGCGTTGCTCGCGCGTGTGCGCCTCGGCACTGGCAGTGCTCGCGAACGGCCGCTGGGCGTGCACACGGGCGGCGGCGCGCGCGGCGCGGAGTCCCTGCTCGTCGCGGGCGACACGCGTTGCGTCCGCGACCTCCGCGCTCGGACGCGGGCGCCGGGCGCCACTGCGGGGCTCGGGGGCCACCACGCGGAAGCGCGCGGTTCCGTCGTGGCCGCCTTCGCCACGCGCGACGGCCGCCCAATCGACGTCCCGGACAGCCAGCAGTTGGGCGAAGGTCCTGGCTTGTCGCCACGGGCGCAGCTTCTCGATTCGAGCGCCGACCACGAGCCGCTCCTTGGCGCGCGTCGTCGCCACGTAGAGCAGGCGTACGCGCTCGGCCGCCTCCACGGCTTCCCGCTCCGCGGAGAGCACCGGCAGCGCGGGCTCGGGCCAGCCGAACAGCACGAAGCCGAGGTCCCCCGCGCGACGCACGACGGAGGTTCCCTTGGGATCCGTCGCGCGGTGCGCACGGTCGACCCCGAGCAGATACACGTGCTTCCAGTCGAGCCCCTTGGCCCGATGGATGGTGAGCACCTGCACGGCCGGCCCGCTCGGCGCACGCGGCCGCCCCTCGTTGTGCTCGCGCGCCACCGAGCCGGCCCGCCGCAGGAAGGAGACGAGAGATGCGGCCGAGCCGGCAGCCTGGTCGAGCGCGAGCACCAGATCGCGGAAGAAGCGATCCAGGTTGGCGACGCGGTGCTCGCCCAGGTGGCGGCTCGCCTCGCTCGCCTCGAGAGCGAAGCGCTCTCGCAGCCGTTCCGTGAAGGCCTCGGGCGCCTCGCGCTCGTAGCGGCCGCGGAGCTCGTGCAGAGCCTGGAGGAAGTCGTCGAGCGCGTGAGGCCAACCCTCGAGGGCCGCCGCTTCGGGGACGTCGGGCGGCAGCGCACCCGCCGCGCGACGGGCTGCCGCCCGCGCCACCGCGAGACGCTCCGTGTCCGTGCCGTCGATGGCGCCGACGCGCTCGGGAAAGTTCTCCCGCCAGAGCGGCAGCCAGGCCGCATCCGGGACGCCGACGGCGGAGGAACGCAGCGCCGCCACCAGGGCCAGGTGATCGTGGGAGTCGAGCACGCAGCGCACCAGGGCGACGACATCGAGGATCTCGCGCCGCTGGTAGAAGTCCGACTCGCGCTCGACCAGATAGGGGATCCCTTGCTCGCGGAGCGCCTCGAGCACGGGCTCGAAGCCCGCGGTCACCCGGTGCAGGACGGCGATCTGGTCGAGCTCTACACCGCGCGCGGCGAGGTCCGCGACGTCCGCTGCCACGGCGCGCGCCTCGTCGAGCGCCCGCTCCTCGAGGCCCCGGCCGGCGTCGAGCGCAGCGGTCTCCGGGTCCAGCCGCGCGGGCAGCCAGTGCTCGACGGGGCCGCGATCTCCGTCGGTGTAACCGGCCTGCCCTCGCGTCTGCTCGCTCGGCGCGAGCGCCTCGAACGCCGGCTGGAGACCGTGGACGGGCTCCATCACCGGCTCCACGAGGCGGGTGACCTCCTCGAGGATCGCCGGTGCGGAGCGGAAGTTCACCACGAGGGGGACGACACTGCCGGCGCCCGCCTCGATCCGATCGCGCAGCCGTTGATAGGCGCGAAGGTCGGCGTTGCGCCAGCCGTAGATCGACTGCTTCGGGTCGCCGACGAGGAACAGCACCGGGTGCGGCCGCTCTGGCTCGTCGAGCGCAAGCGCCTCGAGGATCTCGCACTGGAGCGCGTCCGTATCCTGGAACTCGTCCACCAGCAGCTGCTGAAGCTCCCCTCGCACCGCGCTTCGCACGCCTTCGTCGCGCAGCAGATCGCGCGCGCCGCGCAGCAGCGCGCCGAAGCTGGCGATGCCGCGCCGGCGGAGCCGGGCGTGGACCGCGGCAACCAGCTCGTGCAGGACGCTCCGCGCCCGGGCGTGGGCGTCGGGGTCGAGCTCGCGGAGATGGTTCAGGAGGGGCCGGATCTCGGCCGCCAGAGCGGCCAGCGCCTCCGCGTCCTCGCCGAGCGCCTCACAGCCGTTCTTGCCGAACTTGCCGCGTGCGAAGTCCGCGAGCTTCGCTTGGGCCTCCTCCCAGCCCGGCAACGCAAGGAGGGCCCTGCCCAGGCGGGCGGGGTCGCCCTCGGCAGCCACGATCGGCGCGGCTTCGCGAAGCAGACGCGCGGTCAGCGAAACGTTGGGGCTTCTGTTCCCGAGCGCCTCGAGCCGGCGGCGCTCGAGGTCGGTGAAGCGTGCCAGCGCACCTGGAGCAACGCCTGGAAGGCCCCGCAGCGTCGCTGCGCGGCGTCCGTCGTCGCGAGATCCTCGGGGACGACCCCGTCGCCGAGCAGCGTCGCGAGCGCTGCCTCGATCTCGCGGGGGCCGACGTCGTGCTCCGCGAGCCAGAGCCAGCGCGGGTCGGGCTCCTCGCCGAACGCGCGGGGGAGCGCCTCCTCCAGCACCTCGCGCACGGCCGCGGCGATCGCCTGACCGTCCGCGTCCACCTGGAGGCGCGGATGGACCCCCGCCTCGAGCGGATGGCTGAGCAGCAGGCGGAGGCAGAAGGCGTGGATCGTGTGGACGCGGAGCTGATCCAGCGCCAGCCGGAACGCCTCGGCGCGGCGCTCCCGGAGGCCCGGCGGCGGCAGCGCCGCCTCGTACAAGCCCGGCGGCAGCACGCCGCGCCCCACCTGTTCGAACCCCTCGGCGATGCGCCGCGCCATCTCGGCGCTCGCGGCCTCGGTGAACGTGATCGCGACGACGCCGCGCAGCACCCGCGACGCGTGGCGCGAGGGGTCGCTCGAGCTCCGCTTCGCCACGCGCTCCCAGCCCGGCCCCAGGCACCACGCCACGATGCGTGCCACCAACACCGCGGTCTTCCCGGTGCCGGCGCCCGCTTCGAGGAGCAGCGGGACGTCGAAGTCGGTCTGGGCACGCTCACGAGCGCGCGCATCGGCCGCAGTCGCCCCGCTCATCCCTTCTCCGCCGTCCGCACCAGCAGGGCATGTGCGGTACGCCCCGCGGCGTCGAGCCGCTCGGGCGCGGCATCGTGACGCGCCAGCCAGGCCGCCAGGTGGCGGCGGCTTCCGGTCTCGCCCTGGAGGCACGCCTCGCTGACGTCGCAGGACCCGCACGCGCGTGCCAATCCCTGACGGTTCGCGCCGATGAGCTTGGGCGGGAAGACCCCTCGTTCGAAGGCGTCGAGCAGCTCGCACGCGGCCGCTTCGAACGCCTGCTGCACGGCTGCGTCGTCGTGTGCCATCGAGACGCGCGCGTAGGCCTCCTCGGTCTCGGGCTTTGCGAACAGGTAGCGTCCCTCACGGGCGGCCCGCGCGTACGCAGGCCCCTGGAGGCGCTTGCCGCGCTCGATCTCGGCGAGCAGATGCCGCATGCGGGTGTCCGCCCTTTTCGCCTCCGACAGGGGTCGGCCCGTCTTGTAGTCGACGAGAACGACGCCGTCGCCGGAGCGGTCCGCACGATCCGCGCGGAACGACACCCGCCGCGGCTCGCCCTCGCTGCGGACCACCTCGATGTGCCCTTCGACCTCGGCCGCCAGCACGGCCGGCCCACCGTTCGCGAACTCGAGCTGGTGGACGCGGGCGAGCACCCCCGATGCGCGCCGCGCGAGAAGGCGCGCGAAGCCCGGCTGGACGATGCCCTCGTCGCGCGCCGCCCGCTCCGCTGCTTCGAGCACCCTCGCCTCGAGCTCGGCGGGACCCGGCCAGACGACGCGCACCGGCTCGCAGGCGCTCGCCTCTTCGAGCGTCACGTGGACCCGCGCCCCGGCCGCCGCGACGAGCTTCTCGAGGACGTCGTGCACGACGTTGCCGACGAGCAGCGGGGTCGCGTCCGGAAGCTCGGCCAATGCGTCGGGCGGCGGCTCGAGGTAGAGGACGCGCTCGAGGAATGTCCGCCAGGCGCACCAGGCCATTCCCTCGAGCCGGGTGATCGGAAGCGATCGGTTGCGCAGGTCGCCGCGCCGGGCAGCACCCACGAAGCCGAAGAACGGGCCGAGCCGCTCCGCCCAACCGCCCACGTCGAGCTTCTCGGCCACCTCGCGGCGCGCCCGGGCCAGGGGCTCGCTTCCGAGTGCGATCGCGAAGGCCCGCTCGGCAGCGGCGCGGTCGTTTGCGATGCCGGCGCGAAGCGCATGCTCGAGGGCCGGCCGCAGCGCATCCGGGCAGGCGAGCGGTGGCCCGACGCGCGTGCGCGGCAGGCGCGAGCCGAGGGCCTCGACCAGCGGCGAAGCGGTCCGCTCCTTGCCGTCGTCGCTCATCGAGAGCCACGAGATCGTGACGCTCGGTGCGGCGGAGAGCAGCGCTGCGAACAGGTAGGGCTCCTCCTCCTCCGCGCGCTGCTTCACGGGGATGTCGGGCAGCACCGCTTCGAGGCCGCGCCGGAGCGCATCCGGGAGCAGCGGGTCCTCGCGGGTCGTGCGCGGGAACACGTCCCGGTTGAGCCCCATCGCGAACAAGCGCTCGAAGCAGCGGCCGCGCGCCTCGACGACCGAGAGCAGCGCCACACCGGCGCCGCGCCCGCCGAGCGGCTGGCTGCCGACTTCGGCGAGGCTGCGACGCAGGAGCAGGCGGAACTCGTCCGAGGAGAGCTCGGTCCCGGACCCGAGCTCGGCGTCGAGGTCTGCGAGCGCGCCATAGACCCCGGTTGCGGCGGCATCCTCGGCGTCCGGTCGCCAGCCCAACGCCGCGAGCAGGGCGCGCAGGCTGCGGAGCCGGCGACCGAGCGGCGCCGGCGCATCGACGCGCGCGATCTTGTCGAGCAGGCGCGCGGCGCGCGCAGCGGCGCGGGCCAGCAACTTGCGCGATACGGTACGGCGCTCGAGGCGCGGCTCCGCATCCCCTTCGAGCTCGCCCTGGCCCTCGCCGCTCTCGTCCCCCGATTCGCGGGCCGCGCGCACGCCGCGACGCACCCGCAGCGGATAATGCGTGCGCGCCCCGAGCAGCCGGTCGAGATCGAGCGTTGCGACGTCCTGGAGCCGACCGACGCCGATCCCATGGAAGGCAAGCCGCAGCTCCGCGGTCCCTTCGCGCCGGGTCCGCTGCGCGTCGAGCCAACGGTCGGCCGGACAGCCGCCTCCCTGCTCGAGCAGGTCCAGGAGTGCCCGAACCCGGCGGCCCGCGGGCCCGAGGGAGGCCACGCTTCCGGAGAACGGAACGCCGAGCTTGCCGAGCTGTGCGCCGAGCGCGGGTCGGTAGGGGCCGGGGTCGCGCAGCACGATCCCGACCGACTCGGGCGGCATGCCGCCATCGAGCAGTACGCGAATACGAAGGGCGACGGCGCGAGCCTCGGCGTGCGGCCCGGGCGCCTCGAGCCCCTCGAACGCGGTTGCCGTCGCCTGCCCGTCGGGGCCGCGTTCTTCCCGCCCGTCGGGGCCGCGTTTTTCCCGCCCGTCGGGGCCGCGTGTTTGCTGTTCGTCCAGCATCTGGACGGGGCCACCGAGGCGCAGCCGCAGGCGCTCGGTCCAGCGCGGACCCGGTCCCTCCGCCTCGGGCTCGCGGGCCGGATCGGCCGGATGGTCGAGGAGCACCCGGCCCCCGAAGGCCCGCACCAGGCACTCGATCAGATCGAGCTGCACCCCGGTCACGTCGGCCCAGCCGTGAATGAACAGGGCGCGGGTGGGCAGTCGCTCCGGCACGGCTTCGAGCGCCTCGCGCGCGCGACGGAACAGGCCGGCGCGCGGCTCGAGGCCGCGGCTCCCGAGCTCGCGACGCACCCCCTCGGCCACCCGGACCAGCGCCGTCGCGCGCTGCACCACGGCGGCGGGCAGCGGGGCGCCGACCGCCGCCACGCACTCGAGTGCGCTCTCGGCGTTCGCGGCGTCGAGACCGGCGTCGAGCAGGTCGTTCACCGACGCCACCGCCACGCCGTAGCCGTCGTCGAAGCCCGCGAGCGCCTCTTCGAGCGCAGGCTCGCGCTCGGCGAGCCGTCGCACGAGCACCGGCAGCAGCGTCTGCCCGCCGCGCGCCCCCTCGCCCGTCTGGCGCAGGACCTCGTGGGCCAGCCCGTGCAGGGTATGGATCGCGACGCCCACGACTCCGCCCCCGAGACGTCGCACCAGCTGCGCGGCGAGGTGGTCCCGCAAGCTGCGCGACGGGACCACGACGCGGACCGGCGAGGCGAGCAGCGACCAGTCGGCCCGCGCCCGTTCGTGCAGGCGCTCGAGCTCGCCCAGCAGGTGGGCCTCGGCGGCGCGGGCACCGCGGGCGATCACGACCCGGGGCTCGGGAGCGGGGGACTCGGGACGGGGCTCGGGGCTCACGCGGGGGGAGCCTACCCTGCGACCGTGTCGGATGCGGTCACGCGCCCGGGCGACGTGCGAGAATCCCGCGATGACCCGCACGGCCCTGCTCCTCGCCGCGCTCCTGGCGCTCCCCGCCCCGGGCGCCGCCTTCGACCTCGTGATCCGGGGCGGGCGCGTGATGGACCCCGAGTCGGGCCTCGACGCCGTGCGGGAGATCGGCATCCGGGACGGGAAGATCGCCGGCCTTTCGGAGAACCCCCTCGAAGGAGAGGTCGTGCTCCGGGCGGACGGCCTGGTGGTCGCGCCGGGCTTCATCGACCTCCACGAGCACGGACAGAACGCCACCAGCCACGCGCTCCACGCGCGGGACGGCGTCACCACGGCGCTCGATCTCGAGGTGGGCGCCTGGCCGATCCCGCCCTTCTACGCGGCGCGCGAGGGAAGGACGCTGGTGAACTTCGGCGTCTCGGTCGGACACATCCCGGCGCGGGTGAAGCTCAAGGACGGCTTCTCGATCGGGCATCTCCCCACCGCGGGCCAGCGTGGATTCCGCGGCTGGCTGCTGGGCCTGGTCCAGCGCTTCTATCGACCCACCGCCTACGCGGTCGAGCCGGCCTCGGCGGAGGAACGCGAGACGCTCCGGGACCTGCTCGCCGAGGGCCTCGATGCGGGTGCGCTCGGCATCGGCATGGGCCTCGCCTACACGCCCGCCGCCGACGCCGAGGAGGTGCGTGCCGTGTTCGCGCTGGCGGCCGCGCGGGGCGTTCCCGTGTTCGTCCACATGGGCGCGGCGGACGGGAGCGAGGACACGCGGCCGATCGACGACGTGCTGGGACACGCCGAGACGACCGGTGCGGCGCTGCACGTCTTCCACCTCGGCAGCTCCGGGGGCGCGCAGGCGGCCGAGTACCTCCGGCGGATTCGCGCGGCGCGGGCGCGCGGCGTCGACGTGACGACGGAGGTCTACCCGTACACGGCGGCCTCCACCTACATCGAGAGCGCGCTCTTCGACGAGGGCTGGCGCGAGAAGCGCGGCCTCGACTACGGCGACCTCCAGTGGGCGGCCACGGGCGAGCGGCTCGACGCGGAGAGCTTCGCGCGTTATCGCAAGCAGGGCGGCATGGTCATCCTCCACTCGATGAAGGCGGAGTGGGTGGACCCGCTGGTGGCGGCGCCGGACGTGATCATCGCCTCCGACGGCATGCCCTACGTCGAGGACAAGGTGCACCCGCGCGGCGCGGGAACCTTCTCGCGGGTGCTCGGTCGCTACGTGCGCGACGCCGGCGCGATCTCGTGGATGGACGCGCTCGCCAAGATGACGCTGCTTCCCGCCCGGCGCCTCGAGGCGATGGCGCCCGCCTTCCGTCAGAAGGGCCGCGTGCGGGTGGGCGCGGATGCCGACCTCACGCTCTTCGACCCGGCTCGCGTCATCGACCGCGCCAGCTTCGAGGACCCCTGGCAGCCTTCGGCGGGCATCGTGCACGTCCTGGTGGGGGGCCGCTTCGTGGTTCGCGACGGGGAGAACGTGCCGGACGTCGCACCGGGGCGCGCGATGCGCGCCCGAGCGGACCGCTGAGGTTCCCGAGCGGCACGTCGCGGCGTCCCGCGGCGCAGCGTAACGTCCCGCGCTCCTGCGACGTCAGAGAGCAAGCCCGATGCCGCAACCTCGCAACGAGCGCTTGATCCGGGAGCTGGCCCAACGCCTCACTCCGGTGCGTCCCGTACCGCGTCTGCGCTGGGTCACCCTCGGCGTGGTCGGGCTCTGGATCGCGACCAGCCTGACGGCGTCCGCGTGGCTCGGCCTCGAGCTGCGGACGGAGGGCACGCTGCGCACGGGCCTCTTCGCGATCTACGCGGGCCTCGGGCTCGCCGGGGTGGCGGGGGTGCTGGCCGCGCTCGCGGCCTCGATTCCCGGGCGCGAGGCGCAGAGCCGCAATGCGCTCCTGGCTGGCGCGGGCGCCCTCGCGCTCGCGGCCGGCGTGGCCACGGGCGTGCTCTGGGACAGCCCGCTGGTGAACGTTCCCGCCCCCGCCGCCGCTGCGATGCGCTGCCTGGCCCTCGCAGGCGCGGTGGCCGCCCTTCCCGCGCTGGCGGTGATCGGCTTCGGCGCCTGGACTCACACGCTCCGGCCGCTCGTGGTCGTTCTCGCCGCGGCTGCGGGGACGGCCGCGCTGGGCGGGATCGCCGCGAAGACGAGCTGCCCGTACGGCGACCTGCGCCATCTCGTGCTCGGCCACCTGCTCGCCCCGGCCGTCGGGGCGCTGCTCCTCACGATCCCCCTGCTGCTCACGCTCCACCGGCTGCTGCTGCGCGGGGAGCGCGATCCCGGAGGCCCGCTGTAACCCCGGCCCGCGCTCGGGCGTAGCCGCAGGTGTGCAGGGGCGACGTGCATCCAGCCGCCGGGCGCTCCGGCGGCAAGACGGCGAGCTGCGGGCCGTCGACGCGTCGCGCCGGGACGAGCGCTGGCGAGCCTGGATGATCGCCGCCCAGCAGGGCGATCGCGCCGCCTACGCCGCGCTGCTCGAGGACCTGCTGCCGTTCGTCCGGCGACGCCTCCAGGCGCAGCTCGGCGGAGACGCCGGGGCCGACGACGTCACCCAGCAGGT
>JBFIYM010000162.1:0-10396 GCA_041605395.1 Myxococcota bacterium | reverse complement strand
TTCTTGACTTCTTGACGAACGTCCCCGCTAGTTCGGGGGGACCAGGTCGTTCATGAGGGTGCAGAAGCTCGCGGGGGCGCGGCCGTCGGCGCAGGCGGCGACGGCGCCCGGTGCGCGCTGGTTGCCGATCGCGAGCAGGTGACAGCGCCTCGCGATGCCACGGCTCCGCGCGTTCGCCTGGCACTCCTCGAGCGCCCCCTTGGCCGCGCTCTCCTGGCTCAGGTAGCCGTAGCGCATGCCCCAGACGCGCTTGCCGCTGCCCTCGTCGATGGTGATCGCCATCGCCTTCGAGTCTTCCGAGATGCTGTAGAGGCGCCAGGCATCCTCGAGTCGGGCCCCCGCAGGGGCGTCGAGCTCGGCCGCGAACCAGCTCGCGCACGAAAGCCCGAGCAGTGCGGCCACGAGGGCGCCACCGAAGCCGGATCTCACCCCACTCATCAGGAAGAGGCTACCGGCCGCGCTGCAGGAACGCGAGCAACCCCAGGCCGGATCTCGGGTTGTATGATGCACGGGCCGCTGCCGGCGGCTTCCTGTGAGGTGCCCATGGGGATCCTTCGAACGCTTCTCGCATCCATCCTGGGAGCCGCCTACGTCCTGGCCTTCCTGACCGGCATCGGCTGCGGCGGAGGCGGCAACCCGCCGCACGAGGCGGTCGGCGCCCAGCTCTTCGAGAGCCCGCAGGCCGACGCCATCGTGCTCTCGCCCGATGGGACCCGGCTCTTCATGGCCCTCACCACGATGGGCCAGGTGCGGGTCATCGACACCGCCTCGCTCGCGGCCGTCGCCATGGTCGAGGTCGGGGTCGACCCCGTGGGCCTGGCCGTACGGCCCGACGGCACCGAGCTCTGGGTGGCCAACCACGTCTCGGACTCGGTCAGCGTGGTCTCCCTCGCCGCGGGCGCCACCCAGTACCAGGTGGTCGAGACCCTCCAGGCCGTGGACGTCGCCAACCTGATCAGTGACTTCGACGAGCCGGTCGGGATCGCCTTCGCGAGCAACGACAAGGCGTACGTCTCGCTCTCGTCGCGCAACCAGATCGCCGTCGTGGACGCGAACACCTACACGGTGACGAGCCTGCTCCCGATCAACGCCCAGGAGCCCCGCGCGATGGCCGTGCGCAACGGCTTCCTCTACGTGCCGGTCTTCGAGTCGGGCAACACCTCCGAGCTGAGCGCCTGCGTGGTGACGCCGACGGCCGACCCGCAGTGCACCTTCGACCTCACGCAGGCGAACTTCGCGCAGAACCCGCAGCTGGTGGGCTTCGACGTGGACATCGCCGCCGATCCGATCCTCCCGGATCGCGACCTCTACGTGTTCGACACCAGCAACGACACGCAGGTCGACGTGGTGGAGACCGTCGGCACGCTCCTCTATGGCGTCGCGGTGGACTCGGCTGGCAAGGCCTTCATCTCCATGACCGGCGCCCAGAACCTCGTGAACGGCCGCGCCGGAACGCAGGGCGCCGGCCTGGTCGATCTCGACAACCGCATCTTCCTGAACCAGATCGGCGTCGTGAGCTGCGCGGGTGGGAGCTGTGGCGCTCCCTCGCGCTTCGAGCTCGAGCCGCTCCCGCCGGCGAACCCCGCGCCGGGCAGCCAGCTCGCGACCCCGTACGGCATTGCCCTCAGCGACGACGACCAGGTGCTCGTGGTGACCGCCGCGTCCTCGGCCCGCATCGCCACCGTCGACGCGTCGAGCGGGGCCGTGCTCGGCACGCTCGACGTCGGCAACGGGCCGCGTGCGCTCGCGCTGCGCTCGGACCCGCAGACCGGGGCGCCGCTCACCGCCTACGTCCTGAACACGCTCGACGACAGCGTCTCCGAGGTGGACGTCAGCAACCCGACCGCGCCGTCCGAGACGCGACGCACGAGCTTCGGCGGCGACGCGACGCCGCTCGCGATCCGCAACGGCCGCATCGCCTTCAACTCCGCGGCTGCCTCCACGACCGGCACGTTCTCGTGCGGGAGCTGCCACCCCGACGGGCACACCGACCAGCTGCTCTGGGTGATCGGCGCCCAGTGCACGTTCGCGGGCTGCGACCAGGAGGAGCCGCGCAGCACCATGCCGATCCGTGGCCTCAAGGGCACGCTGCCGCTCCACTGGGACGGGGTACTCGGCGATCCCTTCGCCGGCATCAACGGCGAGGTCGGGACGGGCGGTAACGCGCCCGCGAACTGCACGGACGACCAGAGCTGCTTCCGGCACCTGGTGAACGCGTCGCTCGGCGGCGTGATGTGCGACCAAACGGGGAGCTGTCCGACCAACGACGTGGGCCAGGCCGGCGGCCTCTCCGACGCCGAGCGCGACGCCATGGCGACCTACCTCCAGAGCGTCCAGTACCCGCCCGCGCGCACGCGGCGCTTCGACGACCAGCTCACGGCCCAGGCCGCGGACGGCTTCAGCGACTTCTTCGAGAACCAGGGTGGTGTGAACCCGCCCGGTGCGGGCGGGCAGGGGCCCGAGACCTGCGGCGACGGGGCCGCGGGGAGCGGCTGCCACGCGCTACCCCTCGGTGCGGGGACCGCCTCGGTCTTCGTGGGCGGCTTCGAAGCGCCCACCATGCGGGGCATCACCGATCGCTTCCTGCTGTTCTCCGCGGGGGTGACGAACGTCCGCGACGTCCTCCAGGGGATCACCTTCGTCGGTGGCACGGAAGCGCCCTGGTCGGCGGCGGTCGGCTACGACGAGTTCACGGTGTGGGCCGTCGCCTTCGGCACGCCGTCGCAGCCGGGCGCATTCCAGGGCGCCTACGCCGTCGGCCCCTTCGACGTCTTCCAGATGATCGAGGAGATGAGCAACGGCCAGTCCGGCGTGCTCGGCCGGCAGCTGACCCTGAACCTGCGCAGCACCACGGGCGGCGCCCTCGCCGATACCGAGGCGCTGCTCGACGTGATGGAGGCGGCGGATCTCGCCGGGCTCGTGAACCTGCGCGGCAGCGGGATTCGAAACGGCGGCGCGATCACCCTGAGCCTGCGGCCCGACGGGAACTACAAGGCCAAGAACGCCAGCCTCACGCGGGCCCAGCTGCTCGCCGAGGCGGCGGCGGGGACCACGACCCTCACGCTGGTGGCGCACCAGCGGGCGGGCGTGAACGCCGGAACGGTGCAGCCGACTCTCTGGGTGAACGCGGTCGGGGGCGCGCTCAACAACGGCCGCCCGAACCTGCCGAGCTTCGGATCGGGCAACCCGCCGGCGCTGGTGCTGCGGGCGAAGAACGTCGAGGCGGGGGCCGTGGCCTTGATCGACGGCGAGCCCGTGGCGCTCGACGCGCCCATCGCCTGCCAGACGGGCACGTTGCCGAACTGCACGGGCGACTCCGTGGTCGTCGACCTGGCGGCGCCGCCCGCGACCGCGGGCCTGCACATGCTCCAGCTCCAGAACCCCGGCGGCCTGCTCACGAACGAGCTGCCGGTCCGGAGGCAGTAGGCCCGTCGCTCAAGCCAGGAAGCGGACGCGCTCCTCGGGCACGCTCTCGTCCACCGCGAGGCCGCGCTCGGCCTGCTTCAGCATGCGCAGGATCTCGGGGCCCATCAGGTCGAGCTCGGTCGAGGCGTAGCGCTCGCCGCCGAAGCGGCGGATCGCGCCGGTCTGGGCCGCCAGCGCGTCGCGGTCCTGGCGCAGCACCTGGTCGACCTTGCGCGCCACGTAGCTGCGCAGCAGCCACTTCGGGAGCGGCAGCCGCACGCACTGCACGAACCAGGCGCGCGTCAGCAGGTCGTGGATCGGGGTGTGCAGAATGGTCGCCACCAGGTGCGAGCGCTCGCCGTCCCGATACTCGACCTGCGCCACCGAGGGCAGGAAGAAGCGGTCCCAGTGCTCGACCGGCGGCCGGTCGAGGCGCGGCTTCGCCTCGCCCGGGCGGCGCCGTTCCCCCAGGTACTCGACCTCGAGCCCACCGCCCGGGAGCCGTCGCCGCACCGCCTCGATCTCGCTCGGGTCGCCGCCCCGGAAGCGGCCGCGGTGCAGGAACGCGGTGTGCGGCACGTCGAGCGCGTTCTCGAGCGCGGCGTGGAGCGTCGACTCGAAGTCGAAGCGGCGGTGGATGGCGACGTAGCGGGGGTCGTCCAGGCACGGCACCCGGAACGGCTCGGTCGTGGGCTCGGCGTCCGCTCGCCCCCACACCCAGACGAAGCCCTGGGACTCGTGGGCGGCGTAGGCGGGCACGCGCCGTGCCGGCGCGTCCGCCGGCTTTCCGATCAGGCCCGGCACCGCGACGCAGGCGCCGCGGCCGTCGAGCTGCCAGCCGTGGTAGCCGCACTGGAGCGCGCCGGTCGCGGCGACGCGCCCCTGCGAGAGCGGGAAGTTCCGGTGCGGGCAGCGGTCCAGCAGCGCCGCCGGCCGGCCGCCCGTGCTGCGGAACAGGACGAGCGGCGTGCCGAGCACGGTCGCGGCGAGGGGCCTCTCGCCGAGCTCGCCCGAGCGACACGCGACGTACCAGCCCTCGAGCACGCGCGCGACCGAGAGATGCCCCTTCGTGGGCGGCGGCGCCAGCTGCGGCTCGCTCGGGAGCTCCGCTTCGGCGCTCACAGCTTCTCCGGCGCCGCTTCCTGCTTGGCGCGAGTCACGTTGGCTGCGCGCGCGGCGAGGAGCTCCGGCATCACGCGATCGAGCTCGTCCTGGTGGAAGACGTCGCCGCCCTTCGTGAAGGAACGGATCACGGCGTACTGCTGCATGATCGCGACCTGGCCCTGCATCACGTGGATGACCTGGCCCGTACACTCCTGCGCCGCGGGCGAGGCGAGCCAGGTCACCACCGGCGCGATCTGGGCGGGACTGCGCTTCGGGTCCTCGGCGACCTTGGGGTCGCGCCCCTGCATCAGCGGAATGGTCATGCGCGTGGCCGCGCCGGGCGAGATCGTGTTCACGGTGCAGCCGTACTTGGCCAGCTCGAGCGCCAGCACGCGCGAGAAGCCCGCGATGCCCGACTTGGCGGCGCCGTAGTTGGACTGGCCGAAGTTCCCGAACAGGCCCGAGACGGACGAGAAGTTGACGATGCGGCAGCCGCGCCGGTCGGTCTCGCGGATGAACCGCGCGAAGGGCTGGGTGCAGCAGAAGTGGCCCTTGAGATGCACCGCGATTACGGCGTCCCAGTCCTCTTCTTCCATCTTGAAGATGGTCTTGTCGCGCAGGATGCCCGCGTTGTTGACCAGCACGTCGCAGCCCCCGAACGCGTCGAGCGCGGTCTGGAAGATGCTGCGACCCCCCTCGACGGTGGCGACCGAGTCGTAGTTCGCTGCGGCCTGGCCGCCGAGCCCCTCGACCTCCTTCACCACCTCGTCGGCGACGCGCCCGGCGCCGCTGCCGTCGGCGGCGCCGCCGAGGTCGTTCACCACGACGCGCGCCCCGGCGCGCGCGAAGTCGAGCGCGATCTCGCGCCCGATGCCGCGCCCGGCTCCGGTCACGATCGCGATCTTGCCGTCGAGGACCTTTTCGCTCATCCGTGTCTCCTAGCGTCCGACGTAACGCGGCGCGCGCTTCTCGAGGAAGGCCTTCACCCCCTCGCGGTGATCCTCGGTCTGGAACAGCTCCGCCAGCGAGGCCGAGACCCAGGCGCCGAGCGCCGCGTAGTCCGGGTCGAGCGCCTCGCGCAGCCCGGCCTTGAGGCGGCGCACGGCAAGAGGCGGGTTGGCGGCGATCCTCTCCGCCAGCCCGAGGGCCGCCGGCAGCAGCTCGGCGTGCGGCACGACGCGGGAGACGAGCCCGATGCGAAGCGCCTCGTTGGCGTCGATCACCTCGCCCGTGAGCAGGAGCTCGGCCGCCTTCTCGCGGCCCACCAGCGAGGCCAGCCGGGCGAGCCCGGCCACGTCGCAGCAGAGGCCGCGCAGGACGAAGAGCTCGCCGAAGCGCGCGCGTTCCGAGGAGACCCGGAGGTCGGCCATCAGCGCGAGCTCCATGCCCCAGCCCACCGCGGCGCCGTTCACGGCGGCGACCACCGGGACGTCGGTCTCGAGCAGCGCGCCGGCCGCGGGCGTGAGGCGCGGCTCGCGGGGTAGCGGGGCGGGGCGCCGCTCGCCCCCGCCCATCACCTGCTTCACGTCGTCGCCCGAGCAGAAGGCGGGGTCGGCGCCGGTGATCACCAGGCAACGCGCCGTGGTCTCGCGGACCGCCTGCTCGAGCTCGGCGTAGGTCCGGAAGGTGAGGGCGTTGCGGGCCTCGGGGCGGTCGAGGGTGAGCAGCTCGACCTCGCCCCGCCGCTCGACGCGAATCTCCTCGAACATGCGCCCATGGTACCGCCGCCGACGGCTTGGCGGGTCCGGTATCGTGGGCCCATGTCGTCGACGTCGGTCCCGCTGGCGCGCTCCCGGATGCCGATGGCCGCGCTCTGGTTCGGGGCGGGTTGGCTCGCGCTGATCGGGGCCTACGTGGGGAGCGCGCTGCTCTTCGCCGATTCGCTCGCCCTGCGACACCCGACGCGTTCCGGCGCGCTCCACCCGCACGTCCTGCTGAACGCCGTGCTGGCGCTCGTGCTGGCATATACGAGCGCCGCGGGCTGGCTCGCGCGGCGTTCGCTCCGGGACGACTTCGAGGCGCTTCGTCCCATCGTCGCGGCGGGGACGCTCGAGTGGGAGGAGTGGGAGCGCGAGATCGTCCGGCCGCCGCGCGGCCCGATCGTCCGGGCCGCGCTGGTCGGGGCGCTGCTCGGCCTGCTGGTGATCGGTGTCAGCGTGATGTCGACGACGCGCGCTCCCTCGGTCTGGGCCGGGCATCGCATGTGGTCCTGGCTGCTGAACCCGTTGGTGTTCGCGGTGATGGCCGTCTTCGCGGAACGAGGGGCCCATGCCAACCGGATCTTCGCCGCGCTCGGCGAGCGCGTCCGGGTTCGCATCGGCAGCCTGGACGAGCTCGCTCCCTTCGCGCGGGCCGGCCTGCGCCGGGCGCTGCTCTGGCTGCTCGGCTCCTCGCTCGCCGCGCTGCTGCTGCCCTACACGGAGCGGCCCGCCATCGTGCTCGTCGTCCTGGCCGTCACCCTCGGCCTGGGAGTCGCGTCGCTCTTCGCGCCGAGCCGCACGCTGCACCGTCGCATGCGCGAGGTGAAGCGTGCCGAGCTGGCCTGGGTGCGCTCCGAGATCGCCCGCGCCGGGGACGCGCTGCGCGGCCACGGGGACCCGGCGCGAGGCCATCGGCTGCCCGCCCTGATCGCGTGGGAGGGGCGCGTCGCGGACGCACCGGAGTGGCCCTTCGACGTCTCGACGAAGCTCCGCTTCGCGCTGCTGCTGCTCGTGCCGCTCGGCTCCTGGCTGGGGGGCGCCATGGTCGAGCGGGCGCTTGAGACGTGGCTCGGCGGGTGAGCGGGGCGGCGCGCTGGCTCCCGGGTGGGAGTTCGCCGTAGAATCGCCGCTTTCCGCCAGGAGGCCCGCGTGACCGAAGCCGCATCCGAACGTCCCCTCGCCGGCCTCCGTGTCGTCGATCTCGCCGACGAGAAGGGGGAGCTCTGCGGGCGTCTGCTCGCCGACCTCGGCGCCGAGGTGCTGCGCGTCGAGGCGCCGGGGGGCGCGCGCTCGCGCCGGCTCCCGCCGTTCCACGAGGACGTGAGCCTCGGCTTCGCCTTCCGGAACGCGGGCAAGCGGGGCGCCACGCTCGACCTCGAGACGCCGGCCGGCCGGGCGCGGCTGAACGCGCTCCTCGCGCGGGCCGACGTGCTGATCGAGTCCTTCGCGCCGCGCGAGCGGACGCGCCTCGGCCTCGATCCGGGCGACCTGCTCGCGGGCCATCCGCGCCTGGTCTTCGCCTCGCTCTCGGACTTCGGGAGCCGCGGGCCCTACCGCGACTGGGTCGCGACCGACGACGTGCTCGACGCCATGAGCGGCATGGTCTTCAAGGCCGGCATCCCGGAGAAGCCGCCCCTGATCCCGCCCGCGGCCCTCGGCGTCGACGTCGCGTCGGTGACCGCGGCGTACGCGGTGCTGCTGGCGCTGTACCAGCGCCGCGTGACCGGCGCCGGTCAGCACATCGACTACGCGACGCTGCTCGGCATCTCCCAGACGACCGACTGGTCGTTCTGCAACGCGAGCATCCTCCGCAACGGCGGCCATCCCGTCGTCGAGCTTCGCAACGGCTCGGGCCCGGTCTACACCATCTACCGCTGCAAGGGCGGCTACGTCCGTCTGGTGGTGCTCTCGCCGCGCCAGTGGCGTGCGCTCTGGGAGTGGATGGGCAAGCCCGAGGCCTTCGCCGACCCGCACTGGGAGACCTTCATCGCGCGCCTCCAGAATGCGGACGTGCTCACGCAGCTCTACGAGGCGCACTTCGCGAGCATGAGCATGGAAGAAGTCGCCGAGGAGGCGCAGCGCCGCGGCATCGTCTGCACGCCGGTGCTGCGGCCCGACGAGGTGCTCCAGAACGTGCACCTCCAGGCGCGCGGCACCTTCGCCGAGCTACCGGTGAAGCCGGGCACCAAGGGCCCCTTCGCCTCGGGCTTCGTCGAGGTGGACGGGGTGCGCCAGGGGCCGACCCGCGGCGCGCCGGCCCCCGGCGTCGACGAGAGCGAGGCCTTCCTCGCAGCGGCGGCGGCGGTCGAGCCTGCTGCGGCCCCGTCGAAGGCGCCGCCTCCCGCACCGCTCGCCGGGATCCGCGTGCTCGACCTCGGCATCGGCGGGGTCGGCGTCGAGGCGGGCCGGCTGCTGGCCGAGTATGGGGCCGAGGTGATCAAGGTCGAGACGCGCACCTACCCGGACTTCATGCGCGTGGTGACCGGGGGCTGGACCTCGCCGTCCTTCGCCTCCTCGTCGCGCAGCAAGCAGAGCTTCGGCGTGAACCTCAAGAAGCCCTCGGGTCTTGCGGCCATGAAGAAGCTGATCGAGCAGGCCGACGTGATCGTCGAGAACAGCGCGACCGGCACGCTCGACGACATGGGGATCGGCTGGGAGACGATCCAATCGCTGAACCCCCGCGCGGTCCTGGTCTCGAGCCAGCTGATGGGCTCGCGCGGGCCGTGGGCCTCGTGGATCGGCTACGGCCCGAGCACGCAGCCCGTGGGCGGGCTGGTGCACCTCTGGAACTACGACGATCAGGAGTTTCCGGCGGGCTCCGCGGCGATCTTCCCGGACCACCTGGTGGGTCGCATCTGCGCACTCGGCGCCATGGCGGCGCTGCTGCGTCGTGAACGCACCGGGCGGGGCGGCCACGTCGAGGCGGCCCAGATCGAGGCGGTGACCGGCATGCTCGGCGAGCTGCTGCTCCAGGCCGGTCTCGCGCCGGGCTCGGTCGCGCCGCGCGGCAACCGGAACGAGCGCGGCGCACCCTGGGGCGCCTACCCCTGCGAAGGCGAGCAGCAGTGGTGCGTGATCACCGTTCGCGACGACGCCGACTGGCAGAACCTTCGAGGCGCCATGGGTGACCCGGCCTGGGCGAAGGACGCCGCGTACGCGACCGCGGTCGGCCGCCAGGCCGCGGCGGCCGCGCTCGACGCGAAGCTCGGGGAGTGGACGAAGACGCTGCCCAAGCGGGAGCTCGCGGCGCGGCTCCAGGCGCACGGGGTCCCGGCCGGGCCCGTCTTCACCGGCACCGACATGCTCGACGACCCGCACTTCCAGGCCTGGCGCTACGCGCGCGAGGTCGAGGTCGCCGAGCTCGGCCGCTTCTCACTCGAAGGCCCGTGCTGGAGCGCCTCGGCGATGCCCGACGCGGACGTCCGTCCCGCCCCCCGGCTCGGCGAGCACACGCGCGCCATCGCGAGGCGTCTGCTCGGCTACGACGACGCCGAGATCGAGCGGCTCGTGGCCGAGGGCGCCCTCGAGGATCCGCCGCCGCCTCCGCAGGGCTGAGGCACGGCGCTACGCACCTCGCCGCAGCGTCGGGGATTCCACCGAGGCGGCGGTGAAAAACAACTACTCCCGCTGCCAGGTTTCGGAAAAATCGGGTCGAACGAACCGCACACCGTCAAGGGTCTTCGCACGAGCGACGAAGCGCCACGATGGGAGCGAGCGTTCATGGATCCGAAGGTCGAGTCCAAGAGCGGTGGGCGCGTCGGTACGAGTGGCGCCTCGCATCACGCCCGCGTGGCCATGTCCCGGCTGCTCGAGGATCCCTCGCGGGAGCCCGTCGGTGACCAGCGCCTCGCGGCGCTCTGCTTCGACGCGAGCATGGTGGACCTCGGCGTCTCGTTCTCGCTGCGCGCAGCGGCGGCGTTCCGGGAGCGCGGGCAGACCGAGGCGAGCGAGCAGTCCCTCGCTGCTGCGGAGCGGCACGCGCGCAAGATGCGGCCGGAGGCGGTCGAACGGCTGGCCAACGAGCGTTGCGCCGGCGGCGACGCGCAGGGCGCGGCCACGCTGCTGTCGGTCGCGGCCGCACACCGCCTGACCTGGGGCCATCCCGAGCCGGCACTGAGGCTCTGCGTCGAGGCCGCGCGTCGCTGCGAAGACGCGCCCGGGCTGAGCCGCACCTGGGCGTTGGCGTC
>JBFIYM010000161.1:0-10410 GCA_041605395.1 Myxococcota bacterium | reverse complement strand
CGGATACGACGCGGACGACGTGATGTCGAGAGGCGAGGTCGGCAAGGTCGGCGTGCCTGTTGCGCACATCGGACACATGCGCACGCTGCTCGACCAGATCCCGCCCGGCGAGATGAACACGTCGATGACGATCAACGCGACGGCCGCCTGGCTGCTCGCGCTCTATGTCGCCGTCGCCGAGCGCAAGGGCGCCTCGTCGGAGCAGCTCCAGGGCACCACGCAGAACGACATCGTCAAGGAATACCTGTCGCGTGGCACGTACATCTTCCCGCCCGCCGAGTCACGCCGGCTGATCGTCGACATGGTTTCGTGGTGCGCCGAGCACGCACCCAAGTGGAACCCGATGAACGTCTGCTCGTACCACCTCCAAGAGGTCGGAGCGACGCCGGTCCAGGAGATCGCCTACTCCTTCGCGAACGCCATCGCCGTGCTCGACGCGGTGCGGGCGCGGGACGACCTGCCCGCCGACGCCCTGCCCCGCGTGTTCGGGCGCATCTCCTTCTTCCTGAACGCGGGCATCCGCTTCGTCGAGGAGATCTGCAAGGCGCGGGCGATGACGGCGCTCTGGGACGAGCTCGCGCGGGAGCGCTACGGCGTCAGCGACGAGAAGCTCCGGCGCTTCCGCTACGGGGTCCAGGTGAACAGCCTGGGGCTCACCGAGGCGCAGCCCGAGAACAACGTGATCCGCATCGTGCTCGAGGCGCTCGGGGTGACGCTCTCGAAGCGCGCCCGCTGCCGGGCGCTCCAGCTCCCGGCCTGGAACGAGGCGCTCGGGCTCCCGCGCCCCTGGGACCAGCAGTGGTCGCTGCGCGTGCAGCAGATCCTGGCCTACGAGACCGACCTGCTCGAGCTGCCCGACCTCTTCGACGGCTCCCACCTGATCGAGGCCAAGGTGAGCAAGCTCGAGAAGGACGCCCGGGCGGAGCTCCAGCGCGTGCTCGACATGGGCGGCGCCGTGGCCGCGGTCGAGAACGCGTACATGAAGCGGCGGCTGGTCGAATCCCACACCCGGCGGCTGGCGGCCATCGAGAGCGGCGAGCAGGTGGTGGTCGGCGTGAACGCCTTCACCGAGACGGCGCCCTCCCCGCTCGTCTCCGGCGAGGCGGCGATCCTCAAGGTCGACCCCTCGGCCGAGCGCGAGCAGATCGAGCGGCTCGAGGCGTTCCGGCGCAAGCGGAGCGCGCGCGAGGTCGAGGCCGCGCTCCGGAACCTCCGCGACGCCGTGGCGAGTGGCCAGAACGTGATGCCGCCCTCGATCCGCGCGGCCCACGCCGGCGTCACCACCGGCGAGTGGACGGACGCGCTGCGTGTCATCTTCGGCGAGTACCGCGCCCCGACCGGCGTGGTGGCGCGGGAGCGGGACATGGCGAGCGAGGCCACCGAGAAGGTGCGGCGGCGCGTGCACGCGCTGGGCAAGCGGCTCGGGCGCCCACTCAAGATCCTGATCGGCAAGCCCGGCCTCGACGGCCACAGCAACGGCGCCGAGCAGATCGCGGTCCGCGCCCGCGACGCCGGCATGGAGGTCGTCTACGAGGGCATCCGCCTGACGCCCGCCGAGATCGTCCAGTCCGCGCGCGACGAGGGCGTCCACGTGATCGGCCTCTCGATCCTGTCGGGCTCGCACGGCGTGCTCGTGCACGACGTGCTGGAAGGGCTCCGGGAGGCCGGCCTCGACGTCCCGGTCGTGGTGGGCGGCATCATTCCGGAGGACGACGCCGAGGCGCTGCGCGCGGCCGGGGTGCGGCGCGTCTACACGCCCAAGGACTTCGACCTGACGCGGCTCATGGGCGAGATCGTCGACGTGGTCGAAGAGGCGCACCCTGCCCCGTAGCCTCGCGGAGCGTCTTCTCGCCCGTGATCGCGAGGCCGTGGCGCCGGCGCTGAACCTCGTGGACGATCAGCGGCCCGCGGCGCGCGCCGAGGCCCTCGCGCTGCTGGTCGCGCTCGAGGAGGCGCTGCTCTTCGCAGGCCCGCCGCGCCGAGGCCTCACGGGGCCGCCGGGCGCCGGCAAGTCGACGCTGCTCGACGCCCTGGTGCGGCGCGCCCGAGCGCGCGGCGAGAGCGTCGGCATCCTCGCGATCGACCCCTCGAGCCCGAAGAGCGGCGGGGCCCTGCTCGGCGACCGCGTGCGGATGCGTGCCAGCGCGGCCGATCCGGGCGTGTTCCTGCGCTCCCTCGCGGCCCGCGACCGCCTGGGCGGCCTCGCCGACAGCGCGCGCGCCGGGGTCTTCGTGCTGTCCGCCGTCTTCGACGCCGTCTGGGTGGAGACGGTGGGCGTGGGCCAGAGCGAGGCCGAGGTGGCCGAGCTCGTCGACACCCTGGTCTGGGTCGCCCAGCCCGGCGCCGGCGATCTGCTCCAGGCCATGAAGGCGGGCGCGCTCGAGCTGCCCGACGTGGTCTGCGTGAACAAAGCCGACCTCGGTGCGAGCGCGGAGCGAACCGCGAGCGAGCTGTCCGCTGGCCTCTCGTTCGCCGAGCAGAGCGCGGGCTGGACGCCGCCCGTACTCTGCATCTCCGCGCGCGATGGCCAGGGCCTCGACGCACTCGAGGAGACGCTCGAGAAGCATCGCACGTGGCTCACCGAGGCCGGTCGGCTCGGCGAGCGTCGTCGCGCGGGGCGAAATGCCGCGGTTCGTGCCTATCTGGCGCGCGAGCATGGTAGAGTGGGCCTCGAGGCGGCCGGCGGGCTCGCAGCGGTGGACGAGACCCTGCGACGCGAGCCGGAGGCCTCGGGCTTCGCCCTGGCGGCTCGGCTGGGCGAGGCGATCGAAGCCAATCTCAGAAGCGGGAAAGGGTGAGCGGGACGATGAAGCGTCTGTCGAAGATCGTGATCCTGTTGCTGTTGATCGAGCTGGTGATCGGCGCTGCCATCGGCACCCGCATCCGCAAGCAGCTCGAGTCGCCGGTGAGCTACCTGGGCTCACTCCCTCCGCCCGCGCCCCTCCACAGGGGCTAGCCGGCGCTCCGGACTCACTCCGCGCCTCCTCGCCACTCGACGTCGGCCACGCCGGCCCGCCGGTTCTCGACCCGGGCCAGCACGAAGAGCAGGTCGGAGAGCCGGTTCAGGTAGCCGAGCGCCTGCGGGGCGAGCGCGTCCTCGGCGTCGAGCGTCACCACCGCGCGCTCGGCGCGTCGGCACACGGTGCGCGCCACGTGGAAGGCGGCGGCGGCGGACGTTCCGCCGGGCAGGACGAAGCGCCGCAGCGGCTCGAGCTCCGCCTCGAAGCCGTCGATGGCGCGCTCGAGCGCCTCGATGCCGGCATCGGGCGGCGGCTCGATACCGGACTTCTTGCGGCGCTCCGCGTCCGGCGCGGCCAGATAGGCGCCGAGGTCGAAGAGACGCGCCTGGATCTCCTGGCACAAGGCCTGGAGGTCGGCTTCGGTCGATTGCGCGACGGCCACACCGAGGGCGGAGTTCAGCTCGTCGACGGCGCCGTAGGCCGCGACGCGCGGGTGGTCCTTGCGGACGCGGCCGCCCGCGAACAGGTCGGTCTCGCCGCGGTCGCCACGGCGCGTGTAGACCTTCACCGGGAACCTCCCGCCGCGGCGCCTAGGCCCGCAGCTCCTCCTCCAGCCGGCGCTCGAGCTCCGGATCGTGCGGTGCCGGTGGGGTCGGGGCCGGCCTGCGGGCGCTGGCCTGACGCCGCAGGAAGACGGCAACGAACGCACCCCCCGCCAGCAAAGCCGCCGCGGGGACCAGGTAGGCCCAGAGCCCGAAGCCTTCCGCGCGCGGGGCGTGGAGCAGCGTGTCGCCATAGCGGCGGAACAGCTCCTGCTCGACCTGCTCCCGCGGCACGCCCTGGCGCTCCTGCCCCTGGATCCAGAGCCGGAGATCCGTGGCCTTCTGGCTCGGGCACTCGACCAGCGAGCGCCCCGGGCAGTAGGGGCTCATCAGCTCCCGCTCGAGCTCCGGGGCCCAGCCCGGCTCGGCTGCGCTGGCGGCGCCCGCCAGCCACAGCACGAGGGCCGCAAGCCACGCCGCGCGCACGCTCAGATGTCCCAGTGGAGCTGCTCGGGGGTGCACTCCGAATCTCCGCGGCGGACCTCCTGGCGCGGGGGCTCGGGAACCACCCGCGAGTTGGGCGGCACCGACTCGGTCACCGTGGTGTTGCCGCTGATCACGCTGCAGCGGCCGATCACGGTCTCGCCGCCGAGGATGGTGGCCCCGGCGTAGATCGTGACGTCGTCCTCGATGGTGGGGTGGCGCTTCACCCCGCGGATGCGCTGACCCCGGCGCGGTGAGAAGGCGCCGAGGGTCACCCCCTGGTAGATGCGCACGTCGTCGCCGATCTCGCTGGTCTCGCCGATCACCACCCCGGTGCCGTGGTCGATGAAGAAGCGCCGGCCGATCCGGGCGCCCGGGTGGATGTCGATGCCGGTGCGCGCGTGCGCGTGCTCGGCCATGATGCGCGGAACCTGCGGGGTGCCGAGCGCGAACAGCTCGTGGGCCAGCCGGTAGGTCGCGAGCGCCTGGATCGAGGGATAGGAAACCACGATCTCGGCGTAGCTCTTGGCCGCGGGGTCCCCCTCGAACGCGGCCTCGACGTCCTCCGCGATGCGCCGGCGCACCTCGGGGAGCCGCGCCACGAAGCGCGCCACGATGGCCTCGGGGTCGAAGCCCTCGGGCACGCCCACACGGAGCAGGATGCCCAGCAGCCGGTCCGCGAGGGCCGGCAGCTCGGCCCGCAGGCGCCCGCGGTCGCGCTGGTGCAGCACCACCGCCTTGGCGCGCTCGGTCCACGCCGCGACCTCCTCGCGGTCGGGGTAGCCCTCGCCATCGGCCTTCGCGAGGGCATCGCCGTTGCTCCGAGCGAGCTCGGCGATGGCCGCCTCGGTGACCTCCTCGATGCGCTTCGTCGTCATGGGGCCTCGGTCGGGGGCGCAGCGGAACGAAACGTCATTTTACCGGTTCTGCCGGGATCGGCTCCCGTGGCGCCGCAGCGTTTCCCGGGGCGGGTCGTGTGGCTATGCTGCCTCGACCCCCCGGCCTGTGAGCGCTGGAAAGCACAGGAACGGTGCAGGATACCTTCAGCCCGTCGAGCCTCTCCTGCTTCGAGAACTGCCCGAAGCAGTACTACTTCCGCTACGTCGAGCCGATCGAGGTGGACCAGGAGGGCATCGAGGCCTTCGTGGGCAAGCGCGTCCACGAGGTGCTGGAGCGGCTCTACCGCTTCGTGGCCCAGGGCATGGTGCCGACGCTCGCCCGGGTGGTGTGGCGCTATCAGCAGAGCTTCGCCGAGCAGTTCGACCCGAGCCGGATCCGCATCGTGCGCGAGGACACCGACGCGGACTTCTATCGCGCCGCGGGCGTGCGCGGCCTCGAGAACTACTACCGCCGCCACTACCCCTTCGACGCGGACGAGACGCTCGGGCTCGAGAAGAAGATCCGCTTCCGGCTCGATCCGGAGGGCCGCTACGCGGTCCGGGGCATCATCGACCGCCTGGTGCGCGCCAAGGACGGGGCGCTCGAGATCCACGACTTCAAGACCGGGCGCCGCATCCCCCCGCAGGACGAGCTCGACCGCGATCGCCAGCTCGGCCTCTACGAGCTCGGCGTGCGCGAGCAGCTCGGGGAAGCGGGCGAGGTGCGCCTCGTCTGGCACTACGTCGTCTCCGATCAGACCCGCAGCTCCACCCGCAACGAGGAGCAACGCCAGGCGCTCCGCGATGCCACCACCCGCGACATCGATCGCATCCGCTCCGAGGCGGAGTGGGCGCCCAGGAAGAGCGCGCTCTGCGACTGGTGCGAGTTCCGCCCCTACTGCCCCGCCTTCGGTGGCACGCCGCCCGCCCGGGCCGCCGGGCTGCCGGCGGCCGAGCGCGACGACGAGCAGCTGGCCCTGCTGTGACGGGCGGGGCTCGCTAGCGTTCGGGCCATGAGCCTTCGCGTCGAACGCATCCCCACCCTACGAGACAACTACACCTACCTGCTGATCTGCGAGCAGAGCGGCGAGGCGGCCGTCGTGGACGCCCCCGAAGCCGCGCCGGTCGAGCGCCGGGTCGAAACGCTCGGCGCGCGGGTCACCCAGATCCTCTCGACGCACCACCACCCGGACCACTCCGCTGCGAACCCCGAGCTGGCGAAGCGCTACGACGCCCCGGTCTACGGCCACGTCTCCGACGCGAAGCGCATCCCCGGCTTCACGAACGGCCTCGACGAGGGCGACACGATCCAGGTGGGAGAGCAGCGCGCCGAGATCCTGTTCATCCCGGCCCACACGCGGGGGCACATCGCCTACGTCTTCGACGGCGCCGTGTTCTGCGGCGACACCCTGTTCGCGGCAGGCTGCGGGCGCCTGTTCGAGGGGACGCCGGCGATGATGTACACGGCGCTCGTCGAGAAGCTGGGGCGGCTGCCGGGGACGACGCGCGTCTACTGCGGGCACGAGTACACGACGGGGAACCTGCGCTTCGCGGCCCACGTCGAGCCGGAGAACGAGGCGGTGCGCCGCGCACTGGCCGCCGCCGAGGAACGCCGCCGGGGTGCCGCCGCGGACTGGCACGAGGCCACGCCGGCCGAGATGACGGTGCCGAGCACGATCGCGGACGAGCACGCCACGAACCCGTTCCTTCGCGCGGGCAGCGTCGAGGAACTGGGCCGCCGGCGCGCCGCAAAGGACGCCTTCTGACCCTCGCCCTCGCGCCGCCGCTGGGTGCGGCCGCCACCACGATCGTCCACCGCGTGCCCTTCTTCGAGACGGACGCCATGGGCGTCGTGCACCACTCGAACTACGTGCGCTGGCTCGAGGTCGCGCGCATCCACTGGCTGGCCGAGCACCACCGCCCCTACGCCGAGTACGTCGAGGCCGGCCGCCACTTCGCCGTGATCCGTCTCGAGATCGACTACCGCCTGGCGGTCGGCTTCGACGAGGAGGTCACGATCACCGTCTGGCCCGAGTGGGTGAAGGGTGCCACGCTGCGCATGGCCTACCGGCTCGCAACGGCGCGCGGCCTGGTGGCGCCGGCGGCGACCGAGCACGCCATGGTGGACTCGACCGGACGCGCCCGCCGCATCCCGCGCGAAGAGCGCGAGACGCTGCGCGGGCTGTGCGGCGATGCGCCGCCGCCCTGAGCTAGCCCTGCTCGGCGATGCGCCGACTGCGCGCGGCGAGGCGCAGCCCGAGCCAGCGGAGCGCCCACGGCGCGAAGCGCTTCGCGTAGTAGAGCGCCCAGGCCTCGGGTGAGATCGGCGCCACGAGGCGCCCCCGCTGCACCGCCTTCAGGATGTTCTTCGCGACGCGGTCGGGCCCGTAGCCGCGGCGCTGGTAGCCCCGCACCATCTCCTCGCGCATCGCAGGCTTGTCCATCGCGCCGACCAGCCGGGCGCTCCGGGTGATCGGCGTGTCGATGATGCCGGGGCACACGGCCGTCACACCGATGCCGTGCGGGCGCAGCTCCTCCCAGAGCGCCTCCGAGAGCCCGAGCACGGCGAACTTCGTGGCGTTGTAGGCGGCCAGCCCCGAGCTCGCCGAGTAGCCCGCGGCCGAGGAGACGTTGATCACGTGACCGCCACGCCGGCGCTCCACCATGCGCGGCACGAAGTAGTGACAGCCGTGCACGACGCCCCGGAGGTTGATGCCGACGATCCAGTCCCAGTCGGCGAGCGAGGTGTCGAGGAAGCCGCCCCCGATCGCGACGCCCGCGTTGTTCATCAGCAGGTCGACGGCCTGGCAGCGCGCGTGCACGGAGGCCGCGAAGGCCTCCATCTGCGCGGCGTCGGCCACGTCGACGCGCTCGGCCTGCACGGCGCGCCCGAGGCCGCGGATCGACTCGGCGGTCTCGGCGAGGCCGGCCTCGTCCACGTCGCAGATCACGAGGTCGGCGCCGCGGCGCGCGAAGGCGAGCGCGCTGGCGCGCCCGATGCCGCTGGCGGCGCCGGTGACGAGGGCGGTCTTGCCGTCGAGGGTGGTCACGTCCATGGCGCCATGGTCTCCCAGGTCGGGGGCGAAGTCAGCCCGCGGAGGCGCGGGCTCGCCGCAGCCGGATCGCGAGCCAGGCGGCGGCGGCGGCGACGCAGGGCGACGTCACGAGCCCGGGGAAGTAGCCGCCGACCGCGACTGCGAAGGCCGGGTGGCCGACGCCGTTCAGGACGCCCGCGATCGCGAGGAACCAAGCGGCGAAGTATGCCAGGCGGCGCCCCCCGCGCACACCCGGCACCGCGACGAGCCAGGCCGCGAGCCAGGCGACGTTGAAGCCGACGAAGAACGCGAACGGCATCGGGGGCAGGCCGAGCAGCGCCGGGAACCGCACGTCGAAGCCGGTCGCGGCCTCTTCTCCGAAATGGACGGCCTGGACGAGCGTCGCCACGAGCAGCGCCTGCGAGGCGCGGCGGCGCACCTCGGCGTCCGCCGAGACCCGACGCCACGCGAGCCACCCCGCCGCGAGCGCCGCGAGGCCGAGGATCACGGCACTCGGGAGGAGGCTCACCTCACCCCCCGGGCCAGCGCGCGAGACCCGACCCAGACGGGCGCGATCCCGAGGCGGAGGAACCACGGCCGCCGGCTCGGGGCCGCGGCCGGGTCCCTGAGAGGCGCGGTCACCCGCTCCATGCCCGCAGCCTATCGGACATCGTCGCGGGAGCCGCGCCGCGCCACAGCACATACCATGGCGCCCCGAACCGGGGAGACTTCTTGCGCCGCATCGCCCTCGTCCTTCTGCTCGTCCTCGTCGCCGCCTTCGCCCTCGCGATGCTCGCCGTGCGGGGCTTCTTCGGGGTGACGCAGGACCGCGGCGTGATCACCGCGGCCGCGCGCGACCGCGCCGAGGTGGCGCTCCGCGGGGAGCGCCAGACGCGCGCGCGAGAGGCGCTCGGCGTGGCGCGCGGGAAGCAGATCCTGTTCGGCGACCTGCACGTGCACACGACGTACTCGCTCGACGCGTTCTCCGTGAGCCTGCCCATGGCCGGCGGCGAGGGCGCGCACCCCCCTGGCGACGCCTGCGACTTCGCTCGCTTCTGCGCGGGCCTCGACTTCTTCTCGTTCAACGACCACGCCGAGAGCCTGACGCCACACCAGTGGCGCGAGACGAAGGCGGCCGTGCGCCAGTGCAACGCCGTGGCCGGCGATCCTGCGAACCCCGACCTCGTGAGCTTCCTCGGCTGGGAGTGGACGCAGATCGGGGACACCGCGGAGGAGCACTACGGCCACAAGAACGTGGTGCTGCTGGGCAGCGAGGAGGAGGAGGTCCCCACGCGCCCGATCGCGTCGCGCCGCGAGCTGTTTCCGGGCATCGACCCGTTCCCCCTCCCCGTCCGCCTGGCGCTCGTCGCCGCGGCCCCGGGCGGCGCCGGACGCCAGCCCTACCTCGACTTCGCCCGCTTCCTGGAGGACCGGAACGCGGTGCCGCCCTGCCCCGCGAGCGACGACGTGCGCGCGCTGCCGGCGGACTGCGCCGAGGCGGCCGCGACCCCGAGCGAGCTGTTCCGGCGCCTCGACCAGTGGGGGTTCCCGCACCTCGTGATCCCGCACGGCAACACCTGGGGCGTCTACACGCCGCCCCGATCGACGTGGGACAAGCAGCTCCGCGCGCACGCCGACCCCGAGCGCGACGAGTTCCTGATCGAGGTCTTCTCCGGCCACGGCAGCATCGAGGCCTACCGGCCCTGGCGGGCACTCGGGGTGGATGCCGAAGGCAACCCCACCTGCCCCGAGCCGACCGACGACTACCTCCCGACCTGCTGGCAGGCGGGCGAGATCATCCGCGCGCGCTGCGAGGCCGCCGGGCTCGACGCGGCGGAGTGCGAGCGCCGCGCGCGGGAGGCGCGGGCGAACTTCGTCGCCGCCGGCGGCGCCGGCGTCGCGACGGTGCCCGGGGCGACGGTCCGGGAGTGGCTCGACGCCGGCCAGTGCCGCGACTGCTACCTGCCCGCCTTCAACTACCGGCCGGGCGGCTCCGTGCAGTACGCGCTGGCGCTGCGCGAGACGCCGGCCGAGGGGCCGGAGAAGCGCTTCCGCTTCGGCATGCTCGGCTCGAGCGACGTCCACAGCGCGCGGCCCGGCAACGGCTACAAGGAGTTCGCGCGGCGCCGCATGAGCGACGCCAACCTCGGGGCGCTCAGCCCGAGCGGCTTCGGCGCGCCCGAGGAGCCCGCCCCCCGCTCCCGCGCCGTCCCGCCGGGCGCGCTCGCGCCCGAGTTCGAGCGCTTCTCGTCCTTCTTCGGGCTGGGCGGCCTGGTCGCCGTCCACAGCAAGGGACGCGACCGCCAGGCGATCTGGGACGCGCTCCTGCGCCGCGAGGTGTACGGCACCAGCGGCCCCCGCATCCTGCTCTGGTTCGACCTGCTGCCCGACGGCATGGCGGCGGGCGCGCCCATGGGGGCGGCGGTCCGGCGCGGCGGAGCGGCGCCGCGCTTCGCGGTGCGCGCGCTCGGCGCCTTCGAGCAGAAGCCGGGCTGTCCCGCCGACGTGGTGG
>JBFIYM010000160.1:0-10425 GCA_041605395.1 Myxococcota bacterium | reverse complement strand
CCGCGACGCGGCCCGTTAGCGTGCCTTCGACCTGGCTGCAGGCCCAGGGGGGCGGTCCGAGCGTCTGGCTCCAGGCCCAGGGGGGCGGTCCGAGCGTCTGGCTCCAGGCAGGGGGCAGCCCGCTCGACCTGCTGGTCCCGATGGGCGCGATCTTCCTGATCATCTACTTCCTGCTGATCCGTCCGCAGGCGAAGCGGCAGCGCGAGCACGAGAAGATGCTCGCGGCGCTCGGCAAGGGGGATCGCGTGGTGACCAGCGGCGGCCTCCACGGCCTCGTTACCGGCGCCGAGAAGGACGTGCTCACGATCGAGATCGCGGCCTTCAAGGGCGAGCGCGTGCGGGTGAAGGTGGATCGCGCGCGCATCGAACGACGCGTCGAAGCGGCGGAGAAGACCGAGGAAAAGGAGAAGGGGGCGTCGTGAGCTTGCGAACGCGTGCGATCGGCGTGGCCCTGCTGATGCTCTGGATCGGCTGGTTCGCCTTCGGCTCGTTCTTCCCGGAGGCGAAGCGTCTGGAGGCCTGGTGGCTGCCGGAATCCGCGATCCGCCTCGGGCTCGACCTGCGCGGTGGCGTCCACATGGTGATCGGGCCCGACCTCACGGTTGCGGTGGGCCACGAGCTCTCCGCGATCCAGGACAGCATCGAGCGCGGGCTGGAGCGCGAGAAGGTGACCGGCACGCGCTTCCTGCAAGGCGACACCGAGCTGCGCGTGCTGCCGGGCGCGCCGAGCGATCTGGCGGCGATCGAGAAGCTCCTCGAGGAGGACGATCGCGTCGTCCAGACCCAGGACGGCGCCGACCTCGTCCTGACGCTGACCCCCGAGTGGACCCGCGAGGTGCGCGACCGCGCCATGCTCCAGGCCCTCGAGGTGCTGCGCCGCCGCATCGACGACCCGCAGACGGGCATCCCGGAGTCCGTGGTGACACGCCAGGGCCAGGACCGCATCCTGGTCGAGATCCCGGGCGTCGACCGCGTGCCCGACATCTTCCGCAAGACGGGCTTCCTCGAGTTCAAGATCGTGCAGGACAGCGCGCCCAGCGCCGAGCTGCTGCGGGCCAAGCATCCGGAGGGCCTGCCGAGCGGTACCGAGATCGCGATCGAGAAGGAGCGCAACAGCGACCGGGTGATCCAGGCCTACCTGGTGCCGACGCAGGCCGACATCAACGGCGACTTCCTGACCGACGCCCAGGTGCAGTTCGACGGTCGGGTGAACGAATGGCAGGTCAGCTTCACCTGGAACCCCGAAGGCGGACAGATCTTCGGGGCGCTCACCGAGAAGAACATCCAGAAGCAGCTGGCCATCATCCTCGACGACCTGGTCTACAGCGCGCCCGTGATCCGCGACCGCATCTCGCGCCAGGGCCAGATCACCGGCCGCTTCAGCTCCGAGGAGGCGCGCGACCTCGCCGTCGTGCTGCGCGCCGGCGCTCTCCCGATCCCGGTGCAGATCGAGGAGGAGCGAACGATCGGCCCCGCGTTGGGCCGGGACTCGATCCGACGCGGGGTGTGGGCGTCGGCCGTGGGCCTGCTGCTCGTGGTGGCCTTCACGATCGGCTACTACCGGATGTCCGGCGGCTACGCGAGCCTCGCGCTGCTCGGCAACCTGGTGCTGCTGATCGGCCTGATGAGCCTGTTCGAGGGCACGCTCACCATGCCCGGCATCGCGGGACTGGTGCTCACCGTCGGCATGGCCGTCGACGCCAACGTGATCATCTTCGAACGCATCCGCGAAGAGCTGCGCGCCAAACGTACGCCGCGGGCGGCCATCTCGGCGGGCTTCCAGAAGGCGCTCTGGACGATCCTCGACGCGAACATCACCACCCTGATCACCGCACTCGTGCTCTTCGAGTACGGCACCGGCCCGATCAAGGGGTTCGCCGTGACGCTCTCGGTCGGGATTCTCACCAGCCTGTTCTCGGCGCTCGTGGTGACGCGCCTCTTCTACGAGCTGCATCCGGGCCAGAAGCCCGTCCGCGAGCTCTCGATCTAGGAGCTGCATGCGCGAGATCGTCAAGCCCGACACCCACATCGACTTCCTCGGGAAGTGGAAGGCGGCAGCCGCGTTCTCGCTGGGGCTGCTGCTGATCGGCGCGATCGCCATCCCGACGCGCGGCTTCCGACTCGGGGTCGACTTCGCCGGGGGCAGCGAGGTGCAGGTGCGCTTCACGGGCGAAGGTCGCGTGGGCGACGCCCAGATCCGGCAGGTCCTCGGGCAGCTCGGCATCGCCAACGCCAGCGTCGTACGCGTCGGCGAGGGCAACGAGTTCCTGCTCAAGTTCCGGGGCGAGCGGCGCATCGAGCCGGGCGAGGAGGCGGCGGCGCCGGTCGGGGAGGCCGAAGCCGAGGCGGGCGAGGGCGAATCGGGCAGCGGTGGCGCGATCACCGCCCGCACGGATCGCATCATCCAGCTCGAGACGGCGCTCTCCGAGCGGGTCGGGCCGCTCGAGATCTCCCGCGTCGATTTCGTGGGCCCGAAGGTCGGCGCCGAGCTGCGCGAGGACGGCCTCTCCGCCCTCGGCATCGCCTGCCTGCTGATCCTCGGCTACATCGCGTTCCGCTTCACGCCCCGCTACGCGCCGGGCGCCATCGTGGCGCTGGTCCACGATCTCGGCGTCACGGCAGCGGTCTGGGTGGTGCTCGGTCTGGAGTTCGACCTGCGGGTCCTCGCCGCCGCCCTGGCCGTGCTGGGCTACAGCCTCAACGACACGATCATCGTCTACGACCGCATCCGCGAGAACCTGACGCTCCACACCAAGGCCGATCTGGTGGACGTGCTGAACCGCAGCGTGAACGAGACGCTCTCGCGGACGTTGTTGACCTCGGCCACGACCATGATGGCCGTGCTGGCGCTGCTGCTCCTGGGCGGGGAGGTGGTGCGTCCGTTCGCGCTCGCGATGGCGATCGGGATCGTGGTCGGGACGTACTCGTCGATCTACGTGGCGGCACCGACGCTGCTGTACCTGGAGGGTCGCTACGGCAGCACCCCGAAGGCGGGCAAGCCGGGCCAGCGCGAGCGGGCCGCCGTCAAGGCCTAGGCCCGCAGGTCGGGGCCGGCTAGGAGCCGCCGGCGGCCTTCGCGAGCGGCGCGGGCGCGGCCCCCTGGCTCTTGCTGCCCGCGCTCGTGCCCATCTCGACGGCGCCGTTCAGCATCGCGCCTTCCTGGATCACGAGGCGGGGCGCCTTCACGTCGCCGTCCACCACCCCGGTGGCCTCGACCTGGATGCGATCGGCCGCCGAGACGTTGCCGGTGACGTGGCCGATCACGACGACCGCCTTGGCGTGCACTTCCGCCTTGACGCGCCCCTCGGCCCCGATCGTGAGCTGGTTGTTCGGCAGGTCGATGCGCCCGTCGACGTTGCCGTCGATCTCGAGATCCTCGTTGCCGCTCAGATCGCCCTTGATGGTGATGGACTTGCCGATGGTGGCCATGTGCTCTCCTGCGCGCGATGCATGCTGGGGGGAAGCGGGGGACTTCGGGTTCTTGGCAGGGCCCGCCCCGCCCCGGGAAGAGGCCGTCGTTCCCTGGTCTTCCGGCTTTCCGAACAGACTCACCCGCCAGCCTCCCCAAAGAGCCCGGATCCTATCTCAGCGGAAGGGCCTCATCTAGCACGATGCCGCGGTCCTCGAGCAGGGTGCCCTGGGCCCGGTCGAGGGCCGTGACCGAGCCGTGGTAGACGCGCAGCGCCGAGATGCGCTGGCTCTCGGCCGTGACCAGGTCCTCCTCGCGGAGCAGCACGTCGAAGGGCGTCGACTCCCCGTGCTCGAGGCGGATCTTCTCCGCCCGCAGCTGCTCCGAGAACGCCGCCACGGAGCGCTCCGCCGCCTCGATGCCCTCGAGCGCCGAGGCCAGGTTGCGCACGGCGTCGCGCACCTGCTTCACGATGTCCTGCTCCGTGCGCCTCACGAAGGTCTCGGCGCGGCGTAGCTCGAGCTCGCTGATGCCGACCTTGGACCGGGCGGTGGTATTGGGGATCGGAATCGAGAAGCGGGCGCCCCCGGTCCAGATGCGATTGTCGTTGCCGTCGAACCAGAAGCGGTCGTTGTCTGCGTAGTCCGTCCCGATGCCCGTGGGCTGGGTCGGCGTGATGGTGCAGCCGCCGGGGGCCGTCGGATCGATGAAGCCGAACGGACAGTTCGGCTGGTTGCCGGAGAGGCCGTGCGTGCCGTAGCTCCCGACCAGGTCGAGCTGCGGCAGGCGCTCGTTCTTCGCGAACTTGAGCGAGATCTCGCTCTGCTCGACGCGCTGATGAGCGATGGCGATCTCGGGCCGACGCTCGAGAGCACGCTGTGCGGAGAGCGTGGGGTCGAGAACGAAGGTCACGTAGCTCTCGGGGCGGTCGGTGGGCTCGATCTCCAGCTCTGAAGTGGGCGTGAGGCGCGGCCCGTAGACGCGGTCGATCAGCTCGTCCTGGGCGTTCCGATAGCGGTTCTCCGCCGTGATGCGCCGGAACTCGCGGTCGGCCACGCCCGCCTCCGCCTCGGTGACCTCGACGCGCGACACCACGCCGACGTCGTACTGCGCCTTGGTCTGCCGCAGCAGCTCGCGTGCGGTCTCGAGGCTCTTGTCCGCGACCTCGAGCTCCTGCTTGCGGGCGGCCAGCGTCCAGTAGGCGTTCTCGATGCCGAGGTTCTGCTCGATCGGGACGCCCGGGAAGCCTCCCACGATGTCCATCAGTCGCCGGCGGAACTCGTCCACCGCGATGCCCGTCCCGATGCCGGTCAGCTGGACGGCCGTCCAGGCGCCGCCCCACCAGGCGCCGCGCAGCAGCGGTGCGTTGACGCTCGCCGTGAGGCTCGAGGTGTAGGTCTTGCCGAGCGTTTGCACGAAGGAGTTGGTGGAGGTGCTGTCGCCGCGGTAGGTGATGTCGTAGCTCCAGCCGAGGCGCGGCAGCAGCCCGACGAAGCCCGCGCTGCCCTCGCCGGTGCGCTCCACGAACTGGCCCGGAAAGAACGTGCTCGCCACGGGCAGGTTGGTGCTCGTGTAGCGGTACTCCCCGAACAGCGTCGGATCATGGACGCCCCAGGCCGCCGAGTAGTCGTACTCCGCGATCGGCGGTTCGTAGCGGATGAGCTGGACGTCGGTGTTGTTCTCGATGCCGAGCGCGATGGCCTGGTGCAGCGAGAGCGGGAGCACGTCCCGCCCCGGTGCCGACGTTGCCGCGCCGGGCGTGCCCGGAGGGGTCGGCGTCGGCTGGGCACGGGCAGGCCCGCCGGAGCTCCACGCCAGCAGCGCCGCGACCACGATGCGAACCCACATGCCCTTCTCCCGAGCGCGTGGCGGGCACGGTAGCAGTCCACTTCCCCGCCGGTAGCAGTCTGCCTGCCCGCCGGTAGCAGTCTGCTTGCCCGCCGGTGGCAGTCCGCCTCCCGGCCGCGAGACGCTACGTTCCGGCGCATGCAGGTGGCCGCACTGGTCCTCGGCGCCGGATCGGGCACGCGGCTGCGAGCGGGCCTGCCGGCTGCGCCGCCGAAGGCGTGGCTGCGCCTCGCGGGTCAAACCCTGTTGGGTCGTTCGCTCGCGGCGCTCGCGGCAGTGCCCGAGATCGGGCTCCTCCAGCCGGTGATTCCGGCTTCCGCGTTCGATGCCTGGCCGACGGTCGCGGCCGAGCTCGCCGAGCCGGGGCGGGTCGCCCCGCCGGTGGCGGGGGGACGCGAGCGCCAGGACTCGGTGCGCGCGGGGCTCCTGGCGCTACCCGCCGAGGTCAGCCACGTCGCCATCCACGACGCGGCCCGGCCCCTGGTGCGTCCGGAGGCCGTCGCGCGCGTGGTGGCGGCCGCCCGCGCGCACGGGGCCGCGTTGCTCGCGACGCCGGCGGCGGACACGATCCATCGCGTGCGCGACGGCGCGATCCTCGACACACCCCCGCGCGAGGCGTGCGTCACCGCGCAGACGCCCCAGGTCTTTCGCATCGATTGGCTGCGGGAGGCGTTGGCCAAGGCGGACGCCGAGGGGGTCGTCGCCAGCGACGACGCGGCGCTGGTGGCCCGCCTCGGGGTGCGCGTGCACGTGGTGCCGGGGGACCCCGACAACCTGAAGATCACGACGGCGAGCGACCTCGCGGTCGCCGAGGCGCTGCTCGCGGCGCGGCAGCGGGGCGCGTGAGGGTCCGCGTGGGTCAGGGCTTCGACGCGCACCGGCTGGTGCCGGGGCGCACGCTCCGGCTCGGGGGGGTCGCCATCCCGCACGACCACGGCCTCGCCGGCCACTCGGACGGTGACGTGCTCCTGCACGCCGTCGCGCGCGCGCTGCTCGGCGCGCTCGCGGCGGGCGACCTGGGCGAGCACTTCCCGTCCTCGGACCCGCGCTGGCGGGACGCGGAGAGCGCGGTCTTCGTGCGCGAGGCGGTGCGCCGCGTGGCGGAGCAGGGCCTGGCCGTCGCGAACCTGGACGCGACCGTGATCGCCGAGGCGCCGCGCCTCGCCCCCTACCGGGACGCCATGCGCGGCCAGCTCGTCTCGTTGCTCGGCGTGGCGCCCGGGGCCGTGAGCCTCCAGATCACCAGCACGGATGGGCTCGGAGCGATCGGGCGCGGTGAGGGTATCGCGGCCCAGGCCGTGGTCCTGCTCGCGGAAGCGGCGGCGGCGTGAGCGGGCTCGCGCTCTACAACTCGCGGACGCGCCGGCAGGAGCCCTTCGTGCCCCTCGTCCCCGGCCGGGTCGGCGTCTACAGCTGCGGCCCGACCGTCTACTCGCCGCACCACATCGGGAACCTGCGACCCTATCTGTTCGCCGATCTGCTGCGCCGGGCCCTCGAGGCGGAGGGACTGGCGGTGACCCAGGTCATCAACATCACGGACGTCGGCCACCTGACCGACGACGCCGACGCCGGTGAGGACAAGATGGAGGTCGCTGCGCGCCGGAGCGGACGCCGCGCCGCCGACATCGCCGCGGAGATCACCGCGCAGTGGCTCGCCGACCGGCGGCGGCTCAACTGCGCCGACCCCGACGTGCTGTGCCGGGCGAGCGATCACATCCCCGAGCAGATCGAGATGATCCAGGCCCTCGAGGCGAAGGGCGTGACCTATCAGATCGAAGACGGCGTCTACTTCGACGTCTCGAAGTTCCCTCGCTACGCCGAGCTCGCGCGCCTCGATCTCTCCCAGCAGGCCGGCGGGCGCCGCATCGAGGACGTGCCGGGCAAGCGGCACCCCGCCGACTTCGCGCTCTGGAAGTTCGCCAAGCCGGGCGTCCGGCGGCAGCAGGAGTGGGACTCGCCGTGGGGACGGGGCTTCCCGGGCTGGCACATCGAGTGCTCGGCGATGAGCACGAAGTACCTCGGTCGCCGCTTCGACATCCATACGGGCGGCATCGACCACCTGAAGGTGCATCACACGAACGAGATCGCGCAGAGCGAGACGGCGCTCGACGTGCACCCCTGGGTGCAGTTGTGGATGCACGAGGAGTTCCTGGACTTCCGCGGCGAGAAGATGTCCAAGTCGACGGGCAACGTGGCGATGCTCCAGGACCTGGTCGACGCCGGCCTGCTGCCGCTCGCGTACCGCTACTTCTTCCTCCAGGCGCACTACCGCAAGCAGCAGACCTTCACGGACGAGGCCATGGTGGCGGCGGATCGCGGCTACCGGCGCCTGCTCGCCGCGACGCTGCCGCTGGCGGACGCCCCCGGCGCCGCGGCCGAGGCCCGCTGCGCGCCCTGGCGCGAGCGCTTCCGCGCCGCCGTTCGGGACGATCTCAACGCGCCGCGCGCGCTGGCGATCGCGAGCGAGATGCTGCGCGACGATGCCCTCGCGCCGGCCGATCGCCGCGCGCTGCTCGCCGAGTTCGACGCCTTCCTGGGCCTCGACCTGCTGACGGCGGAGCCCCCGGACGAGGTCCAGGAGAGCGACCCCCGCATCGACGCGCTCGTGGCCGCGCGCCAGGCCGCCCGCGAGCGCCGCGACTTCGCCGAGGCCGACCGCATCCGCGACGCCCTCGCGGCCGAGGGCGTCACGATCGAGGACACGGCGCAGGGGCCGAGGTGGCGGCGCTGAGCCGGACGTCGCCGGCGCCGTAGGCGAGCCGCGAGGCCTGGCCCGGCCGCAGGCCGAGCTCGAAGCGTAGAACGAGCCGGGCCCGAGGGCCTCGGCCGCCGAGGGGTGGGCTCAGGTGCGCCAGCTCCCGCCCGCGCCGCGGGCCATCATCTCCTCGACCACGGCGCGCGACGGCTCGAAGCGTTGCGCCAGCGGACGCGGGTTCGCGATGCGGTCCATCCGGAACATGCGCTGCGCGCTCTTGTCGAGGTCGACGGCCAGGATGTACCAGACGGGCAGCTCCACGTAGATGCCGTGCGGCTCGATCCGGCGCTGGCTCCGCGCGCCGACGCGGTCGGTGTAGGAGAAGCCGAGGCAGACCTGATCCCGGAAGCAGCGCTCGAAGGCGTCGAGCAGCGTGTCGGCGACCGGCCCGGCCGAGGCGCGCAGCGAAGCGGAGGCCGCGGGCCCGACGACGATGCGGTCCAGCAGGCGGCGGAGCTGCCAACGGCGCTCCTCGGGCAGCGCCGCCAACACCTTCTGGATGCCGCCGCCCCCGGCACGCGAGAAGGGGAGGCCCGCGACCCGGCGCGAGAGCTGGACCGACAGCCAGAGCCCCACCGCCTCGGCCTCGTCGAGGCGCAGTGGGGGCAGCGGCGCGTAGCGGGCGAAGCGGATCCCGCCGCCGCGTCCGCGGTCGCCCTCGATGTCGAGGCCGCGAGCGCGGAGCGTCGCGACGTCGCGGCGCAGGGTCCGGGTCGAGACGCCGAGCTCCTCGGCCAGCTCGCGCATCGGGGCGCTCCCCCGCGCGCGCAGCTGCGCGAGCAGGGCGTCGTGGCGTTCCGCGCGCGGCCGCTTCGACATGGGTCCAGCCTATCAGAAATAGGCCAGAAAGTGGCCTATTCAGGGGTAGGGTGCGGGCCGGACGCGCCCAAGGGAGGAACGCCATGTCCAGTCCGTCTGCCGCCGAGATCGGAAGGAAGCTCGTGGAGCTCTGCAACGCCGGGAAGGGCCTCGACGCCGTCGACACCCTCTACGACCAGAAGGTCGTGAGCCTCGAGGCCCAGGGCACCGAGGCGCTGCCGGCCCGCATGGAGGGGATCCAGGCGGTCCGCGGCAAGAACGCCTGGTGGTACGACAACCACGAGGTGCATCGCTCGACCGCCAGCGGTCCGTTCTGCGGCCACCGCGACGACCAGTTCGCCGTGCTGTTCGACCTCGACGTCACGAACAAGCCCAGTGGCCAGCGCCAGCAGCTGACCGAGGTCGGTCTCTACACGGTGGCCCGGGGCAAGGTGGTGCAGGAGGAGTTCCTGTACCACGTCGGTTGAGCGCTCAGCCGAGACCGAGCGCCGCCGCGTGCGCCGCTTCGAGGAATCGGCGCACGCGGTCGGGGTCCTTCCTGCGCCGGTCGTCGTCACGGCTGGTCCGCGTCTCGGAGTCGACGCCGGCGGGGCGCGTGCGCCGAATCGCCTCGGCCACGTTCTCGGGTCCGAGGCCGCCGGCCAGGATCACCGGCACGGGCACCGCCGCCACGACCCGGGCGCTGAGCGACCAGTCGTGGGTGTGCCCGCTCGCGCCCACCACGCCGGTGGTCGGATGCGCCGTGTCGGTGAGCAGCGCGTCGACCGCGGGGGCGAGGCGCTCCGCGAGGGCGATGGCGCCCGCGTCCCGAACCGGGACGGTCACCATCAGACGGCGGGGCGCGAGCTCCTCGCGGAGGCGCGCGATGGCGTCAGCGTCGAGCGCCTCCGCGACGCGCGCGAGGTGCACCCAAGCCGGCTCGACCGCCTCGACCGTGCGGAGGATCCGGTCGCGCTCGCTCGAGAGGGAGAGGGCGACCACGGCCACCGCGCCGAGCTCGCGCCGGATCGCCGAGAGCGTCTCGCGATCGACCGTGTCCCAGGTGTCGATGCCCTCGTGGAGGACGATGCCCACGTGATCCGGGCGGAGGGCGTTCACGAGGGCGGCGTCTTCGGCACAGGTGATTCCGTAGATCTGCGTCAGCATCCGTTCCGGCCCGTCGGCTAGCTTATCGCCCCATGGGTGAGCGTTTCGAGCTGGTCTCCGAGTACACGCCGCAGGGCGACCAGCCCCGCGCCATCGCGGAGCTGGTGGAGGGGATCGAGAAGGGGGCCGCCCACCAGACCCTGCTCGGCGTCACCGGCAGCGGCAAGTCCTTCACCATGGCCTGCGTGGTCGCCGCCCTGAACCGGCCGGCACTGGTGATGGCCCCCAACAAGACGCTGGCGGCGCAGCTCTACAGCGAGTTCAAGTCGCTGTTCCCGAACAACGCCGTCGAGTACTTCGTCTCCTACTACGACTACTACCAGCCCGAGGCCTACATCCCCTCGAGCGACACCTCCATCGACAAGGACTCGTCGATCAACGACGAGATCGACAAGCTGCGTCACTCTGCGACGCACTCGCTTCTCACACGACACGACGTGCTGGTCGT
>JBFIYM010000159.1:0-10497 GCA_041605395.1 Myxococcota bacterium | reverse complement strand
GCTTGTTCACCTCGATGCCGGCCTCCTTGATGAAGGAGGCGGTCACGATGAAGAAGATCAGCAGGATGAACGTCACGTCGAGCATGGGCGTGAGGTTGATCTCCGCCTGATCCTGGACGCGTCGGTGTCGTCGTGCCATCTCGCTCACTCCATGGTCAGGTGGTCGGCTACGCGCTCGGACTCGTACTGGGCACGGTTCTGCAGCCAGATGCTGAAGAAGAGCCCGGACAGGGACGCCACCATGCCGGCCATGGTGGGCAGCGTGGCCTTCGAGACGCCGTCCGCCATGAGCCGTGCGCTCGAGTTCCCGGTCGCCGCCATGGTGTCGAAGACCGTGATCATGCCGGTGACGGTGCCCAACAGGCCGAGCAGGGTGCACAGGGCGACCAGGGTCTGGATCATGCCGAGCCCGCGCGAGAGACCGAGCGAGATCTCCGAGACGAGCTGGCGGCGCACCTGATGGGCGTGCCAGGACCGGTGCTCCGGGCGCTCGCGCCAGGCGCGCTCGACACGCTCGACCTCCCGCGGATGCACGCTGCGCAGGTACCAGAAGCGCTCGAGGATCAGGCTCCACATCGCGAGCAGCGTGAACGCGATCGCCCAGATCACGTTGCCGCCCCGCTCGATGAAGGCTTCGACGGCGACCCAGGGTTCGAGCATGGTCAGCCGCCCGCCTCGGCGCGCCGCGCGACCATGCCCGCCGCCTGCTCGTCGAGCACCTCGACCACGGCCTTGCTGCGGTCGCTGACCAGGCTGTGCAGGAACGTGAGCGGGATCGCCACGATCAGCCCGAGCATGGTGGTCACCAGCGCCTCGGCGATGCCGGCCGCCATCATCTTGGGGTCGCCGGTGCCGAACAGGGTGATCACCTGGAAGGTCTTGATCATGCCGGTCACCGTGCCGAGCAGCCCGAGCAGCGGCGCCACGACGGAGATCACCCGGATCGTGGTGAGCCCCCGCTCGAGCGGGGGCAGCTCCCGCATCACGGACTCGTCGAGGCGCAGCTCGAGGGTCTCGGTGTCGACGTCGGGGCTCGCCTCGTAGACCTGCATCACGCGGCCCAGTGGGTTGTCCGGGCTGGCGCTGTCCCGCTGCGCCTGCGCCCGCACACGCCGTCCCAGCATCGTGAGCGCGAAGAGCCGCCAGAGCGCCAGCGCCCCGCCTGCGAGGCCGAGCACGAGGATCGTGTACCCGACCAGCCCCCCCTGGTCGACGCGCTCGCGCGCGGTGGGCGCCTGCACCAGCAGGCTCAGGATCGAGCCCTTCGAGGGGTCGATCGGCGCGTCCTCGCGGCCGGCGCTCGCGTCGACGAAGCCGTCCGCGGCGCGCGTGAAGCGACCACCCGGCTGGCGCGGCAGCAGCACCACGGAGCCTTCGCTCTCTCCCTCGGGCGGCGGCTGGAAGACGAGGAAGTCGCCCCCCGAGAGGGCGTTGAACACGCCGACGCGCACCACCTCGCGTTCCTCGTGCGTTCCGTCGGGAAGCACCACCGGGGTGCGGAAGCGCACCACCTTGCCGGACTCGGTCATCTCGTGCTGGAGCAGGTACCAGAGCTCCTCGAGCTGATCGATGGTCGGCAGCTTGCGGCTCTGCGCGATGACGTCGAGCGGCGCGGCGCGCCCCGGATGCTGCGCGCTCACGATCGAGCCTTCGACCACGCTGCGCGTGTCGCCCGCCACCTGACGCACCACGCCGAACAGCTCGCCCAGGCTGCCGAGCCGCTCGCGAAGCTGCTCGTCGAGAACGGCGAGGCTCCGCTCGTTCTCCTGGAAGGCGCGCTCGAGCTCGACGCTCCGCGCCTCGAGCCGCGCGCGCTCGGCCTCGGCCTTCTGGAGCAGCGCCTGCTGCTCGGCCTTCTTGCGGCGGAACTCCTCCTCGCGGCTCTTGTGGAGCGCCTGCTCCTGCTGGCGGGCCGCCTGCACCTCGCGCAGCAGCTCGTCGAGGCTCTTCCTGGGCTCCGCCTCCTGCGCGGCGACGGGCGACGAGAGCAGGAGGGCCGTGAGCACCAGTACGATCGCGCGGGTCGCCCTCATCGCGCGCCCCCCGCGCCCGCCGTCTCGGAGAGGGGCGGCGCGGCCGGCAGCGGCAGCAGCAACAGGTCGGGCGGCGCCTGCCGCTTCGCGATGCGCAGACCCTGGCGGATCGCGCTGTCGTAGCCGCTGATGGTCTCCCAGCCCTGCTCCGTCCAGTTGCCGGACTCCGCGCCGTCGTGGGTCTGGTAGAAGAGGGCCACCCGACCGATGCGCAGGAAGTTCACCTCGCGCGCGTTTCCCTCCCGCTCGAGGTCCCCGACGTAGGCCTCGATGGTGTGCCCGAAGTCGTTCTCGATCTGGTAGGCCTCGAGCAGACGCCGGTACTTCTCCGCCACCGTGACGTCCGAACGCACGAGCAGCTCGCGCATGCGCTCGACGCGCTCCCGGCGCTCCGCGAGCAGGAAGGGCAGGTCGGCCTCCACGAAGCGGTCCAGCATGTCCACCATGCGCTGCATCAACGGCAGGATCTCGCGCTCCACGTCGGTGACGCCGTCGATCTGCTGCTGCAGCTCACGCTTCTCGGTCTCCTGCGACGCGACCAGCTTCTCGAGCTGCTCCACGTAGACCCGCAGCGAGTCCGCCTGGCGGCTCGCAGACTGGTAACGCGAGAGCAACGTGCGGGTCTCGTCGCTGAGCTGGTCGATGCGCTGCTGCGACTTGGCAGCCGCCAGGTGCGTCGTCTGCTGCACGTCGAGGATCCGATCGTACGTCTGGGCCTGGGCGCCGGCGGCGAGACCGAGCACGAGGCCCACGCGCGGCAGGCTCGTACGGAGCGACATGGCAAAGCCCCTCCTTCTCCGGCTTCACCTTATCGCAGGCGCGGCTCCGCAAGAGGCGATTTCGACGCCCGGTCGGGCCGGCCAGGAAGAGTGGGCCTTCCGGTCAGCCCGTACGCGGCCGCTCCGGGACGCGCTCAGAGGTACTTCCGCCGGTAGTGGCGCAGCTGGTCGTAGCTCAGGCCGAGGCGGCGGGCGGCCTCGGCCTGGTTGCCCGAGGTCGCCTCGAGGGTGGTCTCGAGCAGCTGGCGGCTGAACGCCGCGACCTGCTCCTGGAAGCCGCCGGTGCCCGGGATCGGCTGCGCCCGCGGCAGCAGGCCGATGTCCTCGGGCGTGATCTCGTTCGTGGTGTCGCGGTAGGCGGCGCGTTCGATGATGTTCTTGAGCTCGCGGACGTTGCCGGGGAAGGGGTAGGCGCGCAGCATCGCCAGGGCGGAGGCCGCGAGGCGCTTGCCCCGGAAGGCGGGGATCTCGTCGGCGAACTGGTCCAGGAAGGCGCGCGCCAGGATCTCGACGTCGCCGGGCCGCTCCCGGAGCGGAGGCACCTCGATCACCTCGAAGGCGAGCCGGTCGTACAGATCGCCCAGGAACTCGCCGCGCTCGATCTTGCTGCTCAGGTCGGCGTTGGTCGCGGCCAGCAGCCGGGCCGAGGTCTTGCGCTCGCGCGTCCCGCCGACGCGCGTGAACGTGCCGTACTCGACCACGCGTAGGATCTTGCGCTGGAACGGGAGGGGCATGTTGCCGATCTCGTCCAGGAAGAGCGTGCCGCCGTCGGCCTGCTCGAACTTGCCCGGGCGCGCGCGCTCGGCGCCGGTGAAGGCGCCGCGCTCGTGGCCGAAGAGCTCGCTCTCGAGCAACGAGTCGCCGAGCGCCGCGCAGTTGATGGTCACCATCGTCCCCGCCGCGTGCCCCGACGCGAAGTGGATGGCGCGCGCCACCAGCTCCTTCCCCGTGCCGCGCTCTCCGGTGATCAGGAGCGGCCGGGGGATGGACGCCACGCGCTCGATCTGCTCCAGCAGCCCACGCAGCTGGGGCGATTGGCCGACGATGCGCGAGCGCTCCTGGAGGCTCTGATTGAGGCGGCTGTTCTGCTCGTCGAGCCGGCGCGCGCGGCGTTGGAGCGCGACCAGGCGCACGAGCTTCGCCACGAGCGCGGCGACGCGCTCGGGGAGGCCCGGCCCGAGCACCAGCAGGTCGCTCGCCCCCGCCTCGATGGCGCGCGGACCGAGCGCGGCCTCGTCGGGCGCGACTGCGAGCACCAGGGCCGCGTCGGGAAGCCGGCGGCGCAGCGCGCTGAGCTGCCCGAGCACGTCGGGCTCGGCGGCGTGCAACACGATCGCCAGCGCGGCGGGGTCCTCGGCCTCGAGCTGCGCCAGCCGAGCGGTGCGCGTCCGCGCGATGCGGGTCGAGGCCGGCAGCACCCGGGCCAGGGCCGCGCCGACCTCGGCCAGGCTCAGGTCGGCGGGCTCGGCGATCAGGACCTGCTCCAGCACCCACCGGTTATCGGTTGATCTGGGAAATTGCACCACCCCTGGTGAAATCCACCAGCTTCCGGGCGATGCCTCCATCCAGTCGAAATTCAGTGATTTCAAGGGCTTATCGGGATTCGATGCAGGTGGTCCGGTCCGTGCACTACCGGGATCGACACCGAACCGAGGAGAATCCCCATGAACCATCGAAGCCCGACCCTCGCCCTGCTCGTCGCCCTCGCCCTCGCCGGGCTGGTCGGCTGCTCGAACCCCTACACCCCCGCCGGCCACGAGGGCTACGTCTTCGAGCGACCGCGCCTGGTCGGCCAGGGCGGCTATCGCGGCGTCGTCACCGGCCCGGGCAACTTCGGCGTCTCGCTGTTCCGCAACGAGGTGATCAACGTCGACATCCGCCCGCAGACCTACACCGAGGGCTTCAAGATCCTGGCCAAGGACGACCTCAACGTCTCCTTCGACGTGCATGCGGTGCTCGCCATCGAGCCGGGCCACGTCGAGGAGGTGGTCGCCCGCTTCGGTGCGGCCGAGTGGTACCCGCGTGTGGCCCGCGAGCCGTTCCGGACCTTCGTGCGCCGCAGCGTGCAGAGCCACGAGAGCCGCGACATCAAGGCGCTGCGCGTCGAGATCGCAGACGAGGTGCGCGGGGGGCTTCAGGACTACTTCGAGGACACCCCGTTCCGCGTGGTGAGTCTGGTCGTCGGCAACATCGACTATCCGGAGGTGGTGGCGCAGGCCGTCGAGAAGAAGCTGGCGGCGCTCCAGCTGCTCGAGGAGAAGGCCACGGTCCGCGAGATCGCGAAGCGCGACGCCGAGATCCGGATCGAGGAGGCCAAGGGCATCGCCGAGGCGCAGCGCATCATCAACGCGACCCTCACGCCCTACTACCTCCAGCACGAGGCGATCGGCGCCCAGCTCCAGATGGCCCAGTCGCCGAACCACACGACGGTCTACATCCCGGTGGGCGCGAACGGCCTGCCGCTGGTGCAGACGGTCGAGCGTTAGCCGGCGGCCGATCGTACGCGCAGGCGCGCGACGAGGACGAGGCCCACCCCGAGCAGGGCGATGCACGCGTACTGGGCCACGGTCAGCCCGAAGAAGCGGGCGTCGTGGCCAGGCAGGTCGGTATTGCGCAGGAAGTCGCCGAGGAAGCGCGCGGGGGCGTAGAGCAACGCCAGGACACACAGCACCGTCCCCGGCGCTCGCTCCCGTCGGCCCAGCCACAGCACGACGGGCACCAGCACGAGCACGGTGTAGAGCAGCTCGTAGAAGCCGAGGTCGTGGCGTGGGCCACCGGGGAAGGCGATCGCGAGCGGGAAGTCGGAGCGGCTGCCCACGTGGTCGTGGACCAGCGTGCAGCCGAGCCGCCCGAAGACCCACCCCATCACCAGACCCTCGGCGTACAGGTCGGCCAACCGGATCCAGTGCCGACGTCGCACCACGCCGAAGTAGAAGCCGAGGCCGAGGGCGGCGCCGAAGAAGCCTCCGAACGAGCTCATGCCGTTCCAGAATTCGAGCCAGTCCCAGAGACTTCGACCGCCCGCGGGTGGCTCGGAGAGCACCACCGCGACCGCATGCGAGAGAAGGAAGCCCGGGACCAGCGCCCACCCGAAGGCCGCCGTCAGGTCCGATTCGGGGATGCCGAGCTGCCGGGCGCGGCGGCGGACGAAGACGACGCCGGTCACCACGCCGAGGCAGACCATGAGGCCGAACACGGCGATGGAGTAGCCGCCACCGATCGGGAGCTCGCGGAGCTCGAAGTACGGGATCACGGGGGCCGGAGGGTACCGCGGCCGACTCGACGCCTTCCGCGCGACGGGGCTCGGGCTAGCCTGTCCGAAGTTGCCCGGGAGGTGTGCGCATGCAGGTCCGACCTTGCCCGGCGACCCTCGGGGCGCGCGTCACCGACGTGCGGCTCGAAGCCCTCGAGCCCGACACCTGGCGGGGGATCGAGGCGGCGTTCGCCGAGTACGGGGTGCTGATCTTCCCGGACCAGCACCTCGAGCCGGACGATCAGGTGGCCTTCGGCCGCCGCTTCGGAGCGATCGAGCACCTCTACGGAGACCGGGGCTTCGTCTTCATCAGCAACCAGCGCCCGGACGGGAGCCTGCTCGAGGACGACAACCCCGCCATGCAGATCATGCGAGGCAACGAGGGCTGGCACACCGACAGCTCCTACATGCCCTGCTCGGCGAAGGCGTCGATCCTCTCCGCGCACGTGGTACCCGCGGCAGGCGGCGAGACCGAGTGGGCCGACATGCGGGCCGCCTACCAGGCCCTCGACGACGGCATGCGGGCTCGCGTCGAGGCGCTCACGGCCTACCACTCGATCCGCTACTCGCAGGCGCGCATCGGCCACACGCTCGTGGCCGGAGCGCCCGCGGGCTATGGCGCGGACGTCGCCGAGCCGCCGCGCCGGCCGCTCGTGAAGGTCCACCCGGTGACCGGCGAGCGCGCGCTCTTCATCGGCCGGCACGCCTACGGGATCCCGGGCCTCGACGAAGCGGACTCCGAGGCCCTCCTCGACGAGCTGCTCGAGTTCGCCTGCCGCCCGCCGCGCGTCCTCTGCCACAGCTGGCGTCCGGGCGACGTCGCGATCTGGGACAACCGTCGCGTCCTCCACCGCGCGCGCCCCTACGACCACCGGGAGCCGCGCGTCATGGTCCACGTGCGGGTCGCGGGCGATCCGGCCACCGAGAGCGCCCTGCCGCCCACCGAGAGCGCCCTGCCGGCGAGCCACGGGGCGCACGACTGAGCGTGGAGCGCGCGCCGCCGCGCATCTACTGCATCCCGGCGACCGGGGTGCCAGTCGTCGCCGTCTTCCGGCGCGGCCCCTCGGATTGGTCACACGTCGGCCGCTGGGACCTGGCCGCGGGGCGCTACGAGCCGGGCGGCTGGCTCCGAGGTCGGATCTTTCCGCGCCGCTCGGACGTCTCGCCGGACGGGCGGCTGCTCTGCTACTTCGCGCACAAGCCGAGTGCCCGCTGGGAGCACGGCGAGGCGTACGTCGCGATCTCGAGGCTGCCGTGGCTGACCGCGCTCCACGCCTTCGGCACCTGTGGCACCTGGACGCGCGGCTATCACTTCGGCGCCGCGCGCGGAGGCGAAGAAGTCGGAGCGGGCCTTCCGATCCCGTACGGCCTGCACTCGACTGCGCCCGCCCAGTTCGCGTGCGAGCAGCGCCGCGGCTGGGACGACGCGCCCGGCGGCCCGCCGCGCGTCCCGGGCGACCTCTGGGACATGAAACGCAACGCGCGTCTGTGCAAGCGCCAACCCCGCGGTGACCGGATGCTGCACCTCGAGAGTGTCGGCCATCCGGGCGGCGAGTTCGGCGTCGAGCAGGCCGTGGACGGGCTCCGGGTGCGCTATTCGCTCGAGCGCGGCGGGGATCTCGAGGCGCTCGACGACCTCCAGTGGGCCGACTGGGACGCCGGGGGCCGCCTGCTGGTCGCAACGCGCGGCGGGCGACTCCAGATCCGGCGCCTCGGGAGCGGCGGGCACGAGCTCGAGTTCGAGGCCGACCTGGCCTTGCTCGGGCCCGATCCGGCGGCGCCCCCCCGCTGGGCACGAAGCTGGTAGAACCGGGCCTGCCGCTAGCGAACGAGGGCCAGGCGGGCCCGGAAGGCTTCCAGCTGGGGATCCTGCGACCGCTCCATCTGCGCGAGAAGCTCTCCCCGGAGCCGGTTCAGCTCGGCCGCATGGCCCGGCTCCGCCACCAGATTGCGAAGCGCGTCCGGGTCCGAGCGGTAGTCGTAGAGCTCCTCGGGGGCGCGCAGCTCGAGGTGGCGCAGCCTCGCCCGAACGGCCGGGCGGGCGGGCGCCCGTCATCCTGTGCGGCTGGCTCGAAGGCTAGCGCCCCGCCAGCACCGCCGCGCTCTCGCGCGTCCAGTCGAGGGCATGGACCCAGCCGAAGGGCCACGGGCCCTGGCTGAAGAAGAGGCCGAGCAACACCACGCCGACGGCACAGACCCCGAGCACCAGGCCCTCCGCGCTGTGGAGCCGCAGGCGGGGCGCCTCGGCGCCCGGCTCGCGCATGTACATCGCAACCGGGATGCGCAGGTAGTAGTAGACCGAGACCAGGCTGGTGAGGACGGCGATGATGGTGAGGCCCACGTGGCCCTCGCGCACGGCGGCGAGGAACACCTGGAGCTTGCCGGCGAAGCCCACCGTCCCCGGGATCCCGGCGAGCGAGATCAGGAACAGCGTCATCAGCGCCGCCAGGGCCGGGCGCGTCCGCGCCAGGCCAGCGAAGTCCTCCACGCGGTCGGCGTCACGGCCCCGGTGCGCCAACGCGATCACCACCCCGAAGGCCCCGAGGTTCGAGAAGACGTAGCCGAGCAGGTAGAAGAGCATGGCGGAGTAGCCGGCCTGGGTGCCGGCCACGAGACCCATCAGAACGAAGCCGGCGTGTGCCACGCTCGAGTAGGCGAGCAGCCGCTTCACGTTGTCCTGGATCACGGCCATCACGTTGCCGACGATCATCGTGAGCGCGGCCAGCCACCAGAGCACGTCGGCGAGCCCCTCGCCGCCGCCCGAGAAGGCGAAGACGACCACACGCATCAGCCCGGCGAAGGCCGCCACCTTGACGGTCACCGACATGAAGGCCGTCACCGGCGTCGGCGCGCCTTCGTAGACGTCAGGGGCCCACTGGTGGAAGGGGACGGCGGAGATCTTGAAGGTGAAGCCCACCACGACCAGGGCCAGGCCGATCGCGGCGAGCGTCTGCGAAGGATCGAGCGCCCGGCGGATGGCGGCGAAGTCCGTGCTCCCCGTGGCCCCGTAGAGCAGCGCCATGCCGTAGAGCAGGATCGCGCTCGCGAAGGAGCCCACCAGGAAGTACTTGATGGACGACTCGTTGCTGCGCAGCTTCCTGCGGTCGAAGCCGGCCAGGACGTAGATCGGGATGCTGAGCAGCTCGATCCCGAGGAACACGGCGATCAGGTCGACCGCGGCGACCAGCAGGATCATGCCGCTGGTCGCCAGCAGCAGCAGCGCGTAGTACTCCCCGTACTGGATGCGAAGCTCGCGCAGGTAGTAGTAGGAGAGCAGGCAGGAGAGCAGCGAGCCGAACGCGACCAGGGCGATCGCGAAGTTGGCGAAGCGGTCGAGGCGGACGAACGGCCGCTCCGGGTTGAAGACGACGGACCCGCCCTCGGCGAAGGCGGCGGCCGAGGAGGCCACGATCGCGCCGAGCGTCACGACGGAGATCGCGCACAGGACGGCGCTCACGAAGCTGGCGCGGCGCTCCGGCTGATCGCTCGCGCCCGCCTTCAGGAACAGCTCGGCGAGCAGCACGGCGAAGGCCCCGATCGAGATCAGGATCAACGGCAGCGCCGCGCGCAGATCGAGGTCGGGCGCCGGAATCATCGGGGCGGCTCCGCGGCGTCGAAGTCGAGCGCCGCCAGCAGCTTCGCGTGGGCGCGCTCGGCGGCGGGGCCGGTGTGCTGCGCCGTCTTCGATTCCATCACGTGCAGGAGGTCGAGCACGGGCGGGTGGAGGCGCCGCAGGAAGGTGTCGGGATAGATCCCGATCCAGAACATCGGCACGATCATCAGCGCCATCACGACCTTCTCGCGCAGGTCGAGGTCGATCAGGCCGCGGTTCTCCGGGTTCTCGACCGGGCCGAAGAAGACCCGGCGGAACATCCACAGCAGGTAGACGGCCGCCAGCACCACACCGAACGTGGCGGCCACCGCATAGCCGGGGCTGGCCCGGAAGGCGCCTAGCAGGATCAGGAACTCGCCCACGAAGCCGTTCAGCATGGGCAGCCCGACGCTCGACATCACGGTGATGCCGAACAGCGCCGCGAAGATCGGCATGGGCTTGGCGATGCCGCCGAACGCGGCGATCTCGCGCGTGTGACGGCGCGAGTAGATCATGCCGACCAGGAGGAAGAGCGCCCCGGTCGAGATGCCGTGGTTCACCATCTGGAGGATGGAGCCCTCGAGGCCCTCCACGTTGAGCGCGAACATCCCGAGCATCACGAAGCCGAGGTGCGCGACCGAGGAGTAGGCGACGAGCTTCTTCACGTCGCTCTGGACCATCGCGACGAGCGCCCCGTAGAGGATCCCGACCAGTGCGAGCGCGAAGATCACCGGCGCGAACTGGATCGACGCGACCGGGAAGAGCGGCAGCGCGAAGCGTACGAAGCCGTAGGTGCCCATCTTGAGCAGCACGCCGGCCAGGATCACCGAGCCGGCCGTC
>JBFIYM010000158.1:0-10566 GCA_041605395.1 Myxococcota bacterium | reverse complement strand
CGAAGCCCGCGGCGGCCGACTCACGGTAGTGGGCGGCGCGGCGTGAATCGCCTCGGCGCACGCACAGCTCCGCGAGGAACAACTGCGCCTCGGCGACCCCCGGGCGCAGGCCCAGCGCGTCGCAGAGGCTGACGGCGTCGCCGAGCAGGGCGTCCGCCTGCTCCGCGACGCCGTCGCCGAGGCCCGTGGCGAGGCCGAGCAAGGCGAGCGCGCGCGCACGGATCGCCGCAGGCACGCCGGGTCCGCTCGCCCGCGACGCCAGCTCCGACGCGCCGCGCAGGTCGCCGGCTTCGAGGGCGCCGCGCGCGCGATGGAGCCAGGTGCTGGGCCAGGACGGACCGATGGCCTCCAGCGCGTCGAAGCGATCGCGCGCGGCCCGGGTCTCGCCCCGCTGCAGGTGTGCGTGGCCGCTCACGACCAGCGCGAGGTAGCGGAGGCCTGCCTGCCCGCAACGGGAGGCGAGCGCCTCGGCGCGGCCCGCTGCGTCGAGGGCGGCCGCGGCGTCCCCCTCGTGGAGCTGGACACGGGCCAGGGCCCCGAACGCGGCGGCGCCCACGATCTCGTTGTCGGTGGCTTCGGCGAGGGAGCGGGCGTCCTCGGCGGCCACACGCGCTTCCGCGATCCGCCCCGCTTCGCAGTGCACGGCGGATTCGTTGTAGCGCGCCGCCGCGAGGCCCACGCGATCCGCTCGTGCGGTGGCGTGCTCGGCGGCGCGTCGCGCGAAGTCGAGCGCGGACTCGAGCCTTCCATCGAGGAGGTTCATGCGCGTCAGGTAGGACCAGGCGAGCAGCCGCGCGTCGTCGCCTCGCGGAAGCGACTCCAGCGCCGCGAGGCCGCGCTCCACGAGGAAGCGTCCCCGAACCAGGTCGTTGGCATTCGAGAACTGGACCCAGCCCGTCTGGACCTGGACGGCGGCCAATCGCATGCGGTCCTCGGCGCCGAGCTTCCCGGCATCGAGCGACTCGAGGACCGCGGCCGCCTCTCCCGTGCGATCGAGCGCCGACAGATTCGACGCCAGGGCGAGGCCGACGGAGCCCTCGAGGTCTCCGCCGTCGCCTTCGACGCTCTGGACCAGCTCGTAGGCGCGCCGCAGGTGCGAGATCGCCTCCTGGAACGCGCGCAGGTCGGCGTAGGCGAGCCCTGCACGCAGCAGGTGCTGGAGCGCTGCCGGGCCATCTCCGGCCTGGTCGTAGTGATGGCCGATCCGCGACGCCCCGTCGGCCGTCTCCGCCAGCGGTCGCTTCGCGAGGATGTCCGCGACTCGCCAATGCAGCGTCCTCTTGCGCTCCCGCACGAGCTGCGACTCCGCCACGGCTCGAACGATCCCGTGGCAGAAGTCGTAGTCGCCCGGGGGCTCACCGCGCAGCAGGCCGCGCGCCACCAGGAGCTCGAGCAGCTCGGTTGCGTCGACCTCGGTCCCCGGGAGCACGTCGCCGAGCAGACCCGCGTCGAAGGGCTCGCCCAGCACGGCTGCCACCTCGAGGACGCCCTTGGCGCCTTCGGGGAGCGAGTCGATGCGCGCGGCGATCACGCCGCGCAGCGTGCTGGGGATGCGTTCGGCGGCGCGGGCCAGCGAGACCTCGAGGCGAGCCGCCTCGCGTTGCCCCGGCGTGCCGTCGCAGAGCGCGCGGGCCACCTCCTGGACGAACAGCGGGTTCCCGCCTCCCTGCAGGCAGGCGAACTCGGCGAGGTCCGCCGCGAGGCCGGCGCCCGCCAGCCGGGCCAGACGCTGCGCGTCGGTGGGAGGCAGCGCCGCCAGGTGGAGCCGCGTGACCCCGGCGCCGGCTCCCCAGTCTCCCTCCTGGTCGTCGCGCACGGTCGCGACCAGGGAGAAGGCACCGGGCGGGGGTCGTCTCGTCAGTCGCTCGATGAGGAGCCGAGAAGAGGGGTCGACCCAGTGGGCGTCGTCCAGCGCGATGACGACCGTACGGGTCTCGAGGAGCTCGCCGAACAGGCGACCCAACGCATCGGCCACCTGCTCGGGGCTGTGGGCTCCCTCGCCCCGTCCCTCCAGCTCGCGCCCCAGCGCACGCGCCCGCGCAGCCCCCGGCAGGCTCTCGGGCCAGCGCTCCAGCAGACGGAGCCACGGGGCGTAGGCGCGCCGGGTGCTCGCCTCGCGACACACGAGCTCGAACCGGACGACCGGCGCAGGCAGGGCTCGAAGCGCCTCGAAGACGAGCCGGGACTTCCCGATCCCGGCCTCGCCGCGGAGCTCGATGCAGCGGAGCCCGGCCACGGGGCCGATCGCTTCGCGGAGCCGCGCGAGCTCCGCGGCGCGACCCACGAATGGCGTGAGACCGCGCCGACGTTCCGTGGATAAGCTCTGGTCGACGGGCGCTTCGTCACCGGTCAGCTCGAAGATGCGGACCGGCTCCGCGAGGCCACGAACCGCGCGCGTGCCGAGATCGAGCAGACCGAACCCGACGCAGCGCCGTGAGGTCTCCTCGTCGACGAGGATCTGGCCCGGGCTGGCGAGGGCCTCGAGCCGTGCGGCCAGGCCGACCGTGGGGCCCTCGGCGGTGTAGTCGCGCCGGAGCTGGTTGCCGATCGCGCCGACCCACACGAGCCCACTGCTGATGCCGATCCGCACCTCGAAGGGCGAGCCGTAGCGCGCCTCCACCTGCTCGGCGTACGCGATCGAACGCTTGCGGATCTCGAGCGCCGCGCGCAGCGCTCGGGCCGCATCCTCGCCTTGCGCGCGGGGCGCACCGAACAGCGCCATGAAGCCGTCGCCGCGGAACTGGTTCACGGTCCCGCGCTGCGCGTGGACCGCATCCAGGGCCAGCGCGAAGAAACCGTCCATCACCCCGTGGACGTCTTCCGGGTCGAGGGCCCTCGCCATGGCCAACGAGCCCGCCACGTCGGCGATCAGGACCGTCACGTCCTTGCGCTCTCCGCCCTCCGCTTCCCGGTGGACGAGCACCTCCCGCCGGAGGTGCTCCGGGGTGTACGGCGCTCGGGTCCCCTCCTCGGGGAGCCCGAGCTCCGCCCCGCAGCGCAGGCAGTACCGGCTCCGGTCGGGGAGACCCCGCTCGCCGCAGCGCGGACAGCTGTGCTCGCTCACCGTGGCTCTATTCCTCCGCGGGCGCCTGGACGTCCAGCCGAATCGCGAAGGGCGGCACGGCGTCGAGCGTAGGCACCCAGGTGATCACGTAGGCTGCGTTTCGGGGATCCTCCGGATCGAGCTCCCGCACCCAGGACGGTGTCGTGTACCGGAACGAGCCGAACGCCTGGAGCGTCGAGCTCGCCGTGGGATCGTACCGAACGATCGCATCCCAGAAGGTCCACACGTAGTCGGACGAGGAGAGCTCGGGAAGGCCGTTCGGCGCTCCCGCCAGCAGGGGGAGCCAGGCGGCCTCGAGCGGGACGTTCCGCTTCAACACCACCTCCTCGCCGCCATACGCGAAGGGCGCCGCGCCCGCGTGACTGCCGACCCGGGGCGCGATGCGCCACGCGTTCGACTTGGAGTCGAGCGGGAGCGGAAGCGCGAGCACGAGGTCGTAGACGGCGTCGACGCGCTCGTGGGGACGCGGAGCGACCTCGATGTCGACGGCCCAGCGCCCGTCTCCGAGGTCCCGGTAGCGGACCCCACCGGCCGCCTCGACGACGTAGAGCTCCGTCGGGAGGCCGCCGGAAGCGGCCCCGTCGGCCGTCGGCGCGGGCGCCAGCGACTCCCCGGCCGCCATCTGCTCGTAGTAGCTCGTCTCCTCGCCGACGGCGGCGAAGCCCCCGTCGAACGCCAGGCTCGGCGCTGCGAGCGCGAGCGTGGCAGCGACCAGGCATGCTCTGGAAAGGCACATCATCGTTGAACCCCTTTTCTCTTCTTCGATTGCGCGAGCCGCGCCGCCAACGTGGCGAGCGCCAACAACCCCAGGGATGCGATGACCCGGTCGTCCCCGAGCCGTGTGAACGGCGGCGCCGGGCCGGCGAGGGCCAGGCCGTGGCTGCCCGCGCCCGGCTCGCCGACCGGAAGCCGGGCCACGACGCGTCCGGACGCGTCGATCCAGAGCGTGGGCCCCGTGTTCGCGACGCGGACGACCGGCACCCGGTTCTCCACGGCGCGCAGCCGGGCGATGCGCGCGTGCAGCGCCGCGGACCAGGCACCGGTGCCGGCCTCGTTGGCGATCGAGATCAGGAGCCGCGCACCGGCTCGACGGAGCTCCCGGGCCAGCTCCGGATGGCTGGCGTCGATGCACACGAGGGCCCCGAGCGTCGCGCCGGGCGCCCCCGCCCGCGCCAGCTGCAGCGGGGGCGCCTCGTCGCCCGACTCGAAGCGGCCCGACCACAGTCCGGCCCGGTGCAGCGCGCGGGCGACCGGGCCGCTCGGTGCCCGTTCGTACACCGGCACCGGGTTCACCTTCTCGGCCACGATCGGCGTGCGGCCATCCGCCGTGGCGAGCACGGCGGCGTTGCGCCAGCCCGAGCCCCCCGGGCCGGGGGGACGCCAGGCTCCGGTGACGATCGGGGTGCCGAGGCCGTGGGCGATCGTGGCCAGGAAGGCATCGCCGGCGCCGCCGACCGCACGCTCCCACGCCGACTCGGGCCAGACGATCAGCTCCGGCTGCTGCGGGGCGACACGCGCCGACAGCTCCAGCAGCCGACCCAGGTTCGCGCCCAGGCGGGCGGCGACGTGCCGCTGGCTCTCGTCGAGTGCCGGCTGCACCGCAGCCACCCGCAGCACCGCCGCGGGATCCTCTCGCGCCGCCGCGGGATCCTCTCGCGCCGCCGCGGGATCCTCTCGCGCGTCGGTCGCGTCCCCCGCGAGCAGCGGCAGACCGAGTGCGAGTGGCGCCGCCAGCAGCGCGGTGCGCGCGTGCGCGTTCCAGCCTGCCCGGTAGGCGAGGTGGGCGTTCACCGCGACGATCCAGGCGGAGATTCCGTAGACGCCGACGAGGCTCGCGCCCTGGACCAGGAACGGCCAGTCGCCGAGGGCGTAGCCGAGGTGGAGCCAGGGGATGGACAGCGATCCGCCGTGGGAGCGCGCGAGCTCGGACACGATCCACAGCGCCGGTGCGGTGGTGACGAGCAGACCGGGCGAGATCCGGGCCGCCCAGGCGCAGAGGAGCGCGAACGCGCTCACGCCGGCAGCGAGCAGGGGAATGGTGAGCGCATACGCCACGGAGAGGGCGAGGCCGGGGCCGACCTCCGAGCCCAGGACCCAGCTGAAGCCGATGCCGAAGAAGGCCAGGCCGGCGGCGAAGCCCTCCCGGGCCGCGACGGCCGAGCGGGGTGCCCGGGCCAGCACGCGCAGGAGCGGCACCAGCCCGACGAACACGAGCGGCCCGAGCTCGCCGAGGAGGCTCGCGGCGGCCAGCAGTACACCCGTCGTAAGACCTGCGGTGGGCACCGGGATGGCCATAGCAAGGCGCGTTCCACTGCCCGCTCGCCCTGTTTCGCCCGGAGGCTGCGTTGTGGCCCCCGGGGTCGGTCGAAACGACAGAAATGGAAGTTGATTTGATATAGTCCGTGCCATGGACCGTCTCGCCCTCCTCGAAGTCCTGCGTCGGACCCGGGTGCTGCAGCGGCTTCCCCTCGGCGCGCTGGATCGTCTCGTGAGCCAGGGGCGCGTCGAGACGTTCCCGGCCGGGACGGTCCTGATCGAGGAGGGGGACGCCGGGGAGGATGTGCTGCTCCTGCTCGCCGGGCGCGCGGCCGTGCGACTCGCGCTGTCGGAGGAGGAAGGCCGCGTGGTGGCCCTTCGAGGCGTCGGCGAGCTGGTCGGCGAGATGGCGCTCGTCGACGAGCTGCCGCGCTCCGCGACCGTCACGGCCGAGGAGCCCGTCACGACGCTTCGGATTCCGCGCATCGCCTTCCTGGAGGCGATCGGCGCCTATCCCCGTGCCGCACTCGATCTGCTTCGGGTGCTGTCGCTGCGTCTGCGCGACAGCGACGCGGCGCAGATCGAGGCGCTTCGCGCGAAGGCGGAGCAGCTCGCCACCACCAATCGACGGCTCTCGCGCGAGAACCGGCATCTGCGCCAGGCGGTCGACCGCCGCTTCGGCTTCGAGGCGTTCGTGGGGTCGAGCGCGGCGGCGGAGCGGGTGCGCACGAAGGCCCGCCAGGCCGCGGAGAGCGACCTCCCCGTGCTCCTGGTGGGGGAGACCGGGACCGGCAAGGAGCTGCTGGCCCGCGCCATCCACTCCGGCGGCGCCCGGGCGGCGCGTCCCTTCGTGGCCCTCAACTGTGCGCTCTTCTCGGAGGCGCTGCTCGAGAGCGAGCTGTTCGGGCACGCGCGCGGATCCTTCACCGGGGCCTCGGCGAACAAGCCCGGGCTGGTCGAGGCGGCCGACGGCGGCACGCTCTTCCTGGACGAGCTGGCGGACATGCCCCGGCCCATCCAGGCCGCGTTGCTGCGCTTCCTCGAGCTCGGCGAGTTCCGCCGCCTCGGTGAGAACGAGGTGCGTCACGCCGCGGTTCGGATCATCGCCGCCACGAGCCTCGGGGTGGACGAGGCGCTCGCCAGCGGCCGCGTGCGACGCGATCTCCACTACCGGCTGGACGTGTTCCGCATCGAGATCCCGCCCCTGCGCGAGCGTCGCGGGGACATCCCCGAGCTGGTCGCCGAGATCGCGGCCGAGGTGGCAGCGCGACTCGAGTGCGCCCCGCTGCGTTTCACCGCCGGCGCGTTGGCAGTGCTCGAACGCAGGTCGTCCTTCGACGGGAACGTTCGCCAGCTCCGCAACGAGGTCGAGCGGCTCTACGCGATGCGAGAGGGCGGGGCTCGGGTCGAGGCGCGCGACCTCTCGGAGTCGATGCGGAGCGGGAGCCCGACGGCGACCCCGCGCTACGCCGACGCGCTGCGCGCCTTCAAGCAGAGCCTGCTCCAGGAGGCACTGGTGCGGAACGGCGGCAACCGCTCCGCGGCCGCGCGCGAGCTCGGGCTGCATCCGTCCAACCTGATGCGGATGATTCGGGATCTCGGGGTCGAAATGCCGTCGGCCGCCCGCGGGTCGGAGAAGCGATGAGCCGGCACGAGCGTGGCTCCGAGCAGAAGGTGGCGCGGCGGCGACTCGAGGCGCTCGGGCGTCGCGCGGCGCAGACCGCCCACGACGTCAAGAACCTGCTCCTCGTCATCGACGGGCTGACGGAACGCCTGCTGGCCCATTCCGAAGTGGGCGGGGTGCGGGGCGACCTCGAGAACATCCGGCGCGCGACGGGGCAGGCCGGGGAATCGATCCGTCAGCTGCTCGAGCTCACGCACCCGCGCAACGCGCTGCGGCCCCGCGTCGTCCACCCGAACGCATTGCTGCGGCGCGCGGAGGCCCTGATGCGCACCCTGGTGGGGGAGGACATCCTGCTCCATCTCGACCTGGGTTGCCGGGTCGGCCGCATCCGGGTCGACCCGGCCCAGCTCGAGCAGGCGCTCCTGAACGTGGTGTTCAACGCGCGGACCGCGTTGCCGCACGGCGGCGAGATCCTGATCGCCACCGATCGGGTCGTCGTCCCTCGCGGGCTCGCGGCGCTCGCGCCCGGTCCCTACTCGGTGATCCGGATCAGTGACGACGGCGTGGGCATGCACGTCGAGACCCTCGCGAAGCTGTTCCAGCCCGGGGCGCCCGGCCAGGGCACGCAGCCCGGAACGGGCCTCGGCCTCTCGCGGGTGCGCGCCTTCGTCGTCGAGGCTGGCGGCGACGTTCGCGCCCGGAGCGAGCGTGGCGTCGGGACCACCGTCGAGCTGCTCCTCCCCGAAGTCGTGCCGCCTTCGTCGCCGTCGCAGGCTCCGGATCCGCCGAAGCGGTCGGTCCGCGCGGTGCCGTCGACGCGAAGCTGAGCCCGACGCCGTCCGGCGGTCAGTCCAGGCCGAGCAGCAACGCGGCGTACTTCGTGAGGGACTGCAGCCCCAGGAAGTGGTCGCGGACCCGCACCTGCGCGGCCTCGCCGATCCGGGCGGCGAGCGCCGGGTCCGCAAGCAGCCGGCCGACCCGATCCGCGAACGCATCGCGGTCGCTCGGGTCGTCGAGCAGGAAGCCGCTCCTGCCGTCCTCGATCTGGTCCTGGATGCCGCCCACGCGGCTGGCCACCACCGCGCGCCGTTTCCACATCCCCTCGGTGACGGTGAGGCCGAAGCCTTCCTTCAGGCTCTTCTGCACGATCACCGCGGCATGGCGCTGGAGCGCGTTCACCATGGCGCCGTTCTCGTCGACGTCGTGGGTCGGGAGCGAAGCCAGCGTGATGCGGTTGCGCACGGCGTGTGGAAGCCCGCGCCAGGTCTCGAGTGCGTGGAGGAACACGCGGTCGCCCTCCGGATCGTCGGCGACGGCGCGGACGTTCGGCCCGGCGAGCACCAGCTCGGCGTCGCGCGTGGGCCCCTGCTCGAGCAGGTGCGCGAAACCGAGCATGACGCCGACCGGGTCCTTGAGCGGATCCCAACGCGACACCTGGACGACGAGCGGCGTGTCCGGGCCGGGGGCGGGTCCCATGCGCACGAGGTCCGCGCGGTGCTCCACGCGACCCGGGCTGCCGTCCGCCCGTACGAAGGCGTGGCCGTCGGACGCCGGCGGCGGCCCCCCGAGAATGCCGATGTGGACGAGGATCGTGCGCACGACGGCGGGGGCGAGGGGCTGGTTCTTGGGCGCGAAGGCGTCGATCGAGGGCTGGATGATCTGGGCCCTGCCGTGATCGCAGGCCGGGGGGACGTACGACGGACGCGAGAACACGAAGCGATCGACGGGCTCGAGATAGGGCGCGAGGAAGTCCCAGGCCGGCCGCGCGGCCCCGACGTCGTCGCTGCCGACGTGGCAGCGCCAGACCACGCGCGCCCCGGCGGCCGCCGCTTCGGGCGCGAGGCCGGCGGTCTGGGGATCGTGGAGCACCACCACGTCGCCCGGCCGCACGCTGGCGCGGAGCTCGACCGCGTTCTCGCGCAGGGTCTCCTCGTAGAGGGAGCGATCGGCAGGGCCGAAGGGCTCGACCGGCTCGCCGTGCAGGCCGTGGTGGAGGCGCTTGGTGAGCTTGAAGAACTCGGCGCCGCCCGCGATCACCACCCAGCGCGTGTCGACGCCCGCCCCGCGCACGTAGGCGAGCTGCGGTCGCAGCATCTCGGCCACGCCACCCCCGATCGCCGTCGAGTTCACGTTCCACACGACGCGCCCGGAGAAGCGCTCCCGGACGGCGGCGGCGACCCGCCGCGCCTCGGCCAGCGCGGTCGGGCTCACGATCTCGTGGAAACGGTCGAGCGACTGGGGCTCGATTGCGACTTCGGCGAGCTTCATGGCTCGGGTCTAACGGCCCGCGAGGCGCGCGACCACCGGAGCGAAGGCGTCGAGGGCGGTGTCGGGCACGGTGACGTAGGAGATGCCGAGCCGCGCCCGGCGCTGCTCGAGGGTCTCGCACACGGCGTCCACGCTGCCGAACAGGCCGTGCGGATGGGAGAGCATCTCCTGCCCCGAGAGACCCATGGCGCGGCCCAGGCCCTCGGCGATGGCCTCGGCGCCGTCCTGCACGAAGGTGAAGTAGGCGCCGATCTCGAGCTCGAGGGCGCCCATGCGGTCGCCCGCGGCCTCGCGGATCCATCCGACCTTCTCGGCGGTGGCGTCCGCGCTTCCCGAGTGGACGCCGTCGGGGCCGATCTTTCCACTGCGGTTGTTGAAGTTCAAGCTCACGATGTCGGCCTCCTGCGCCGCCAGCGAGAGCACGCGACGGCTCCCGCCTCCGATCAGGATCGGCGGATGCGGGCGCTGCACCGGCAGGGGGCGTCCGGCGAAGCCGGACAGCCTGACGTGGTCGCCCTCGATGGCGAGGGGCTCCCCGCCGCACGCCGCCTTGATCGCGGCGAGGGTCTCGCGGAGCCGGGCGATGCGCACCGGCGCCGGGTCGAAGCGCAGGCCGAGCGCCTCGTACTCCGCGCGCAGCCAGCCGGCGCCGAGGCCCAGCTCGAGGCGGCCGTCCGAGAGCAGATCCAGCGTGGCGGCCTCCTTCGCCAACATCGCCGGATGTCGATAGTCGATGCAGAACACCCGACAGCCCACCCGCAGCGTGCTCGTCGCCTCCGCGGCCATGGCGATGGCGGGCACGGCCGCGAGCTCCTGGATGGGATGGTTCGTCGCCTCGATCGCCGGCCCCGGTCCGAGCACGTGGTCTGCGAGGTGCAGCGTCGAGTAGCCGAGCGCCTCCACGCGCCGGGCGCGCTCCCGCCACTCCTTGGCGGAGCTCGCGCTGAAGGATTGCACCGCGAAGCGGAAGGGTCGGGTCACGGGATCTCCTCGGAGCGGGGGTCGATCAGGATCTTGACCGCATCCGGCTCCCGATCGAGGCGCTCGAACGCGGCGGGAAGCGCGGCCAACGAGGAATGTGCGCTGACCAGCGCATCCGGGGTGACGCGCCCGTCGAGGATCAGGTCCTGGACCCGATCGAACTCGTCGCGGACGTAGCCGAGCGAGGCCACGAGTCGGAGCTCCTGGCCGAGCCAGGCGCCCGGCTCGATCGTGGCGGGGCGGGCCGCCAGCGCCACCAGCGACACGGTGCCGCCGCGACGCACCAGGGCGGCCGCCTGCGCCAGCGTCCCCGGCGCGCCCGCGCACTCGAACACGAGGTCGGGGCCGAGCGGGGCGAACGCCTCGCGCACGG
>JBFIYM010000157.1:0-10576 GCA_041605395.1 Myxococcota bacterium | reverse complement strand
CGCGACGTCGACTTCTACTACCTGGCCGAGCAGCTGATCCCGTTCCTGGTGACGCGCCAGATCTACACGGGCGCCGGGAAGGTGTTCCAGACCCAGGACGGGGTGCACTACTGCGTCAGCCAGCGCGCTCAGCACATCTACCAGAAGATCTCGGGCACCACGACGAACGATCGCTCGATCATCAACACGCGCGACGAGCCGCACGCCGATCGGGAGCGCTACCGGCGCCTCCACGTGATCGTGGGCGACTCGAACATGAGCGAGTACACGAACTTCCTGAAGGTCGGTGCTTGCGCGATCGTGCTCCAGATGATCGAGGACAACTACATCAACAAGGACTTCACCCTGCGCAACCCGGTGAAGGCCATCAAGGACATCTCCTACGACACCACGTGCAAGCGCAAGCTCCGCCTCGACAACGGCCGCGAGTACTCGCCGATCGAGATCCAGCGCGAGTACTGCGAGATGGCGCGCAAGTACATCGAGCAGTATCCGGTTTCGGAAGAGCTCATCGAGGCGGTCGGCATGTGGCAGCACGTGCTCGACTGCCTGGACGACGACCCCGACAAGCTCGAGCGCAAGATCGACTGGGTGATCAAGCGCAAGCTGATCGAGCACTGGATCGACGCCCGTGGCTCCCGCTGGAGCGATCCGCGCGTGTTCATGCTGGATCTCCAGTATCACGACATCCGCATCAACCGGGGGCTCTACTACCTCCTCGAGCGCAAGGGCGCGGTGGACCGGATCCTCGACGACGACGAGATCCTGAAGGCGAAGACGGAGCCGCCGCCCGACACGCGGGCCCGCATGCGCGGCGAGTTCATCAAGCTCGCCCGCCAGAACGGGATCCAGTACGACCTCGACTGGTCGAACATCCGGCTCGGCAACCTGTTGAACGTCCGGGTGATCTGCAACAATCCCTTCGAGACCGACACCGAGAAGGTGGCGGAGCTGGTACGCACGATCCAGAAGACGAACCTGCGCAAGACCAGCCTGTCGAAGCTCGTGATCCAGTCCTAGGAGGAGCGGGAATGGCCGAAGGACGCCCGCACCTGGTCGCCGTCGGCGACGCCAAGCCCGACGCCGCGGCGGAAGCCGGCGAGGGGTCGTCTCGACCGAGCCGGCTGCCGCTGGTGCTGCTCGCGCTGGCCCTCGTGGTCTGCGCGTTCGGCTGGGCCCAGAGTCGCAACGAGGCCGGCCGGCTCGCCGGGGAGCTGGCCGCCAGCCAGCAGGCGCTGGCCGTGGCGAACGAGCGCATCGCCGCCGAGGAGGGGCGCCGCGCGGCCGTGCAGGATCACGTGCAGGGGCTCCGGACGGACGCCACGGCCCTCGCCGGCCGCCTCGCGGAGCTCGAGGCCCTGGTCGCGGCCGATCTCGAGCCCGCAGCCGATGCGCAAGCGATCGGCAACGAGGCCCCGCCCGCCGACTGACCCCACGCTCCGCGACGGCAGTGGCGGCGCAATTCGTCCGCCCAGGGTCTGCCCGCGCCTCAATTCTTGCGCGGCCCTGCCGATACGGGAGGCATTGCCCCCGGCCTCTCGCCTGGGGCCCCCCCAGGAGCGCAGCATGCTGGACGCCATCGCGGGTCTCTTCTCCAGCGACCTCGCCATCGACCTCGGTACGGCGAACACGCTGGTGTTCGCAAAGGGCAAGGGCCTGATCTGTTCGGAGCCGAGCGTGGTCGCCGTCGCCAAGGACCCGACCGGACGCGGCGAGAAGGTGCTGGCCGTCGGTCACGAGGCCAAGGAGATGTTGGGCCGCACGCCGGGCGGGATCCGCGCCGTGCGCCCGATCAAGGACGGCGTGATCGCCGACTTCGAGATCACCGAGGCGATGCTCCGCTACTTCATCCAGCGCGCGCACAACAACCGCACCAAGTGGGTGCGCCCGCGCATCGTGATCTGCGTGCCGCCCTGCATCACCAGCGTCGAGAAGCGCGCGGTCCGCGAATCGGCCCTCTCGGCCGGGGCGCGCGAGGTCTACCTGATCGAGGAGCCCATGGCGGCCGCGATCGGCGCCGGCCTCGACGTGACCGCACCTACGGGCAACATGGTCGTCGACATCGGCGGCGGCACCACGGACGTCGCCGTGATCTCGCTCTCCGGCATCGTCACCTCGCGCTCGATCCGCTGCGGCGGCGACGCGATGGACGAGGCGATCATCAACTACGTGAAGCGCAAGTACAACATGCTGATCGGCGAGCGCACCTCGGAGACGATCAAGACCACGGTCGGCACGGCTTCGCCGAACGCCAAGACCGAGACGATGGAGATCAAGGGCCGTGATCTCGTGGCCGGCATTCCGAAGGTCGTGGTGACGACCGGTGAGGAGATCCGTGAGGCCCTCGTCGAGCCGCTCGGCCAGATCGTCGAGACGGTCCATCTCACGCTCGAGCGCACGCCCCCGGAGCTCGCGGCCGACATCGTCGACCGCGGCATCATGCTGGTCGGCGGCGGCTCGATGCTGAAGGACCTCGACCAGGTGCTGCGCCAGGAGACGAAGCTGCCGATCCTGCGCAGCGAGGACCCCTTCACGGCGGTCGTCAACGGGGCAGGGCGCGCGCTCGAGAACCTGAGCCTGCTGCGACAGGTCGCGATCCCGTAGCGCCGCCGCGAAGCGCGCTCTAGTCCGGCGCGAGGGCCGCCAGGGCGAGCTGCATGGCGAGCTGCATGTCGCCCTCGACCTGGATCTGGCCGCCCAGGAACGCGTCCTGGGGGTTGAGCTCGCCGGCGCGTAGCGCCCGGTAGGCGTCGCGCTCCACGGTGATCGAGGTCGTGGGCTCCGCCGGCGGCGCGCCCGTGCCGAAGTGGGTGAGGAGCGCGAAGCCGCCCTCGCCGCGCAGCTCGAAGCGGACGGCGCCCGCGAGGCCCGCCAGCAGCTCGACGCGAGCGCGGGTGAGGCGCATCTCCTGGCCCAGCCCGGAGAGGGCGCCGAGGAAGCCCAGGGCGGAGTCGCCCACCTCCGCGGCGAAGCGTTCGAAGTCGGGCCGGTCGAGGCGCAACGTCAGGAAGGGGGGGTGACTCGCGGTCTCGTCCGACGTCAGGCGGCCGGCCTCGACGTTCAGGTAGAAGCGTTCGCCCCCCTCGCCGCCGATCTCCACGCACAGGGTCGCCTCGACCGCCTGCATGCCTTCGAGCAGGCGCTGGGCGGCCTCGGCGGCGCGCTGCTGCTCGCGAAGCGCCTCGTTCCACTGGGCGGGCAGGAGCTCGCGGAAGAAGCGCTGCGGGTCCGCGGCGGGGCCGCTCAACGCCCCCCTCCGCGCTGGTAGCGGTCCACGGCGCGTACGTGCTCCGCGTACGACCGCGAGAAGTGGTGGGTCCCGTCCTTGCGCGCCACGAAGAACAGGTACTCGCTCTCGGCCGGCTCCACCACCGCGCGCAGCGATGCTTCGCCCGGGTTCGCGATCGGTCCGGGGGGAAGCCCGGCGATGCGGTAGGTGTTGTACGGGTTGCTCTCGTCCTCGAGGTGGACGCGGCGCAGGTTGCCGTCGAAATCCGGGATCCCGTAGATCACCGAGGGGTCGGTCTCGAGGCGCATCCCGCGTGCCAGGCGGTTGTGGAAGACGGCGGCGACGAGCGGGCGTTCCTCGGGAGCGCCCGTCTCCTTCTCGACCAGCGACGCCAGCACCACGACGTTCCGCATGCTGAGTGCCTTCTGGGCCGCGAGCGGCTCGATGCGCCGCCACACCTCCTGGAACTGCTCGACCATCAGGCGCACGATCTCGCGCGCGGCGAGACCCTTGGCGAGCTCGTAGGTCTCCGGGAACAGGTAGCCCTCGAGGTCGGTGCCATCGACGCCGAGCAGGACCGGCAGCGTCGGGTCGCTGGCCACGGCCACGAACTCCTCCGCGGAGACGAGCCCGGCCTCCTCGAAGCGCGCCGCCACCTCGTGCATGGTGAGGCCCTCGGGGAGCGACACGCGGTGGGTCATCACGGCGCCCCGTGTCAGCCGGTCCAGCACCTGATCGGCGGCCAGCGCCGGGGAGAGCGCGTACTCGCCGGCGCGTAGCCCGTTGGCCCGGCCCGTCACCCGCGCCAGGACGCGGAAGCCGAGCGCGCTCCGGATCAGCCCCGCCCGCTCCAGCTCCCGGGCGACCGCGCCGAGCATGGCGCCCCGCGGCACCTCGAACACGACCTGCCGGTCCGTGTCGGAGGGGCGCCGGAGCGACCAGCCGAGAGCACCGCCCAGGGTCGCGCAGGCGAGCAGCCCGGCCGCTGCGGCAAGAGCGAAGGCGCGCCTCACGGGCCGCTCCCGGAGCGCTCGAGGAACGTTCGCAGCAGCAGGGTCGCGGCCAGCGTATCGGTGGCGCCGCGCTTCTTGCGCCCGCCAGCGCCGCGCTCCCTGCGCCCGCCAGCGCCGCGCCGTGCCCCGCTGGATCGGCCCGTCTCGCGCAGCGTGCGCTCCGCCTCCCGAGAGGTCCAGCGCTCGTCCAGCATCTCCACGGGAAGACCGAGCTCGCGACCGAGCGCCTCCGCGAAGCCCCGAGCCGCCTCGGCCCCCGCGCCCGAGCGACCGTCCATGTGCAGCGGCAGACCCACCACCACCCGGCGCACCCCCCGCTCCTCCGCCAGCCTGCGGATCGCGGCCACGTCGGCCTTGCGCCCGCGGCTCTCGAGCGTCCCGGCCGGAAAGGCGATGCGCTCGTCCGCGTCGGAGATCGCGAGGCCGATGCGGCGGCTTCCGAAATCGATGCCGAGCACGGACATGGCCGGGGAGGCTAGGCGCCGACCCGGGCGCGCGCCTGGGCCCGCCGATCGAGGGCCGTCTGGGCGGCGCGGCGCAGCTGGGCGTCGCGCGCGCGGGCCGCCTTGGCGAGCGCGGCGACGGCATCGTCGCCCGGCAGCCCGGCCAGGGCCGCGACCGCGGCCGCCTTGAGCTCTCGCAGCCAGCCGCCCCCGAGCCCCGCCCGGCGGCCGAGCAGGGCGACCAGGGCGCGGGCGCCCTCGGCGCGGCCCAGGCGCCCGAGCGCGCGGATCCCCTCCTTGGCGCGGCCGACGTCGCGTGCCTCGAGGGCCCGGGCGAGCACCCGCTCGAGGTGGGGGACGGCAGTGGGGTTGCCGCTGCCGCCGAGCGCCTGCAGGGCGACCAGGGCGAGCCCCGGGGTGTCGCGGTCCAGGACCCGCGCGAGAGCGGCGATCGCGTTGCTGGTGCCGATCCGCGCCAGGGCGCGGGCGGCCTCGTCGCGGACGCTCCGCTCGGGCCCTTCGAGCAGCCCGGCCAGCGGCGCGACCGCGTCGGGGTGCTGGAGCTCGCCGGCGATGCGGGCGGCCGCACGCAGCTTGGGCGGCTCGTCGGGCAGACCCAGCCGCTCGATGACCACCGGGAGCGCCGTCTCCGAAAGCGTCAGCAGGACGGCCTCGAGGCGCTCCCGCTCGCGAACGTTCTGTTGGCTCACCACGGCGTCGAGCAGCGCCGGCACGGCGGCGTCCCCCAGGGCGAGAAGCACCTGGGTGGCCTCGAGATCGGCTTCGTCGAGCGCGCGCGCGGCGCGCGCCACCAGGTCCTCGAGCGCCGCGCCGTGCATCATCGAGCGCAGGAAGCTCTCGGCGAGCTCCCGGATGCGTTCGCCGCTCTTGCTGTGCATGTGCACCGCGAGCAGGACCGCGACCCGGAAGCAGCCATCCGGCTCGCCGTCGTCGAAGGCCCGCTCTCCGAGCCGCGTGGCACGGCGTGCGAGGTCCAGGTAGCTCCCCGTCTCGTCGCTGGCCTCGAGCTGCTCGAGCACGACCTTGAGGTCGTGGCTGGGCTCGCTGCCGCCGAGGTCGTCCGTCGACGAGAGCGCTGCGGTGATCGAGGGGGTGTCGGACGGGCCGAGTGCGATCTCACGGTCGGGCGCTTCGTGCGTGGCCGCCGGCGGGGGCTCCGCCTGCTCCGGCGCCTCGCCGTTCACACCGATGCCGAACGGCGAGAGGGCATAGAGGGCGGCCGCGAAGCCACCCCGGGAGGCCGTGCGCCCGGCGTCGGTGGCGAGCACCTCCGCGAAGGCGCCGAAGCTCTCGCCCTCGAGTGCCGGGTCGAAGCGAAGCGCGTGCACACCGCGCTCGGCCAGGTCGTGCTGGAGCTCGCCGAGCTGGGGGTGGGAGAGCACGCCGCGCGCGCCGCGCTCGCGGAAGCCCTGCGGCAGCAGCTCGAGGTCGAGCGCGCCGCGCCGCTCGAGGTCCGCACGCCACGCCCGCAGGCTCCGGCTGAACACCGCCGCGAGCCGGGCGTCGCCGGGTTGGTAGAAACGCCGCGCACGGATGAGCCGGCCGAGCTCGAGCAGCAGGGTCGCCAGCTCGGGCGCGGTTCGGTGGCGCGGCGCCAGCTCCGCGGGCATGCATCCCCCAATCCCTCGTTGGTTCTAGGTATATCGAGAAGTCGCCGGGCCGGGTAAAGCAGGCCTTGACGAGAGGCGCCCCTGGGAGACACTGACGGGGTCCGGACCCCCCATCCGGCGCCTCCTCCGCGGTCCCCTGGTCCCCGATCCCGAAGCGGGAGCCCATCATCACCAGCGCAGAGGAGAGCGGCCCGGGCCTGGCCCGGCACCTCGCCGTCGCCGTTGCGACCGGTGCGGGCTGCGGCTTCGCGCCCATCGCGCCGGGCACCTGGGGCTCGGCTCTCGCAATTCCGATTTTCGTGTTATTTTCGCCCGTGGGCCCGGGGCTCTTCGCGCTGAGCTGGGCCGCGCTGCTGGCCCTCGGGGTGTGGGCCGCAGATCGAGCCGAGCGGATCTATGGACCGGACGACGGGCGGATCGTGATCGACGAGGTGGTGGGTCAGCTGCTGACGTGTGCGCCGCTCCTGTTCTGGGGCGCGGCGACCCCCGCCGCGCTCGTGACCGCATTCGTCACGTTCCGGGTGTTGGATATCTGGAAGCCGGGACCGGTCGGCTGGGCCGAACGGCACTTCGAAGGGGGCACGGGCGTGATGGCGGACGACGTGGTGGCGGGAGCGATCGGTGCCGTGGGCATCGCCGCGCTCGCCGTCGCCGGGGTCTTCAGTTGACCGCCGGGGGGTTCGCTTGAGGGCCGAGGTGCTCACCATCGGGGACGAGCTGCTGCGCGGCGAGATCGTCGACAGCAACAAGTCCTTCCTCTCGGATCGGCTGCTGCGCTTCGACGTCGAGACGCGTTTCCACAGCTCCGTCTGCGACGACCCGGCAGACATGACGGACGCCTTCCGGCGCGCCGCCGAGCGCGCCGACGTCGTGCTCGTCTCGGGCGGGCTCGGGCCCACCCGCGACGACATCACGCTCGAGGTGCTCGCCAGGAGCTTCGGGCGCGCCCTGGTGCGCGACGAGGCCTCGCTCGAGGCGATCCGTGCCTTCTTCGCGCGCGTGGGCCGGGAGATGTCGCCGAGCAACGAGAAGCAGGCGCTGATGCCCGAGGGCGCCGAGGTGCTGCCCAACCCGGTCGGCACGGCGCCGGGCTGCATGCTCGAAGCGGAGGGCGCCGTGTTCTTCTGCCTGCCCGGCGTGCCGCGCGAGCTCGCCCGCATGATGGACGAAGAGGTGGCGCCGCGGCTCCAGGCCCGGCTCGGGTCGGCGACGCGTGCCGTGGTGCGGGCCACGTTGCTGCGCACCTTCGGCATGGGAGAGTCGACGCTCGAAGACGAGCTCAAGGACCTGGCGCGGGAGGCCGGCGTGTCGCTCGGCTTCCGTACGGCGTTCCCCGACAACTACCTGCGGCCGGTCGCGCGTGGAGCCAGCGAGGCGGAGGCGGAGGCGCGGCTCTCGCGCCTGTGCGAGGCGATCGAGAAGCGGCTCGGCCCGCTTCTCTACGGCCGCGACGACGAGACCATGGAGCAGGCGCTGGGCGCGCTGCTCGTCGCGCGCGGCCGCTCGCTGGCCGTGGCGGAGTCCTGCACGGGCGGCCTGCTGGCCGAGCGCGTCAGCGCCGTACCGGGGGCGTCGCGCTACTTCCGCGGTGGCGTCGTGGCCTACGCCAACGAGTCCAAGCGCGATCTGCTGGACGTGCCCGAGGCGCTGCTCGCCGAGCACGGCGCCGTCTCCGCCCCGGTCGCTCGGGCCATGGCCGAGGGGGTGCGCGCGCGGTTGGGCGCCGATCTGGGGGTCTCCACCACCGGTATCTCGGGCCCGGACGGCGGCACTCCGGACAAGCCGGTCGGGCTCGTCTTCGTGGGCTTCGCGGACGCCACCGGCGGCGAGGCCCACGAGTTCCTGTTCCCCTTCGATCGGGCGCGCCATCGCCTCGTGACGAGCCAGGTCGCGCTCGACTGGGTGCGACGGGCGCTGCTCGGCGAGGCGCGGGTGGCCCCGCGCTGGCTGCGAGGCCGCGCATGAGCAACGTGTCGAACGAGCTCCGCGAGGGGTCGAACGAGCTCCGCGACGTGTCGGCGCGGCGCGAGGGGCGCGCGGTGCGGGCGTTCTTCGCCTGGGCCCCGCCCGAGGCGGCGCGGGCCGAGGTCGCCGCCCAGGTGCGGGCGCTGCGGGAGCGGCCGAACGGCGACGCGGTGCGCTGGGTGCGCAGCGAGGGCTACCACGTGACGCTCCGCTTCCTCGGCAACGTGGCGCTGCCGCGGGTGCCGGAGCTGGTGGCGGAGGCCCGCCAGGCGCTGCGGGACGCGAAGCCCTTCGCGGTGCGGCTCGGGTCGCCCGAGGCCTTCCCCTCCGCGCGTCGCCCGCGCGTCGTGGTGCTGGCGCTCGAGCCCGAGGCCGAGCTGGCCGCGCTCGCCGGACACCTCGAGGCGGCGGCGGTGCGCTGCGGGCTGCCGCCCGAGAAGCGCCGCTTCCACGCCCACCTGACACTCGGTCGTCTGCGCAGCGCGAGGCTCCCGGAGCTGGCGCTGCCCGCCGCCTCCCCCGGCCCGCTCGCCGTGAGCGAGGTCGTGCTGTTCCAGAGCGACCTCGGGCGCGACGGCTCCCGCTACACACCGCTGGCCCGCCTGCCGCTCCCGGCGGCGGAGACGTTTCCTCTCCCCACGAGCTTCCAACAAGGAGAATGATCGCATGGCCAAGAGCAACGAAACGGATCGCGCCGACGCGAAGCGCAAGGCGATCGAGATGGCCGTCTCGAGCATCGAGAAGCAGTTCGGCAAAGGGGCGATCCTCACCATGACCGAGGAGTCGATCGATCGCGAGATCGAGGTGATTCCGAGCGGCTCGGTGAGCATCGACCTGGCCCTCGGTGTGGGCGGCTACCCGCGCGGGCGTGTCGTCGAGATCTACGGGCCGGAGTCGAGCGGCAAGACCACGCTCACGCTCCACGCCGTGGCGCAGGTGCAGCGACAGGGCGGGGTGGCGGCCTTCATCGACGCCGAGCACGCGCTCGACGTCGCATATGCCCGCCGCCTCGGCGTGCGCGTCGAGGACCTCCTCGTCTCGCAGCCGGACACCGGGGAGCAGGCGCTCGAAATCGCCGACGTGCTACTGCGCTCCGGTGCGGTCGACCTCGTCGTGATCGACTCGGTGGCAGCCCTGGTGCCCCGCGCCGAGATCGAGGGCGAGATGGGCGACTCGCACATGGGCCTCCAGGCCCGGCTCATGAGCCAGGCGCTGCGCAAGATCACGGGGACGGTCTCGAAGTCGCACACCACGGTCATCTTCATCAACCAGATCCGCATGAAGATCGGCGTCATGTTCGGCAACCCCGAGACGACGACGGGCGGGAACGCGCTCAAGTTCTACTCGTCCGTCCGCCTCGACGTGCGCCGCATCGCCGCCATCAAGGACGGCGAGAACGTGGTGGGCAACCGCACCCGCGTGAAGGTGGTGAAGAACAAGGTCGCGCCGCCGTTCCGACAGGCCGAGTTCGACATCCTCTACAACGAGGGCATCTCCTTCGAGGGCGATCTGCTCGACCTCGGCGTCGATGCCGGCACGGTCGAGAAGAGCGGCGCCTGGTTCAGCTACGACGGCGAGCGCATCGGTCAGGGGCGCGAGAACGCGCGGCGCTTCCTGCGCGAGAATCCGGAGGTGCGCGAGCGGCTGGCCGAGGCGGTGTATGCCGCCAAGGGCATCAAGCGAGCCGTCCCGGCGAAGCCGGCCGAGGCCGCACGGGCGGCCGAGGAGGCCGCCGAGGGCGCGTAGGCCCGGTCCCGGAGAGCGCGTCTTGCGGGGGGTGTCGGCCCCGGTCCGGCGCTGCGTCGGGCCGGGGCTCCGCGGGTCCTACGGCCTCAAGGGCCCCCCAGGATCGGCCGAAACGACCCGGTGCGTCCCGGCGTGAGCGGGGGCGTCTGGCGAGGAGTCGGCGATGCCCCTGGTGCTGGACGAGGTTCTGAAGGTCGCCCTCAAGGGGGGTGCCTCGGACATCCATCTCAAGTCCGGGCTTCCGCCCATGTTCCGGGTGGACGGCGCACTCGTTCCGCTCAAGAACGGCGAGCGGATCATGCCGGACGAGATGCAGAAGATCGCGGTCTCGATCATGAACCCGGTGCAGAAGGCGCGCTTCGAGGAGTTCCGGGAGTGCGACCTCGCCTACGGGATTCCCGGCCTGGGCCGCTTCCGCGTGAACGTCTTCCAGCAGCGCGGAACGGTCGGCATCGTGTTCCGTGTGATTCCCTTCGGCGTGAAGTCGATGGAGCAGCTCCACCTGCCCAAGGTGATCGAGAAGGTCGCCATGGAGCAGCGCGGGCTGGT
>JBFIYM010000156.1:0-10607 GCA_041605395.1 Myxococcota bacterium | reverse complement strand
GGCGCCGCCGCCGCGGGAGCAGGGAGCGACGCACTGCCGGGCGCCGCCGCCGCGGGAGCAGGGAGCGACGCACTGCCGGGCGCCGCCGCCGGCCCCGACGGGAGCGACGCGCTGCGCCAGCTGCTGGCGCGCTGCCTCGAGCAGGGCGCCAGCGACATCCACATTCATGCCGGCACCACGCCCCGCGCGCGACGCCACGGCCGCTTCGAGAGCGCCGGCGATGCGCCGATCCCGGCCGAGGCGGCGGAGGCCATGCTGCGCTCGGCCCTCACCCCGGAGCAGGCCGAGGCGCTCGAGTCCCGGGGCGAGCTCGACCTCGCCTGGACCGCGCCCGGGATCGGACGCTTCCGGGTGAACGTCTACCGCCAGCTCCACGGGCTCGACGGCGTGTTCCGCTCGCTGCCCGCCCGGGTGCCGACGCTCGAGGAGCTGGGCCTGCCAGGCGCACTGGCCAAGTTCACGAGCTTCCACCAGGGGCTGGTGTTGGTGACGGGGCCTGCCGGCTGCGGCAAGTCCTCCACCCTGGCGGCGCTGGTGGACCTGATCAACGAGGAGCGCCGCGAGCACATCCTCACGGTCGAGGACCCCATCGAGGTGCTGCACCCGCCCAAGCGCTGCGTCGTGAACCAGCGCACGGTCGGTCCGCACACGACGTCGTTCGCGCGCGCGCTCCGCGCGGCGCTGCGCGAGGACCCGGACGTGATCGTCATCGGTGAGCTGCGCGATCGGGAGACCGTCTCGCTGGCGCTGACCGCGGCCGAGACCGGTCACCTGGTGCTGGCGACCCTCCACACGAAGAGCGCGATCCGCACCCTGAACCGGATCGTCGGTGTGTTCCCCGCCGACCAGCACGATCAGGTGCGGTCGATGCTCTCCGAATCGCTGCGCGCCGTGATCTCCCAGTGCCTGGTGCCCACGAAGGACGGAAAACGGCGCGTCCCGGCCGTCGAAGTGCTCGTGAACAACAAGGCCGTCGGCAACCTGATCCGGGAGAACAAGGCCTTCCAGCTGCACTCGATCCTCCAGATGGGCGCGGCACAGGGCATGGGCCTGATGGACGACTCGCTCGGGCGGCTGGTGAAGGACGGCGTCATCACGCGCGAGGAGGCGCTCCGGCGCTGCGAAGACGCGCGGAGGATCCCCTGATGGCCGAGGTGGACCGGCTGCTGCGCTATTTGAAGGAGCGGGGCGGATCGGACCTGCATCTCGCCGCCGGCATGGAGCCGCGCGTGCGCGTGCGAGGGGAGCTCGAGCCGGTGCCGGACTGGGCGGTCCTCGACGACGCGGCGGTGCGCGCCCTGCTCGAGCCGATCGCCAGCGAGCGGCAGTGGGGCGAGTGGGTCGAGACGCACGACCTCGACTTCGCCTACGGCCTCTCCGGCGTGGCGCGCTTCCGGGCGAACTTCTTCGAGCAGGAGCACGGCGCGGGGGCGGTGTTCCGCATGATCCCCGAGAAGGTCGTCTCACTCGAAGAGCTCTCGCTGCCGCCCGCGATCGAGAAGCTGGCCAACCTCGAGGCCGGGCTGGTGCTGGTGACGGGCCCGACGGGCTCCGGCAAGTCGACCACGCTGGCGGCGGTGATCGACCGCATCAACCGCGCCTCGTCCCGGCACATCGTCACGATCGAGGACCCCGTCGAGTTCGTCCACGAGAACCGGAGCTCGGTGCTCTCGCACCGCGAGGTGGGCGAGCACACCGGGAGCTTCGCGGACGCGCTGCGGGGCGCGGTGCGCCAGGACGCGGACGTCGTGCTGGTCGGCGAGATGCGAGACCGCGACACCCTCGGCATGGCGCTCGCCGCTGCCGAGATGGGCCTGCTGGTCTTCGGCACGCTGCACACCAGCGGCGCGGCCAAGACGGTCGACCGAATCGTGGACGCCTTCCCCTCGAGCGAGCAGGGCCAGGTGCGCCTCAGCCTGTCCGAGTCGCTCGCGGCGGTAGTCTCCCAGCTCCTGCTGCCGGGCCGCGACGGCAGCGGCCGCGTCGCCATCAACGAGATCCTGCTGCGCACCCCGGGCCTCGCAAACCTGATCCGCGAGGGCAACACGCCGCAGATCCAGTCGCTGATCCAGTCGGGCCGCAAGGACGGGATGCAGACGCTCGACGACGCCCTGTACGCCGCCCTCGAGGCCGGCCGCATCGACGGGCGCGACGCCTACCGCAAGGCGCACGACAAGTCGCGCTTCGAGGCCCACGCAGGCGGCGGCGCCTAGCGCGGCGCAGCGATCCCCGAGCGCCCGCCCATTGGCCCTGCAGGTTCGCGTCCGATGGGTGCCAGTCGGGGGCAGCGGCCTGCGGCAGACTCCGGCCATACCCGGAGGCGTGCCGATGGACCCGAGAGCGACGTTCCGCAGCCTGCACGAGGGCCAGTTCGTGATGCCGAACCCCTGGGACGTGGGCTCGGCCAGGATCCTCGCCGGCCAGGGCTTCCCCGCGCTCGCGACCACGAGCGCCGGCTTCGCCAACTCGCTCGGCCGCCCGGACGGCGCCGTCACGCGCGAGGAGGCGATCGCGCACGCCCGCGTGCTCGTGGGCGCGACGCCGCTGCCGGTGAGCGCGGACCTCGAGAACGGCTTCGGGGACCGCCCGGAGGACGTCGCGCGCACCGTCGAGCTCGCGCTCGCCGCCGGGCTCGCCGGCTGCTCGATCGAGGACTGGAGCGGAACGGCGCTCTATGCGCCCGAGCACGGCGCGGAGCGCATCCACGCCGCCGCCGAGCGGAACCGGGCGAGCGCGTCGCCGCTCGTGCTGACTGCCCGGGCCGAGAACCACATCCGCGGCAACCCGGATCTCGCCGACACGATCGCCCGGCTCCAGGCCTATCAGGAGGCTGGCGCCGACGTCCTCTACGCCCCGGGCCTCCGCACCGTCGAGGACGTACGCACGCTCACGTCCTCGCTCGACCGGCCGATCAACGTGCTCATCATGCCCGGCGGGCCGAGCGTGCCGGAGCTGTTCGAGGCGGGTGCGGCGCGGATCTCGACCGGGAGCGCGATCGCGATGGCGGCCCAGGCGGCGATCGTGCAGGCGGCCGAGGAGCTGCTCGGCCCCGGCACGCACGCCTTCTTCACCAGCGCCCTGCCACGCATGGGCGCGGTCGCCCGTGCCATGCGCACCGGCGCGTCCTAGGGCGTTGCCTCGCGCCCCACCTGGATGCCGAGCCCCGAGCGGTATCCCGGCGGTGCCCGGAAGCGCTCGGGCGGGTAGCTGCGCGGCACCGCGCGCACGATGCGGGTCTCGCTGGCCGGGGCGTCGGCGGGCCACGCGCGCACCCGGAGCGGCACCCCCTCGAGGCGCTCCACCCCGCCCAGCGCCGCGAGCCCGTCGCCGCCGAGCGAGCCGGGAATCAGGTGGGCCACGTCTCCGCCGAAGGCGACCAGCTCACGGACCGTCGCCAGCGCCTCGGCCGGGACGCCTGCGGCGCCGGGCGGCGCCTCGCAGATCTCCGCCCGTCGCGCCGTGCCCTGATGCAGCTCGAAGAGCCTGCATGCGACGCCGTCCACGCGGTCGTCCCGCCCCGTCTCGCGCAGCGTGGCCGGTGCGCTCTTGGGCTGCGTGCCGAGCACGGAATCGAGCGCGCGCCGCTGCGGCTCCGGCAACGCGCCACGCGCGGCGTCCATGCCGCGGGTGACCGAATCCGCGGTCGAGCGGTCGAGGCGGAAGACGGTCTTGTCCCGGTGGTCGTAGACCTCGAGCACGCCGTCCCCCCCGCGGTACACGAGCGAGAGTCGCCCACCGCGCAGCTCGGCCTGCAGGCTCCGGCCCTCGATGGCCAGCCAGCTGATGCGCGGCTTCGCCTCGGGCGGCGCCCCGGCCTGCCGCGTCTCCAGCGTGATCTCCGTCCCGGCGAGGGCGCCGGGGGCGACCAGCAGGGGGCCCGGGGCGGCCAGCAGGGCGCCGAACAGCAGTATCCGGGCCCTCACGAGGCCGCTCCCAGCGCGCGCCGCGAGAGGCACGCGCCGTCCCGGTGGGCCCAACAGCTCGCCTCGGCGGCGTGCGGATCGGTCCGAAGCGAACGGACCGCCTCGAACCCGCCCGCCTGATAGGCGAGCCGCAACGACTCCTGGAATGCCACGTCCCTCCCCCCCAGCAGCGCCTGCATCCCGCACAGCTCGCCCAGACTCGCGGCGAACCCCCCGGCGCTGCGCTCGAGTCGGAGGATACGGCCTGCGTTGTCGCGCACCACGCGCCGGATCCGGGAAGGCGGCCGGATCGCGGTGATCGGCATGGCGAGCCGGCCGCCGATCCCGACCGCTTCGAGCCAGCGCGCCTGCGGGTGCGTGACCCCGCCGTGCACGAAGACCACGTCGACCGGCTCCTGCGGCTCCCGTGTGCCGTCGGCGTGAACCACCTCCACCTGGCGCCAGGGCTTCAGATGGCGCCGCGCGCGCGCGCAGAGCTCCGGGTCGAGCTCGATGGCCCGCACCCGGCCGCGCGGTCCCACGATCTCGGCGAGGATCGCGCTGTAGTACCCGACGGCGCAGCCGATGTGGGCGACGCGTTCCCCTTCGCGCAGGGCGAGCGCGTCGAACAGGCGCGCCAGGAAGCCCGGGGCGCCGTTGTTCAGCGTGCGCGCGGCGTCGATCGCCACGGCCACGTCCCGATACAGGCGTTCCGGATCGGCGTCGGGGGTCGAGCGGTAGCCCGACTCGTCCGGGAGCACGAGCCAGGGGCCCGGGCCCAGGAAGGCCTCGCGCGGGACCGCCGCGAAGGCCGCCAGCACGCGCGGCGAGCGCACCCCCGCTTCGGCAGCGAGGCTCTCGGCGAAGGCCGCTCGGAGCGCGGAGAGGTCCCTCATGCATCGCCCCCGCCGAGCAGCGCCCCGTACCCCTCCCGATACGTGGGGTAGCGGAAGCGAAAGCCGCTCGCGAGCAGGAGCGCGTTCGAGCAGCGCTTGTTCGTGGCGGCGCGGCCCGACGCCCGGGCATCTTCGGCTGCGGGGGGCGGCTTCGGCACCCCGAGGCGCTCGGCCAGCCACGCGAGCACCTCGGCGGCCGGCGCGGGCGCACAGTCCACACCGACCACACGCGCGGCCGCGTCCGGGAGCGCGGCCAGGTGCACGAGCGCCGCGGCCGCGTCGTCGCGGTGGATGCGATTGGTGAAGCGCGCCGTGCTGCGCGCCGCCCCGCTGCGCACGCGCTCGATCAGCGAGACGCGGCCGGGCCCGTAGATGCCGCCGAGCCGCAGCACGGTGCACGGGAACGGGGCGGTCCCGGCGGCAGCCTCGCCTTCCAGGAGGGTCCGGCCTCCGAAGTCGAGCGGCTCGGTGGGCGACGTCTCGTCCACCCACTCGCCCCGCCGCTGCCCGTAGACCGCCGTGCTCGACACGTAGAGGAGGCGCCGGGGCGCGCTGGCCTGGCGCGCCAGGCGCTCGACGAGCCGCGACACGCCGCTCACGTAGGCGGCGTGGTAGGCGGCCTCGCTTCGGGCGTCGGCGCTGGCGAGGTAGAAGACCAGGTCGGCGCCCGGGAGCTCGTCGAGCGCGGCGGGAACGGTGAGGTCGGCCCGGAAGCGGCGCGCCCCGGCCGGGGGCGGCACGTCGCGGCGCCGCAGCACGGTCACCGCGTAGCCCGCCGTGAGGAGGCGCTCGGCCAGCGCGGTGCCCACGTATCCGGCGCCCGCGACGAGCGCACGCAAGGTCACGCTCGGCGCCGGGCGAAGTGGTGCAGCACGATGCCCGAGGCCGTGGCGACGTTCAGCGAGTCCGCCGCGTGGGCCATCGGGATGGTGAGGACGGCGTCCGCGAGGTCGAGGGTGGTGGCGTCGAGCCCGTCGCCCTCGCTTCCGAACAACAGCACCAGGCGCGACGCGTCGCGATCGAAGCCGTCGAGCGGCTCCGCGTCGGGCGCGGACACGCAGGCCAGGATCCGGTAGCCCTCCGCTCGCAGCTTCTCGAGCGCCCCGGGCCACTCGCGCGCCCGGGCGAAGGGGACGGCCAGCGTCGCCGCGAGCGACACGCGCACCGCCTTCCGGCTCAGCGGGTCGGCCCCGCCGGGCGCGAGCAGCACCGCGTCGGCGCCGAAGGCCAGCGCGTTGCGGAACACGCTCCCGACGTTGGCCGGATCGGCGAGGCGTTCGATCGCGACGATCCGCCCGCGGCCCGCACCGCCCGGCAGCGCGTCGAGCGCAACGGGCTCGCCGCGCTCCACGAGCGCCAGACAGCCCTGGTGCACGGCGTAGCCCGCGATCTCCCGCACCCGGGCGTTGCTCGCCAAGCGCACGAGCGGCCGCTCGGACGCCGCCTCGAGCTCGTCGCGGAGGTCGGCCAACGCGGCGTCCGAGAGCAGCAACGAGCGGACCCGGAAGCGCCCGCCCCGGAGGAGCTGTCGCACCACGTGGCGGCTCTCGGCCACGAACAGGCCGTGCTCGTCGAGCAGGCGGCCCTCGCGCAGCTCGCGGTAGAAGGCGACGCGGGGGTCTCCCAGCGACTCGACCCGCTCGACCCTCAAGGCGACTCCGCTCGGCTCCGCGCGGGCGGGGCGCAGCGGTTCACGAGCCGCCCGAGGCCCTCGATCTCCGTCTCGATCACGTCGCCCGCTGCGAGGTAGCGACGCGGGGTGCGGAGCGAGCCCACTCCGGCCGGCGTCCCCGTGAAGACGAGGTCCCCGGGCATGAGCGTGCAGTGCTCCGACAGGTAGGCCACCAGCGCCGGCACCCCGAAGATCAGCTCGCCCGTGCGACTCGCCTGGACCGGCTCTCCGGAGAGCGTGCAGGTGATCGCGAGGTCGTTCGGGTCGGCGAGCTCGTCGAGCGTGGTGAGCCACGGGCCGATCGGGCCGAAGCTCTCGCGCGACTTCCCGAGCGAGAACTGCGGCGGCTTGTCCTGGAACTGGAGCCGGCGGTCCGAGATGTCCTGCCCGACGCAGTAGCCGGCCACGTGGTCGAGGGCGTCCGCCTCTGCCACGCGGTTCGCGGGGCGGCCGATCACGACCACCAGCTCGGCCTCGTAGTCGACGCGCTCGGAGAAGAGCAGCACCTCGGCGCGCGGGCCGGCGAGGCAGCTCGGGAACTTGGTGAAGACCATCGGCGCCTTCGGCAGCTCGAGCTTCGCCTCGAGCGCGTGGTCCCGGTAGTTGAGGCCGATCGCGAAGACGGCGCGTGGCGCCGGGACCGGAGGCCCGAGCGCGGCCTCGTCGAGCGGCGCTTCGAGCGCCGGTCGCGCCGCCGCGGCCCACGCCCGGAGCGCCGACCACTCCGCGAGTGCGTGCATGGGATCGGGCCCGAAGCGGCCGTCCGAGGCCTCGGCCAGATCGGCGCCACGCCCCTGCCCGTCCACGAGCCAGGCGCGGTCCGCGTGGTTCGCGATTCGCATCCGGGAGAGGCTAGCCCCGGAGATGCCGCAGCACGTGCTCCACCTCGCGGGCCGAGCCGAGCACGACCGGGGTGCGCTGGTGGAGCTTCTGGGGCTCGACGTCGAGGAGCGGGCCCTGGCCGGTCGACCCGATGCCCCCCGCCTGCTCGATCACGTAGGCCATGGGGTTTCCCTCGTAGAGCAGGCGTAGCTTGCCCTCGGGCGCCTTCTTCGTGGCGGGATACAGGAACACTCCGCCCTTGAGCAGCGTGCGGTGCACGTCGGCCACCATCGAGCCGATGTAGCGCGCGCCGTAGCCGGCGCCGTGGGCCCACGCGAGGTAGCCCGTGAGGCCGGCGTCGAAGTCGTTCACGTAGGCCTCGTTGATCGAGTAGATCTTCTTCTCGGCCGGAACGCGGACCGCGTCGTTCACGAGCACGAAGTCGCCGAGCAGCGGGTCGAGCACGTACATCGAGACGCCGCGACCGACGGAGAGCACGAGCACGACCGAGGAGCCGTAGAGGATGTAGCCCGCGGCGACCTGACGGCGGCCGGGCTGGAGCGCGCAGGCCTCGATCTCGGCGCCGGCGTCGGCCTGATGTTGCACGCTCCAGATCGTGCCGACGCTCACCGCGACGTCGATGTTCGACGAGCCGTCGAGCGGATCCGCGAGCACGCAGTACTCGGCGCCCGCCGCGCGCGTGCCGAGCACGACCGCGCCGTCCTGCTCCTCGGAGGCGTAGAGCGCGACGGCGGGGCAAGCGCGCAGGCTCTGCATGAGCAGCTCGTCCGACAGCACGTCGAGCTTCTGCTGGGTCTCGCCCTGGACGTTGACCGCACCCGCCTCCCCGATCACGTCGTCGATGCGGGCCCGGCGCACGCGGTGGGCGATCGCCTTGCCGGCCAACGCGATCGCCTCGATCACGTCCGCGAGCGCGCCGATCTCCTTCTGGGCGCGCAGATGCGAACCGAGCGTGGTGAGGTTGTCCGTCATCGTCCGTCTCCCGTGTGGGTCTGCCCGTGTGGCTCCCGTGTGGGTGAGCCCGGCGCGGCGCAGCGTAACGGATGGCGTCGGGGCCGAGCGGGGCCCCCGGGGGGCGCAGGAATCTGCCGTTGCCCCTGTTGCGGGGCCCCCGATTGAGTTAAGTCATGGAGATCGCGGCGCCTCCACGGACGGACGACGCGATCCCGGGACGATTCCCGAACCGGGGCCGATCTGCTGGCATGTGGATCTTCCACCCCGCCGGTCGGTTCATGGGCTCGGGCTGGAGAATCACCGCTTGACCGAGCGCACCCCCGGCGGGGGCAGGCGCAAGAGCCGCCGCCCTACCGCCGAGCCCGAGAGCGAAGAGCAGACCACCACGCCGGCCGCCCCCGAGGATGCCGAGGAGGTGGAGCTGGCCGCCGACGAGCTGCCCGAAGACGCGCTGCGGGCGGGCGAGACCGCGATCGACGAGGAGACGCTCGAGGAGATCCGCCGCGAGGTCGCCGCGGACCGGCACAGTGAGGAAGAGCTCCTCGAGATGGCGGCCGCGCTCGCGCAGGAAGAGGACGAGGCGGTCGAGGACGAGGGCTTCCTCTCCGCCGGCCCGGTCTTCGAGGGCGACGTTCCGCTCGACACGCCCGAAGAGCGCCGCTTCGCGATGGAGAAGGCGGCGGCGCGACTCGGCATCCCTTCGCTCTATCCCGAGCAGGAGGACGTGCTCGACGCGAACCTGCGCGGCGAAGACGTGCTGATGGTGCTGCCGACCGGCTACGGCAAGTCGGCCTGCTACCAGATCCCGTCGATGATCCTGCCCAAGCCGGTGCTGGTCATCTCCCCGCTGCTCGCGCTGATGCGCGACCAGTACGAGAAGCTGCAACGCCGCGCGGTGCCCTGCGTGAAGCTCGACGGGCAGCTGCGCGGCAAGGCGCGCAAGGACGCGCTCGAGCGCATCGCCACTGGCGAGCGCATGCTGGTGATGACGACGCCGGAGACGCTGGGCGCACCGGACGCGGCTGCGGCGCTGACGAAGTCCGGCATCTCGCTCGCCGCGGTCGACGAGGCGCACTGCATCTCGGAGTGGGGCTACGACTTCCGGCCCGCCTATCTCCAGATCGGCGAGCGCCTGAAGCTGATGGGCGCGCCGCCGTTGCTGGCGCTCACCGCGACCGCGACCGAGAAGGTCCGGCTCGCGATCATGCGCTTCGTCGGCATGCGCGAGCCGCGCATCGTCGCGACCTCGCCGCATCGTTCGAACCTGGCCTTCGACGTGCTGCACTGCGAGGCCGGCGCGCGGCTGCGCGCGCTGGTACGGCTGGCGTTGCGGGTGCGTCGGCCCGGGATCATCTACTGCTCGACCACGCGCGACGTGGACGAGATCTACACGGTGCTCCAGCGCTTCGGCGTGCCGTCCTATCGGTACCACGGCAAGATGAGCTCGGCCGAGCGGGCCAAGAACCAGGACGGCTTCATGGCGCGCGGACGACGCACGGTCATGATCGCCACCAACGCGTTCGGCCTGGGCATCGACAAGCCCGACATCCGCTACGTGATGCACTACCAGTCGCCGGCGTCGCTCGAGCAGTACGTACAGGAGGCCGGGCGGGCCGGCCGCGACGGGCGCCGCGCGAACTGCATCATGCTCTACTCGGGCAGCGACCGCGCCATCCACGAGGCCCTGCTCTCGCGCAGCCGCGTGCGCCCCGAGCAGCTGTTCCGCCTGGGCACCGCGCTCGCGCACTGGGCGGAGGAGGAGAAGGTGCCGAGCGTGGCCGCGCTCGCGCTCTCGGCCGAGCTCGGGACGCGCACCACCAGCGCGCTGCTGGCGCTGCTCGAAGAGGCCGAGCTCGTGAAGTGGGACATGAACGAGGTGCACGTCGTCGTTCCTGCGGACGAGATCGAGGCCCGCTCCCGACAGCTGGCCGGACAGTTCGAGACGCTCCGCACGCAGGACGCCCGACGCCTCGACGCCGTGACCGAGTACGCCCACGGTGGAGGCTGCCGCGCGAGCTATCTGCGCGACTACTTCGGCGAGGACGAGGCCGAGCTGTGCGGGATGTGCGACCGCTGCCGCGGCCAGGCGGATCGCCCGAACAGCTTCTGGGAGCCGCTGGCCCCGCCGCGCGGGGAAGAGCGACGGCGCGGGCGACGCCGGGGAGCCAACGGACGCGGCGCGAACGGACGCGGGCGGAGCACGGGACGACGTGGACGCTCCGGCCGCCAGCGCTCACGCGGGGGGCGCCCGGCCCAGGAGTCGGGGGGCCCGGAGCGAAAGGTGCGTTCCGGGCCGGCCCCGAACGCGGACGGCGACGGGCAGCGGCGCGGCCGGCGCCG
>JBFIYM010000155.1:0-10662 GCA_041605395.1 Myxococcota bacterium | reverse complement strand
GCCTTCGCCTCCGTAGGACCGGACTCCACCGGTCCTCGCGGCCCTGGGAGCGTGCCCGCGTTCTGCAGAGGTTCCCTAAGCGGCGTGGGCTAGCCGTTTTCGACCTGCTCCCGTTTCGGATTGCGTCGTTGGGCGGCGCGCCGGCGCGTGAAGATGCGCTTGTCGTGCGCCTTGCGCAGCTGCTGGCGCAGCGTGTCGAGCAGCTGGTCCGCGGCGTGCGCCGGCTCGGGCGCGGCGGCGTGGCTGGCCAGCTGGGTCGACTTGCCGCTGACGTGTCCCGAGGCGGAGTGGCCGCCGCCGTCGGGCGTGATCGTCACCTCGAGATGCGTCAGCTCGGGGAACTCACCGCTCAGGGTGCGGCAGCGCTCCTCCACTCGTTCCTTCAGCTCCTCGTCGATCGGCATGTCCTTGAAGCTCACCGTGATACCGGCGTCCGTCATCGGGTCTCCTCGCGGCTTTCGTTGCCTTCGAGAGTCGGACCCGAACTGGCCGCCGTCAAGCAACCGGAGGCACGAACGCTTCGCCGCTGGGCAGTTGCGTGCGGTATCCTCGAGTGTTCCCGGAAGCGTTTCGAGGGCTGGTGCCTCGCCCGGACTTCAAATCCGGTGGAGACCGTGGCGACACGGTCTCGGCGGGTTCGATTCCCGTCCGCTTCCGCCACGCGCTTTCCAACGCTTGACGTGCCGGGCCTCCGTCCAGCAAAATGATGCATCGGGGGGTTCGCACTGTACTCGCGCGCCGAGACGGCCCGCATCGTCCGGGTCACTCCGACCCGACTGCGCGAATTCGAGCGCATGGATCTCGTGCGCCCTGCGCGCGGGGCGGGCGCCGAGGCGGCCTTCGATTTCCGCGACCTCGCCAGCCTGCGCGCCCTGGTGGACCTGTTGCGTCGTGGCGTCTCGATGCGACGCATCCGCCGCAGCATCGAGCGGGTGCGCGCGCACTGGCCGGACCTCGAGTGGCCGGTGGTTGCGCTCCAGCTCGAGGAGGGCGCCAAGCAGCGCCTGATCGTGCGCCACGCGGGCGCGCGCCTCGACCCCGACGGCCAGCTGCTCTTCGACTTCTCCACGGCCTCCCGGCCCCCGCCGGCAGTGGCCGAGCTGCCGCGCGGGGAGGGCGAGCCGGGCAGCGCGATGGACTGGTTCGAGCGCGGCTGCGAGCTCGATGCGGAGCCCCCGCGCCTGGCGGAGGCGATCGAGGCCTACCAGCGCGCCATCGCGCTCGACCCGTCCCTCGCGGACGCCCACTGCAACCTCGGCACGGCCTACTACAACCGCGGGGAGCGCGAGCTGGCGAGCGCCGCCTACCAGGCCGCGCTCCGACGCGAGCCCGCGCACCGCGAGGCGAACTTCAACCTGGCGAACCTGCTGGAAGAGGCCGGCCGTCGCGAGGCCGCCATCCACCACTACAAGCGCACGCTCGGCGCCGACCCCTGCTTCGCGGATGCGCACCTCAATCTGGCGCTCCTCTACGAGAAGTTGCGCGTGCGGCGCCGCGCGCACGAGCACTGGCGGCGCTACCTCCAGCTCGCGCCGGAAGGCGGCTGGGCGGAGGTGGCCCGACGGCGCCTCGAGGGCGACCCCGCACCCGAGCGCTGAGCTCCCGGACCGTCCCGGAACGCGGACTCAGGGCTCGATCCGGAACGTACGACGATCGATCCGGGCGCCGTCGAGGTGGGCCTCGACCTGCCAGATGCCGGGCTGCGGCGCATCGAGCGTGAGCTCCGCCCGCAGCGTGCCCCGCTTGGCCTGCGGGGGGTGCTCCTGGACGACGCGGCCGCTGGGGTCGGTCCAGCGCACCCGGACGTCCCGCGCGCGCGGCCCCCACTCGGGCTCGAGACGCGCCCACCACAGGACGCGGGGCGCGCTGCGCTCGAAGATCTCGCGCGAGTTGCCGGCGGGGGTGTCGGTGCCCGAGCCCGACGCGCCGTCGGCCGTCCCCGCCTCGGCGAGGACCGGATGGGTCAGCACGCGGACCAGGCGCTCGGCGCGCTGCCGCCCCGTCCCGCCCGGCTCGAAGCGGCGCTCCGCCTGCTCGAGATAGAACACCGCATTCACGCGGTCGCCGAGCTCCTGGTAGGCACGGCCGATCTGGTAGTACGTCAGCGCCACCTGGGGATCGAGCGCCAGCGCCCGCCGCCACGCCGCGATGGCGTCCTCGCGGCGTTCCTGGCGGCGGAGCAGCTCCCCACGGCGGAACGGCAGGCGGGCGTCGTACGGCTCGCGCGCTTCGGCCGCCTCGAGCGTGGCGATGGCGGCGTCGAGGCGGCCGCTCTCGACCTGCTCCTCCGCCTGCGCCAGCGCCGCGCCGCTCAGCGCGCGATCCGGTGCCGGGTGGTCCGTGCGCAGTGTGGTGCGGCCGCTCTCGAGCACCCGGGTGAGCCGCACCTGGAGCCGCGGGAACGACGCCCGCAGGGCGGGGTCCGCCTCGCCGGCGATGGTGGTCTTGCGGGCGCGCTCCACGGCCGCGTCGAGCCGGGTCGCGACCTGCGGGTGGCTGCGCAGGTAGGGGGGGATCTCGAAGCCGAGGTCGGGCGCCTTCTGGGCGCCGAGCCGCTCGAAGAACACGGCCATGCCCATCGGGTCGAAGCCGGCCCGCACCAGGAACGCCGTGCCGACCTCGTCGGCCTCGGCCTCGAGCTCGCGGCTGTAGGCCAGCTGCAGGCTGGCGCTCACCCCCTCGGCGGCGATCAGCGCCTCCGGGGCGTCGGCCGCCACGGCCACGCCGACGCCCAGCAGCTTCGCCAGCAGGTCGGGAACCGTCGCCTTCTCGATCGAGCGCGCCACGTGGCTGCGCTTGGCGTGAGCGATCTCGTGGGCCATCACGCCGGCCAGCTCGTCCACCGAGCCGGCGGTCAGGATCAGGCCGGTGTGGAAGTAGATGTAGCCGGCCGGGCCCGCGAATGCGTTCAAGGTCGGATCGACCACCACGCGGAAGCGGTAGACGAACGGCTGGGGCTCCACGCGGCGCACCAGCGACTGGCCGAGGTCGTTCATCAGCGCCAGCACGATGGGGTCGTCGACGAGCTTCAGGTTCTCGCGGACCCAGCGGTCGAGCTGCGCGCCCATCGCGCGCTCCTGGGCGGGGGAGACCTCGACCAGGCGCTGGAGTGGACTCGTGGATTCCGCGCTCTGTGCGCAGGCCAGGCCGAGGGCCAGCAGCGCGCTCAGCGCGAGGTTTCGTCGGGCTGCCATCGGAGTACGGGCCGGCGCGCAGCGAGGGTCTCGTCCAGCCGGCGCAGGCGGGTGTGGTGCGGCGCGGAGCGGACGGTCTCGGGGTCGCGACGCGCCTCCTCGGCGATCGCGAGCAGCGTGTCCGCGAAGCGATCCAGGCCCTCGAGGCTCTCGCTCTCGGTGGGCTCGATCATGAGCGCGCCGGGGACGATCAGCGGGAAGTAGATCGTGGGTGGGTGATAGCCGTGGTCGATCAGCCGTTTGGCCACGTCCATCGTCGTGACCCCGGTGTCCGCGAGGCCGCGGTCGGAGAGCACGCACTCGTGCATGACCGTGCCCGGGTAGGGCACGTGAAAGGCGTCGCCGAGCCGGGCCAGCAGATAGTTCGCGTTCAGGACGGCGAGCTCGGCACAGCGGGTGAGGCCCTCGGCGCCGAGCGAGAGGATGTAGGCGTAGGCGCGCAGCAGCATGCCGACGTTGCCGTGGTGTCCGTGGAGGCGTCCGATGCTGCCCGGCAGGTCTTCGCTCCACGCGTAACCGCCGTCGTTGCGGACCACCACCGGAATCGGCAGGTGCGGTGCCAGCGGCGCCTTCACCGCGACCGGCCCGGCGCCCGGGCCGCCGCCGCCGTGGGGCGTCGAGAAGGTCTTGTGCAGGTTCATGTGCATCACGTCGATGCCCATGTCCCCCGGTCGCGCGATGCCGAGCAGGGCGTTCAGGTTCGCGCCGTCGCCGTAGACCAGCCCTCCCTTCGCGTGGACGATCTCGCAGATCTCGGCGATGTGGCGCTCGAAGAGGCCCAGCGTGTTCGGGTTGGTGATCATCAGGGCGGCCACCGAAGGGTCCATGGCGGCGCCCACGGCTTCGGGGTGCAGGAACCCGTCGGCGCCCGAAGCGACGGAGACGACCCGGTAGCCGTTCAGCGCGGCGCTCGCCGGGTTGGTGCCGTGCGCCGAGTCGGGCACGAGCACGCTGCGGCGCTTCTCCCCGCGCGCCTCGTGGTAGGCGCGGATCATCATGATCCCGGCCAGCTCCCCCTGCGCACCCGCCGCGGGCTGGAGCGTCACGCGGTCCATGCCCGCGATCTCGGCCAGCAGCTGCTCCAGGTCGTAGAAGAGGGCGAGCAGTCCCTGCACCTGCTCCGCCGGCGAGAGGGGGTGCGCGGCGGCGAAGCCGGGCAGGCGGGCCACGCGCTCGTTCAGCTTCGGGTTGTACTTCATCGTGCAGGAGCCGAGCGGGTAGAGCCCCAGGTCCACCGCGGCGTTCCAGGTCGAGAGCCGGGTGAAGTGCCGGACGACGTCGACCTCGGAGAGCTCCGGCAGCCCCGGCAGGTCGTCGCGCACGGCCCCGCCGAGGAGCGCCCGGGCGTCGACGCGCGGGACGTCGCTGGTCGGCAGCTCCGCGCCGCGTCGGCCGGGCCGGCTGCGCTCGAAGAGCAGCGCCTCCTCGTAGCCGAGGCCGGGTCCGGCGTTGCGGCTCACGAGCTCCTCCCGGCCAGCAGGGCGATGGCGCGATCGATGGACTCGCGGGAGGCGAGCTCGGTGGCACAGAACAGCACGGCCGGCCCGAGCTCGGGGGCATGGGCGGCGAGGTCGAGGCCCGCCACGACGCCGGCCGCCCGCGCGCGCGCGAGCGCCGCGTCGGCCGGCTCCGAGAGCCCGATCACGAACTCGTTGAAGCTCGGGGCGTCGAGGGGGAGCGAGAGCCCGGGGGTCTGGCGCACCCGACCCTTCGCGTACTCGGCCTTGGCGAGGTTGAGCTCCGCCAGCTCGCGCAGGCCGTGCCGCCCGAGCAGCGCCAGGTACACCGTGGCCATCATCAGGCACAGACCCTGGTTCGTGCAGATGTTCGAGGTCGCGCGCTCGCGCCGGATGTGCTGCTCGCGCGTCGAGAGGGTGAGCACGAAGCCACGCTTGCCCTCGGCGTCGACGGTCTGGCCCACCAGGCGCCCGGGGAGCTGCCGCAGGTGCGCGCTCCTCGCCGCCAGGAAGCCCAGGTGCGGGCCGCCGAAGCTCATCGGCACGCCGAAGCTCTGCGCCTCCCCGCACACGAGGTCGGCTCCGAGGTCGCCGGGGGCCGCCAGCAGCGCCAGGGAGAGGGCCTCGCTGAGCGTCACGACCAGGAGCGCGCCGGCGTCGTGGGCGGTCGCCGCGGCCGCGGCGAGATCCTCGACGCAGCCCAGAAAGGAGGGCTGCTGCACGATCCAGCAGGCGGTCTCCCCGTCGATGCCGGCGCCGGCTGCGGTCGAGCGTCCGTCGGCGCCGCGGGGCAGCGTCACCAGCTCGGCGTCGAGGCCGCGCAGGTAGGTCTCGAGCACCTGCCGGTAGCTCGGGTGGAGGCCGGCGGAGACGGCGACCTTGCGCCGCCGCGTGACCCGCATCGCCATCAGCGCCGCCTCGGCGGTCGCGGAGGCGCCGTCGTACATCGAGGCGTTCGCGACGTCGAGCCCGGTGAGGGCGCAGAGCATCGTCTGCCACTCGAAGATCGCCTGGAGCGTGCCCTGGCTGATCTCCGCCTGGTAGGGCGTGTACGACGTCGTGAACTCGGCACGCGACACCAGCGCATCGACCGCGCTCGGCAGGAAGTGTGCGTAGCAGCCGGCCCCGAGGAACCAGGGCCCCGCCTGCGCGTGCTCGTTCTGCGCCGCCAGCGCCATCAGCTGCGCGAGCACCTCCTGCTCCGCGCGGCCCTCCGGAACCTTCAGGCCGCGCGCCAGGCGCAGGCCGGAGGGGAGCGCAGCGAACAGCTCCTCCAGGCGCTCGAGCCCGATGCGGGCGAGCATCTGTCGGACGTCGTCCTCGGTGTGGGGGAGGTAGCGCAGCGCGACCCTACTCGGCCCGGTCCTTCACGTGCTGCTGATAGGCCGATGCGCTCAGCAGCTCTTCGATCTCCGCGGGGTCGTCCGGCTCGATCACGAGCATCCAGCCGTCGCCGTAGCAGTCTGCGTTCACCAGCTCCGGCTGGTCGGTGAGGAGGGCGTTCACCTCCGCGACGCGGCCGGTGACCGGCCCGAACAGGTCGGCGACCGCCTTGACCGACTCGATCACGCCGAACGCCTCGCCGCGCTCGATGTTGGCGCCGACCTCGGGGAGCTCCAGGAAGACCACGTCACCGAGCTGCTGCTGTGCGTAGTCGGTCACCCCGACCACCAGCCGCTCGCCTTCGATGCGGACCCATTCGTCCTCGCGCGTGTAGCGCAGATCCCGGGGAATTTCGGTCTCGGCCACGAACCCGTCACCTCGTTGTTGCGGCCCGCGCCGGAGCTCGTACGAACGGCGTCTCGACGACCCGCGCGGCGACCGCACGGCCGCGCACGTTCACTTCCAGACGCGTGTCAGGCTCGACGAGGGCGGGCGGAACGTAGCCGAGGCCGATCGATTTTCCGAGCGTCGGCGATGGTGCGCCGGAGGTCACCACACCGACGGGGACGCCTTCGTGTGCGATGGCGTGCTCGGCCCGCGCGACGCCGCGCTCGAGCAGCTCGAAGCCGATCAGCAGGCGGGCGTGGCCGGCGGCCCGGCGGCGCTCGATGGCCTCGCCTCCGAGGAACGGAGCGCCCCCTCGCTTCACGAAGCGGTCCAGGCGCGCCTCGAGCGGGGAGGTGGTGTCGTCGAGCTCGTGGCCGTAGAGGGGCAGCGCCGCCTCGAGGCGGAGCGTGTCGCGGGCCCCGAGACCGGCCGGGGCCAGCCCGTGCTCCCGGCCCGCCCGGAGCAGGGCCTCGAACAGGCCGACGGCGTCGCCCGCTTCGCAGTAGAGCTCGAAGCCGTCGCTGCCCGTGTAGCCGGTGCGCGACACCAGCGCCTCGGTGCCGGCGAGCTTCGTCGGCGCGAACGCGAAGCGCGGCAGCTCGGCGGGGTCGGGCGTGGTCCCGGCCGCGGCGAGGACCGCCGTGGACGCGGGCCCCTGGAGCGCGAGCAGTGCCGTCTGCGCGCTCCGGTTCTGCACCTCGACCGATGCGGGGCTGTGGCGCACCACCCAGCGGTAGTCCTTCTCCACGTTGGCGGCGTTCACGCAGAGGAACAGGTGGTCCTCCGCCACGCGGTACACCGTCACGTCGTCCACGACGCCGCCGCCCTCGTTGCAGAGGCAGCCGTAGCGCACGCGCCCTGGGCGGAGCGTGGCGACCGGGCAGGTCACCAGCCACTCGACGGCGGCGACCGCGCCCGGCCCGTGGAAGTGGAGCTGGCCCATGTGGGAGACGTCGAACAGGCCCGCGTGCTCGCGCACGGCCGCATGCTCGGCCAGGATCGAGGTGTACTGGACGGGCAGCTCGAAGCCGGCGAACGGAACCAGGCGCGCACCGAGCGCGCGATGCGTCTCGAACAGCGGCGTGCGGGCGAGGGCGCTCACGCGCCGCAGCGCTCGCGGTAGGCCAGCAGGGTATTGCGGAGCAGCATCGTGATGGTCATCGGGCCGACGCCGCGGCGGTGCGGGGTGACCAGCGCCGCGACCCCCTGGACCCCTTCGGTGTCGACGTCGCCCACGATCTCGCCGTCCACCTCGGTCACGCCCACGTCGATCACGGCGGCGCCGGGACGCACCCAGTCGGCCTTCACGAGGCGCGGCATGCCGACGGCCGAGACCACGACGTCGGCCTGGCGGCACAGCCCCGCGAGGTCGTGCGTGCGCGAGTGGCACATGGTGACCGTGGCGTTGCGGCGCTGGAGCAGGAGCGAGACGGGCTTGCCCACGATCATGCTGCGGCCGATCACGACGGCGTGGGCGCCTTCGAGGGACACCCCGTGGCGGTCGAGGATCTCGAGGATGCCGAGCGGCGTGCACGGGAACAGGCCGGGCTCTCCCATCAGTAGCCGCCCGGCGTTCAGTGGGCCGACGCCGTCGACGTCCTTTTCCGGTGCGATGGCGGAGGCCACCTCGTTCGGCGCGATCGCCTGCGGGAGCGGGAGCTGGACCAGGATGCCGTCGACGCTGTCGTCGCGATTGAGCGCGTCGATGCGCGCCAGGAGCTCGGCCTGCGAGGTCGCGGCGGCGAGATTGTGCTCGACGGACTCCATCCCGACGCGCTTGCAGGCCCGGCGCTTGCCCTTGATGTAGGACGCGCTCGCGGGGTCGTCGCCGACCAGTACGACCGCGAGGCACGGCGCGCGGCGTCCGGCCGCGACGAGCGCCTCGACGTCGCTCGCCATCTGCGCCCGCAGCTCCTGCGCGAGCGCGAGGCCGTCCACGACGACGGTCTGGATCGGTCCTGCAGCGGCCTTCACGAAACGCGCCCCCCGGCGAAGGAGGGGCGAGTATAACCGTCGGGCGGCGGGCTTCTTCCCCCGCGGCCCTGGGGTCGGGGCGCCGCTTCTTCCGAGGGTCGGGCGGCCGTTCTTCCGCGGGTCAGGCGGCGGCCTGCTTCCCCTTGCCGCCCTTCGGCGCCGACGGTGCGCCGTCGCCCTTCGTCTCCGCCTTCTTGCCGTCGCCCGCGGGCTTGCTGTCGGCGGCCGGCTTCGCGTCGGTCTTCTCGGGGGCCTTCTCCTCGCCCGCCGACTTGTCCGCCTTCGGGGCCGCGTAGAGATCGCTGTACCAGCCGCCGCCCTTCAGCACGAAGGCGGTGCGGGAGATCTGGCGCCGGGCCTTCAGGGCGCGGCAGCTCGGGCACTTCTTGATCGGCGCCTCGGTGATGCGCTGCTCGCGCTCGAACTCGTGGCCACATCCCTTGCAGGCATATTCGTAGATCGGCATGGCACGGCTCCTCGCTGGGCAGTTCCGGTCGGCTCGTCTGGGTATCCGAATCACCCCGTCTTCGCCAACTCCCCGAAACGCCGTTTCAGTTTCCGGCTCCGCCCCCGGCTCACTTGCCCTTCGGGCGCGTCAGGTAGGCGACCTTCTCGGCCTCGGCCTCCTCGTCACCGTCCTGGCTCAGCGTCTCGAGCATCGCGAGGTGCGTCTGGAGCGTCTGGCGCAGCGCGGCCGAGAGGCGCCCGCGCAGCGCGCGCATGGTGCGGATGTCCTCCGCGAGCTTGGCTGCGCGCCGATGGGCCGCGTCGAGCACCTTCTCCGCCTTGACCTCCGCCTCGGAGACCAGGACCTCGGATTCCTTCATCGCGGTGCGCTTCAGGTCCTCGCTCAGGGTCTGGGCCGTAATCAGGGTCTCCTGAAGGATTTTCTCGTTCTGCGAGAGGTCCTCGACGCGACGTTCGAGGGTGCGGACCCGATCGGCGAGGGCGTCGCGCTCGCGCAGCAGGGCCTCGTAGTCCTCGGCGAGCAGCGCGAGGAAGCTCTCCACCTCGACGGGGTCGAGGCCCCGCAGGCGGGTGGCGAAGCGGTGGTTCTGGATGTCGAGGGGCGTGAGTCTCACGGCGTTCTCCCGTGTCCGGGGAACGTTCCGGACGGCGGCTTCCACTGCAAGTTTCGACGGTTGGCGGGTGGTCCTTGAGGCGGGAGCTCAGGCACGCCCGAGCTCCCGGGAACGGCGCGTGGCGGCCGCGACCGCCTCGTAGAGGGCGGCGCGGAAGCCCCCGGCCTCCAGCCGCTCGAGGCCCGCGATGGTGGTGCCTCCCGGAGAGGTCACCTGGTCCTTGAGCGCCGCCGGGTGCCGGCCGCTCTCCTGGGCCAGCCGCGCCGCGCCCAGCACGGTCTGCGTGGCGAGCAGCGAGGCGGCATCCCGCGGCAGGCCCATGCGGACGCCGGCGTCGCCGAGCGCCTCGAGCAGCACGAACACGTAGGCGGGCCCGCTGCCCGAGAGCCCGGTGACCGCGTCGAGCAGGCCCTCGGAGGGTGCCTCCCAGGCGACGCCGACCGCCTCGAACAGGGCACGCGCCAGCGTCCGGTCGCGCGCCTCACAGGCCGCGTTCGCGACGAAGGCCGTCGCGCCCGCACGGACCAGCGCGGGGGTGTTCGGCATGGCGCGCACGACGCGCGCGCCGGCCGGTAGCGCTGCGCCGAGCGCGGCGAGCGGAACCCCGGCGGCGATCGAGACCCAGAGTGGGCGGGCCAGCGCCGCCGCCGTGGCGCCGCCGAGGGCTTCGAGCACGCCGCCGACGAGGCCCGGCTTGACGGCCAGCACCACGACGTCGCTCTCGCCCACGACCGCGGCGTTGTCGGCACCCGCCGCGATTCCGAGCGTCTGCTCGAGGGCCTTGCAGCGGGACGGGTCGGGGTCGGCCGCGCGCACCGAAGCGGGTGTGGCACCGGCGGCCAGCACGCCCGCCGCGAGGGCCTCGCCCATCGCGCCGCCCCCGAGGAAGCCGATCCGCACGTCCTCCAGTTTCATCGTTCCTCCCGCGGTCCGAACAGGGCGGTGCCCACCCGGACCCGCGTGGCCCCTTCTTCGATCGCCACCTCGAGGTCGGCCGACATGCCCATCGAGAGCACCGGCAGGGTGAGGCCTGGCGTCGCGGCGCACAAGGCATCGCGGTGGCGGCGGAGCGCCGCGAAGGCGGGGCGCGCCGCCTCGGCGTCCGCGCTGGCCGCCGGCACCGTCATCAGGCCGCGCAGACGCAGGCTCGGGCAGCCGCGCACGTGGGCGGCCAGGTCGGGCAGG